>JBJMIP010000210.1:0-5686 GCA_045806825.1 Marmoricola sp.
GGCCGCGCCGGAGCCGACCCTGCGCACGGGGACCGGCGACCGCGGTGCGGCCCGGCAGCCGGCCGGCTCCCCGCCGAGCGCGACGTACCGGACCCTGAGCGACGCGGCGGCCTGGAACGTCCGGATCCGGGCGGCCATCGAGGTGCTCGCGCCCCGCTTCGGTCTGGACTCGGAGCGGGTGCGGGTCGAGGTGCTGCCGGCCCACGCGGACGCCCACGGCGCGAGCGCCGGCGACGTGGTCACCCTGACCGGTACGCCGCCTCCCGACGTCGCCCCGCTGCTCGCCCACGAGCTCGTGCACACCCGGCAGCACCAGAACCGGGCGTTCGTGCGACCCGACAGCACCGCCGCCGAGGCGGAGGCGGCCGGGCTGGTCCACGCGCTCCGCGAGGGGCGGACGCTGTGGGTCCCTCGGCAGGCCCTGCCGGACGGTCACCTGGCCCGCGACCAGGGTGCCGTCGGAGTCGCTCCCACGACAGGCCCGACCGTGGCGGCTCCCGAGCAGCCCACCCCAGAGCCGGCCGAGCCGACCGTGGCGGAGCAGGAGAGGCGGCTCGACGACCTGGTCTCGAAGAACCACACCGGTGACCTGCAGATGCTCAAGGGTCTGCTCGACCACCCCTGGACGCAGACCCAGGACGCCATGATCGAGAGCTGCCTGCGGATCCTCGCCACCCTGCAGTTCGTGGTCGCCCGGGCGCTGGTGCGTGCGCTGAAGGACGACCGCGTCCAGCTCGCCCTGCTCAGCGACGCCCACCACACGGCGTACCCCGAGCAGTGCGTGGCGGTCCTCTCCGCGCTGACGAACGAGGACTTCAACCGGCTCGCGGGCCAGCGCACCGGGCCGAGCAGCACCTACCCCGGTGCCACGGCGGCTCTGCACGGCGTCCGGGTGGACCGGTTGGGCCCGACCGCGCGCCGCTCGTTCCTCCACACCCTGGGCCGCCTGGGCCCGACGATCCGCTACGAGCTGACCCAGAGCGACGGAGGCGCCGTCTTCCGGGCCCTGCTGGCGACCGGACCCGACCCGGGCTCCGACCTCGACGAGCTGACCACCGCGGTCGCCAGCGAGACCGCGCTTGCCAAGCAGCTGCAAGGCGTGAACGTCGCGACCGTCGCTGCGGTGCGTGCCGTGCTCCGCGACGCCAACAGCGACCGGGCGCGCTCGGCCCTGGACCTATTGAAGCCGCTCACCTCCGTCGTCCTACCCGCCCTGCCGAAGCAGCCGACGCCGCCTCCCGAGGCCCGGCGTGGGAACGAGCCGGCCGCGGTTACCGACGCGCTCGCGGCCACCGTCGCGATGCTGGACGCCGACGGGCTGGTCGACCGGCTCCTCGACCACCTGGACGCGGACGACCGCAACGGCGAGACCTACCAGCCGGTGCTGCACGCGGTGCTCAGCGCGCGGGCACCCCTGCCGAACCTGAGCCGCGCCACCGAGCTGCTCTCCTACGGCATCGTGGACTGGGCGGTCACCGACGACGACGCCCGCTTCGCCTACCTGCTGGTGCGCAGCACGCCGATCGAGGCGCAGGACTCGTGGCGCCAGCTGGACAACGGCAAGTGGCTGCACCGGCTCGAGGACAACCTGCCCGACGAGATGTTCTCCGACGGGCAGTACACCGGCGTCGGCAGCGAGTACGTCGCCGTACCGCCGCAGATCCCGGGCCTGTCCGCCAAGGAGCTCCAGGCCAAGGCCGAGGAGGTGATCCGGCTGTGGGACGCGCACCACACGGCGACGAACGCGCTCCGGACCGTGCGCCTGCTCCTCGGCCAGGACGAGTACGGGAAGACCAGCCCGTGGGACCACGAGAACGGCAAGCCCACCGACTACGAGGAGACGCACCGGATCGCGGTGATCCGGCGGATCGACGCTCGCCAGAAGCTGAATGGCGTGATTGAGGCGCTGCCGGACGACTTCCTGTTCGGCGAGCGCGGGCGCAACGACCTGCTCGACCTGAACAAGCTCCGCGACGTGGTCGCGCTGCGACGCCAGGCGAGCGGGCTGGTCCCCGACGGCGCGTTCAGCTGGATCTTCTTCGGCTGGGCGACCTACACCCGGCGCGACGCCTGGATCGCGGTGCAGGCCATCCGCGCGCTGCCGCCGGTCGAGCAGGTGCGGTTCACCGACGAGGACCCGGGCCTGTGGGCGCTGCTGTGGACCAGCCTCACCCCGCAGATGCGGCGCGACCTGCCGACCACACTGGCCACCGGTCGCGACCCCCGGCTGCCGACCCGGCAGTCGCTGCGGGAGCGGCTCGACGACCAGCGGCTGTGGACCTCGGCCAACGTGCTGGTCCTGCGCTCGCTGGTCGACCTGGCGGTGGCCGCGGACGAGCGCGAGTTCGTGTTCGGTCTCTCGCGCAGGTTCCGCGCCGACACCCTGGCCCAGAGCGACCCCGCCTTCGCGGCCCTGGTCGCGCACTTCGACCTCTACAACGCCTACCTCAAGCCGCCGCGGCTGACCTTCGACCCGACCCTCACGCCCTCGAGTCGGCTCCCGGTGAGCTTCGGCTTCCTGGGCATGGCGGGTCGGGCGATCGGCCTGCTCGCCCCGCTGCTGCTCACCAAGGGTCCGCTCGAGCTGAGCGGCTACACGATGCACCTGAAGGCGTTCAACCTGGGCGAGGTTCAGGACGTCGTGGGCGGCGACCTCTTCGGCGCCACCCTCGACCAGACCTACGCGGCGAGCGGCGCGAACCACCTCACCGTGGACGCGACGTTCGAACGAGGCTTCATCGTCAACCTCACGCTGGACGACCTGCGGATCGCCGGGGTCAACCTGGTCCTGCCCGGCAAGTCGTACCGCGCTGGCCCGGTGCGCCTGCAGGGCCTCAAGGCCACCGCCGGGTTCTCCGACCGGCACTACCGCGAACCGGCGTACGTCGGCCTGCAGCTGAAGAGCCTGGAGATGAGCGACTTCGTGGTGGTCGACCCGTCGCTGCCGTTCTCGGCCGCCTGGGCGATCGCCAAGCTCGCCCTGGCCACGCTGGCCTTCCGCGCCACCCAGGACGGCTCCGGCAACCCGATCGGCAACATCGACCAGCATCTTCCCGAGGGCACGGTCCCGATCCCGATCCTGGGGCCGCTGTGGCAGCTGCTGAGCAACGTGGTCGGGCTGTACGGCGCCATCCCGGGCGACGAGACCCTGCTGGACCTGGCGCTGCTGCCGGTGACCCACGGCATGCCGTTGTGGAAGAGCAGCCTGATCAGCACGCCGAGCGACCTGGCTGTCCCGACCCCGGGCATCTTCACCCACCTGTGGGGGCTGGCCGCGGACGGCGTGCTGCGGCCGCCGTACAGCGCTGCCCAGCGGATGAAGGACATGGTCGGCACCCTGCGGGCGTTCGGGGTCAGCTTCACCGGCCTCGACCTCAAGGGCGTCTCGATCGGCAGCGGCATCCAGATCGGCTCCCTGGCTCTGCACGACGTGAACCTCGGCATCGGCCAGAGCCTGCCGGCGTACCTGCGGACCGCGCTGGGCGTCGTGGAGACCGCCCGGTCGAAGCTGCCCCCCGACAGCCAGCAGGCCAAGGACCTCGAGGCTCGGGCCGCGACGCTGAGGGCCCAGATCGCCGCCACCGAGGCCTCCCCCCGCATCCAGGAGCTGCGGACCAAGCGCAAGGAGCATCCCGGCCAGCTGACCGAGCAGGAGAAGAAGGAGCTCGCCGTCGCGGAGCAGAACGACCACGACGAGCAGCGGCTCACCGAGCTGGAGGCCAAGGACCGCTGGCACCCGGGCAGCCTGACCAAGCAGGAGCGGGGGCAGCTGCTGGCGCTCACCAAGGCGCTGCGCTCCACGGTGGGGGTGAGCGCGGAGATCGGCTCGATCTCGGTCGGTGCCGTCTCCGGCGACGTCGAGACCGCCGGGGTGCTGCTGACCGGCGTCCACGCCTACGCCAAGCTGCCGAACGTCGGGATCCTGCCGTACGCCGCGGCCTACCTCGACGACAGGACGCTGGCCGAGCAGTTCGTCGCCGACGGACCCGCGGTGCCGTCGGTCGCCGAGCTGGCCAAAAGCAGCGAGCTCAGCCTCACCGTCGACGCGACGAAGGTCCTCAAGACCAACCCGGAGCAGCCGGCACTCGTGGTCAAGACGAAGGCCGCCGACCTGCCCAGCTCGGACGAGCTGATGGCGCAGTACTACCGGCTCCCGGTGATCCCGGGCAACGAGCCGCTCCGCGAGCGGCTGGCCCAGGCCATCGGTGCCTTGGTCCAGCGCGACGCGGCGCTCCGGACCAGCCAGTCGCCCACCGCCGACGACGCCGCGAAGGACGCGGCTCGGCAGCGGGTCACCGAGCTCACCGACCGAGCCCGCCGGCTGCTGGGCGTCGAGATCGGCGGCATCACGCTCGGTCGGATCACCGGCCAGCTCGACCCCGCCACCGGGAACATCACCGCGACCCTGCACGACGCCGAGCTGATCGGGGTCAAGACCCCCGACGTCGCCATCGACAAGCTCACCGGGTCGCTCGACGTGGGGCTCAGCACCGGCGGCATCACCCAACGCCCCGACGAGCTCCTGAAGTCCCCCGGGCACACCATCGCCGGCCAGCTCGCCCCGACCTTCGGGCTGACCAACGTGAGCGCGATGGGGATCCATCTCCCGCAGGGCGAGATCGGCGAGGTGAAGGTCGACTCGCTGACCGGGAAGGTGCGGCAGACCAAGGACGGGCTGGAGATCTACGACGTCCAGGTGGGCAAGGTCGTGGTCGACAGCGTCGCCATCGGCGAGCCGGGCAGCGGTGTCCAGGCGGTCTCCGCCGTGCTGGAGGGGATCCGGCTCGACGTCCTGCTGGGGTTCCGCAAGACCAGCACGGGCAGCGAGCTCGCCAGCGCCCTGGTGAGGTCGTTCCACATCGACACGCTGGGCGCGAAGGGCATCGTGGCCAACCTGAGCACCCCCGCCGGGCCGGTGATGGTCGTGGTCGACGGCGGGTCCCTGCACCAGATCGACGTCCAGGACCTCGACCTCCAGAAGGGCACCCGCGGCTGGGACGCGCTGGGGGGCTCGGCCAGCGTCGGGTCGCTCACCGACCTCCGGTTCCAGGCGGTGGTGGGCGCCCTGCAAAGCGCGACGACGATCTCCGGCGAGGTGACCACCTCGGCGGCGCTCGACCAGGACGGCAAGGCCACGCCGTTGGTCAAGGCCCACTTCGCGAAGGCGAAGGACGGGACGATGCAGGACCTGGGCATGGACCTGAGCGGCCTCCTGGTCCGCAACGTGGCCGTGACCACCCCGGACGGCAGCGTGCAGGTACGCCGGCTCCTGGTGGCCGCCAGCTATGCCCAGACACCCGACGGCGCCTCTGCGAAGGCCACGGTCACCGACCTCCGGCTCGGTGCCGTCGACTGGCAGGTCGGTGACCTGCATGTGACGTCTCGCAACGCGCTGAGGATCCGGAAGGTCACCGCGCACGCGAGCGGGACGAAGAAGGCCGGCCTCGCCGCGGCGAACCTGCCGACGGACTTCGAGTGGTCCGTGGACGCCCTCGACCTCGACGGCCTGGAGAGCAGCGACCTGCGCGTCCAGGACTACCCGATCGACCTGCACCTGAGCAGCCCCGGTGACGGCGGACCACCGCTGCGGATCGAGCACATCTATGCGAACCCGGCGAAGCGGACGGTCAGGGTCACCAACGTCAACGCCGAGCTCGCCGGCAAACTCACCGACAAGCTCACCGCC
>JBJMIP010000211.1:0-5058 GCA_045806825.1 Marmoricola sp.
GCGACCACCACGTTCTTGACGGCGTTCTGGCGCTGCAACGGCTCGTGCACACCCGCGCCGAAGATCCCGAGCACGATCACGCCCTGGGCTGCGCCGAAGTAGCCGCCGTAGATCCCGGCACCGAGAACGGCCGGTGGCACCCAGGCAGCATCGGGCGTCCGGCGGGCGCCGTCGGCAGCGGCACGGGCGGCAGCACGCGCTGAGATCCGCGGGCCGAGCACCACCAGGACCAGGCCGAGGACGATCAGGACGGGGACGATCGCCTTGAAGGCCGAGGACGGCAGCACCAGCAGGAGGGTCGCGCCGATCGCCGAGCCGACCATCGTCGAGCCGACCAGGCGCAGGATCCGCGTCTTCTGACCTGCCAGGTGCTGGCGGTAGCCGATCGCACCCGAGACCGAGCCCGGGACCAGTCCGAGGGTGTTCGACACGTTCGCGGTCACCGGGGGCACGCCGAACGCGAGCAGTGTCGGGAAGGTGATCAGCGTCCCGGACCCGACCACCGTGTTGATCGTCCCGGCTGCGACGCCGGCCAGCAGGACGACGCCCTCCTGGAGCAGCGAGAGGTCGGTCGTCACGTCCGGGAGTATGTCAGTGCAGGATCGCGACGGCCGCCCCGACGCTCACTGCGTGGGAGGTTCCTCCGCCGGCGGGTCAGCCTGCGTGGGCACGTCGTCGGCCACGGACGCCTGCGCCTCACGCAGCGCCTCCTGGACGCTCTCCTCGGCCGAAGCGAGTGCGCCGCTACCACCGATCGTGGCCGGCTCGCTCGAGCCGAGGTCGACCCGGGTCTTCGGACCGTCGGTCTTCAGCGGGATGCCGCCGACCTCGTGGATCGCCGACCCGAGACCTTCCAGCGCCTTGGTGATCTCGCTCGGGATGACCCAGAGCTTGTTCGCCTGGCCGTCAGCGATCTTCGGCAGCATCTGCAGGTACTGGTAGGCCAGCAGCGCCTGGTCCGGGGCCCCGTCGTGGATCGACTGGAACACCGTGAGGATCGCCTGACCCTCACCCTGGGCCTTGAGGATCGCGGCTTCCCGCTCACCCTGGGCGTTCAGGATCAGCGACTCCCGATAGCCCTCGGCGTTCAGGATCGCGGACTGCTTGTTGCCCTCGGCGCTCAGGATCGCGGACTGTCGCTGGCCTTCCGCGGTGAGGATGATCGCCCGCTTCTCCCGGTCGGCGCGCATCTGCTTCTCCATCGCGTCCTTGATGGACGGCGGCGGGTCGATGCTCTTGATCTCCACCCGACCGACGCGGACGCCCCAACGACCAGTCGCCTCGTCGAGGACCACCGACAGACCGCGGTTGATCTCCTCGCGCGACGTCAACGACTGCTCGAGCGTCATGCCGCCGACCACGTTGCGCAGGGTCGTCATCGTGAGCTGCTCGATCGCGGCGATGTAGTTGGCGATCTCGTAGGTCGCCGCGACCGGGTCGGTGACCTGGAAGTAGATGACCGTGTCGATGGCGACGACCAGGTTGTCCTCGGTGATCACGGGAGCCGGCGGGAACGAGACGACCTGCTCGCGCATGTCGATCACGTAGCGCACCCGGTCGATGAACGGGGTCACCATGTTCAGACCCGGCGAGAGCGTCGCCCGGTACTTGCCGAACCGCTCGACGATGCCGGCCCGCGCCTGCGGGACGATCCGGATCGTCTTGGCGAGGACCAGGATCGCGAAGAGCGCCAAGACCCCGAAAAGGACCAGCAGGAACATGATCAGCTCGTTTCTGTTGTGGGCGACTGAACCCGGAGCACGTAAGCAGTGGCGCCCTTGATCGACACCACGTCGACCATCGCACCTTCCTCGATGCGGTCGTCCTCGTCGTACGGCTGCGCCGTCCAGACGTCACCGCCGATCTTCACCCGGCCCGGAGAGGTGTGGGTGACGGTCTCCAGGACGTGCGCGCGCTTACCGATCAGGGCCTCGGCTCCGACTGCGAGCGTCGGGCCCGCGTGCAGCCGGTGCACAACCGGAGGGCGGACGAACCACATCAGCGCGACCGAGACCCCCAGGGCGGTCAGCATCGCGGCGATGAACGGACCGCCGGCGATCGCGACCACCATCCCGGCGAAGGCACCACCGGCCAGCATGATCAGGATCAGGTCGGTGCTGACCAGTTCCAGCACCACCAGGACGAGCGCGGCGATCAACCAGGTCTCGGGAGCGTGGTCACGGATCCAGTCCATGGCGCGAGCCTATCCGTCCAGGTGTCGGCGCGAGCGTCGTCGGGCGGCGTACCGGCCGTCCTCGACGCTCAGCTGCAGCGACATCCCGAAGGTGAGCGACAGGTTCTCGGCCGTCATCGTGGTCTCCAGCGGCCCCGAGGCCACCACGCGGCCCTCCCGGAGCATCAGCACGTGCGTGAAGCCCGGCGGCACCTCCTCGACGTGGTGGGAGACGAGCACGATCGCCGGCGAGGTCGGGTCGTTGGCCAGCACGCTCATCGTGGAGACGAGGTCCTCCCGGCCGCCGAGGTCCAGCCCGGCCGCCGGTTCGTCCAGCACGAGCAGCTCGGGGTCGGCCATCAGCGCGCGCGCGATCTGCACCCTCTTCCGCTCACCCTCGCTCAGCGTCCCGAAGGTCCGTTCGGCCAGCTTGCCGGCGCCGACCTCGACCAGCAGGTCGAGGGCGCGCTCGTGGTCCAGCTCGTCGTAGTGCTCGCGCCAGCGGCCGACGACCCCGTACGACGCGGAGACGACGACGTCGCGGACCAGCTCGTCGCGCGGGATCTTCTCCGCGATCGCAGCACTGGTGTAACCGATCCGGGGACGAAGGTCGAAGACGTCGACCGTGCCGAGCACCTCGCCGAGGATGCCGGCGACGCCGGAGGTCGGATGGATCTGCGCGGAGCACACCTGGACCAGGGTCGTCTTGCCGGCGCCGTTGGACCCGAGGACGACCCAACGGTCCCCCTCGTTGACCGTCCAGCTGACGGCGTCGAGCAGGGTCGCCTGGCCCCGACGGATACTCACGTCGGCGAGCTCGAGAACGGTGCTCATTCATCCCTCTGGTCGGCTGCGCCCCCTACGGGCGCCACCCTAGCCTGACCAGCCTCCCGGTTAGCCTCTTGGGCGTGCCCCTACCTCGCAGCGCGTTGCTGACGCTCTGGGTCGGGGCGTGCCTGCGTGGCTCGGTCGGACCCGACGACGCTGCCGTGGCGATCCGTGGCGAGGACCCGCAGCACCTCGTCGTGGACTGGCCCGAGCACGCCGGGGCGTTGGAGCTCGCTCACCTGCCGGCGGCGATCGCCACCCTGCGCGAGCCGGACCTGAGGCTGGCGCTGCCGGCGGCCGGGGATCCCCTCGGGCTTGCCGGTCCGCCGCCGTTCAACGCCGACGCGCTCGAGGCGGGCGAGGCCGTGATCGTGGCCGGCCGCGGGTCGGCGTACGGGCTGGTGCCCGAGCTGGACGCGCGCACCGTGCTCTGGCGCTGCCACCCGGTGGAGGTCCCCCCGGTCCTCGACCCGGGTGAGGCCTCGCGCCAGCTGCGCCAGGTGCTGCTGTCCGCGACCAGCGAGCTGGTCAGGCTGGATGTCGCCAGCTGGCAACCGGAGATCCCCGACCTGATGCTCAACCTGACGCACCGGGCTGGACTGCCGCTGCCACCCGGGACCTCGGCGTCGATGACCGAGACGCTGGAACGGGCGGTGCTCTGCAGCGACATCGTCGACCTGGCACTCACCGAACACGGCGGGGCGGTGACCAGCCACGAGATCGCCGCCCGCGCGGGCTGTCTCACGGATCTCGACGCTGCCGCACGTCGCGCGATCGTGGCCGTCTGCTCCGCTAGCCTCGGAGCGACATGAACGACGCGCCCGAAGCAACAGTCCTGATCACCCTGACCGGCAAGGACCGTCCGGGTGTCACCTCCACCGTGTTCGACACCCTCGCCCGGTTCGGCGTCGAGGTGCTCGACATCGAGCAGATCGTGCTGCGTGGCCGCCTCATCCTGGGGCTCCTGGTCAGCGCGCCGCGGGACTGGAAGGCACTGCGCGACGCCGTGAAGATCGCTGCCGCGAGCCTCGGGATGAGCCTGGAGATCGAGCGCGGCGCCGGCGACAACCGTTCCCGGCCCGAGGGCCGTAGCCACGTGACCGTGCTCGGTTCACCGCTGCGCTCCGGCGCGATGGCGGCCATCGCCGGGCGGATCGCGGACATCGGCGCGAACATCGACCGGATCGAGCGGATGGCCCGGTACCCGGTCACCGCCATCGACCTGCACGTCTCCGGGCCCGAGCCGGACAAGCTCCGGGCGGTGCTCGCCGAGGAAGCTGCGCGCCAGGGCGTGGACGTCGCTGTCCAGTCCGCGAACCTGCTGCGTCGCGGGATGCGGTTGATCGTGATGGACGTCGACTCGACCCTGATCCAGGGCGAGGTCATCGAGATGCTCGCCGCCCACGCAGGGTGCGAGGACGAGGTGGCCCGGGTCACCGACCTGGCCATGCGCGGCGAGCTGGACTTCGGCGAGAGCCTCGCCGCCCGGGTCGCACTGCTCGCGGGACTGGACGCCTCGGCGCTGGACCGGGTCTACGACGACCTGGTGCTCTCCCCCGGTGCCCGGACCACGGTGCGCACCCTGAAGCGTCTGGGCTACCGGTTCGCGATCGTCTCCGGGGGCTTCTCCCAGATCACCGACCGGCTCGCCGCTGACCTGGGCATCGACTTCGCCGCGGCCAACGAGCTGGAGATCGTCGACGGCAAGCTCACCGGCAAGGTCCTGGGCGAGGTCGTGGACCGTGCCGGCAAGGCCAAGGCGCTGCGCCGGTTCGCGGCCGAGGCCGGCGTCTCCGAGGCCGCGACGATCGCGATCGGCGACGGCGCCAACGACCTGGACATGCTCGGGGCCGCCGGTCTCGGCATCGCGTTCAACGCCAAGCCGCTCGTTCAGGCGGCCGCACACACCGCGGTGAACGTGCCCTACCTCGACACCGTGATGTACCTCCTCGGCATCAGCCGCGAGGAGATCGAGGCCGCGGACGCCGAGGCCGGCATCGTCACGCCCCGGCCCCCTGTGTAGGCCACTTGGGAGCTAGGGCGTGTCTCCCAATCCC
>JBJMIP010000212.1:0-6888 GCA_045806825.1 Marmoricola sp.
GGCCGGCGACCCACCCCATGCCGGTCTGCACGACGGGGTGCCTGACGCCGACCAGCTCGGTCAGCGGCGTCTTCAGGAGCTGCTCGATCACGTGGTCGCTCCAGCATCGACGGGCGGGACCTCGCGGTCGCGCAGGTTCTTCGGGTCCAGGACGTTGCGGATGATCATCAGCTCGGTCTCGGTGGGATCCCGCGTCACCGCGACGTCGTCACCGACGGCGAGGGCGAAGCCCGTGGCCGCGACGACCTCGTCCACGGTGACGCCCGGGTGCACCGACAGCAGTCGCACGGTGTCACCCTCGCCCTTGACGTCGAAGACGCCCAGGTTGGAGACGATCCGGTGGATGTCGTTGTACTTCGAGGCCCCCGGTCCAGCCGCCTTCGCGCGGGCCGGTCCGACGCCGGAGACGATGTCCACGTTCTCGACGAACACCTTCGGGCTGTGCCGAGGGACCCAGTACGAGGTCCGGTTGTTCACCGTGTTGCCCGGCGCGCCGCGCGAGCCCAGCAGCTGACGCTTCGGCCGGGCGAAGTCCCCGATCGCGGAGATGTTCTGGTTGCCGTGCCTGTCGACCTGCGTGGCGCCCATCATCACGTGGCGCTTGCCGTAGGCGACCACGTCGAAGACGCGGCGGAACGGGATCCAGCCCTCGACGACGTCTGCCTTCGCGAACAGCGGGGGAGTGCCACCGAGGAAGAGCGACTCGCCGTCGGAGATGACCAGGTCGGGGTTGGAGGTCAGCTTCGCGAGCCGGACACCCAGCATCGGCATCGTGCCCATCGGGCTGGCGAAGATCTCGCCGTCGGCGGAGAACGCGTCGGCGACGGCCACGGCGCAGACCTCTGCGCGGCTGAACTCACTCATGCCTGCTCCTCCTTGAAAGCGACCACGGCGGCTTGGTAGCTGGCTTCATCACCTTCGAGGAAGCGGGCCGAGAAGGCCGCCCAGTCCTCGTCGGACCCTCCCGCCGCGGCGGCGTAGGCCTTCTGGAACTTCTCGTCGCGCTCGTAGTCCGGCGTGCAGGTGGTGAAGTGCGCGCCGTTCGGGGTCTCGACGACGCCGTCGACCATCATCCGGCTGATCAGCAGCCGTTGGACCGGGGTGTCGACGGTCAGGCCGGCGGTGTCAACGATCTGCTCGCAGCTCACGAACGCCTTGTCGGCGGCCTGGACGAACAGGTCGTCGAAGTAGGGGTCCGGGCCGAGGTACGTCGCATTGCCGTGCGCGTCACTCCGGTTGAGGTGCACGAGCGCGACGTCGAGCTTCAACGCGGGGACCGCGGTGAGCTCCTCGAAGTCGCCGTTCTCGTCGGCGTACGGCGACGCGACGGTCTTGATCCAGGCGTTGTTGACCAGCACGTCGGAGCCGAGGCCCGCGCGCATCGGCAGGAACGGCAGTCGCTGCGCGGCGGCGTACAGGCCGGTCTGGAACATGCCCTCGTCGAGCTCGACGACCTCCGCGATGGTGCCGTTCTGCCGTGCCCGTTGGAAGTTCGGCTCGAGCGGGATCGAGTCGAGGGAGACGAACGCGTAGACCAGCTTCTTGATCTTGCCGGCACGGGCCAGCAGACCGACGTCCGCGCCGCCCCAGGACACGATGGTCAGGTCCTTCAGGTCCGAGCGCAGGATCGCGCGGACCAGCGCCATCGGCTTGCGCCGCGGACCCCACCCGCCGATCCCGATGGTCATCCCGTCGGAGAGCTGCGCGATCACGTCGTCGATCGACATGACCTTCGTACGGGGCTTCGTCACTTGGTCTTCCCTGCCTTGTCGGTCCCCGCGAAGTCGTCGCGGAGCTCATCGGAAACACCGGCGAGGTTGAGCTCGAAGGTGAAGCCCTGCTCGAACCGGTAGCTCTTGTTCACGTCGACGGGCTCGATGCCGTTCAGCGCCTCCTTGGCGGCCCGGATCACCCGGGTGTCCTTCTCGGCGATCGATCCGGCGACCTCCAGCGCAGCGTCGAGGAGCTCGGCGCGCGGAACCAGCCGGTAGACCGATCCGAACCGGTGCAGCTCAGCAGCGGGGATCGTCGCAGCGGTGAAGTAGAGCGCCCGCATCATCTGCTGGGGGACCAACCGGGCCATGTGGGTGGCCGCGCCGAGAGCGCCCTGCTTGACCTCCGGTACGCCGAAGTAGGCGTCGTCGCTGGCCACGACGATGTCGGCGTTGCCGACCAGGCCGACCCCGCCGCCGACGCAGAAGCCGTTGACCGCGGCGATCACCGGGACCGAGCACTCGTAGACGGCCTTGAAGGCGGCGTAGCAGCCCTTGTTCGCGCCGATCAGGGCGTCGAACCCGGTCGTGTTCTGCATCTCCTTGATGTCCACACCCGCGTTGAAGCCCTTGCCCTCGGCGCGCAGGATGACCACCTTCGTGCCCAGGTCGGCGGACGCGACGTCGAGCGCGGCAGCGACGTCGAACCACTCCTGCACGGTGAGCGCGTTGACCGGGGGAGCGTTCATCGTGATGACGCGGATGCCGTCCTCGCGGAGCTCGCTGGACACTGCGGACATACGGACCCGGCCTTCCGGTTGTTGAGGCTGTCGAACAAACCAAGCACTTGCTTGGTACTGTATCAGCATGGCACTCTCCCTCGACCTGAACGGGCACGTCGTGCTCGTCACGGGCGGACAGCGCGGAATCGGCCGCGGCATCACCGAAGCGTTCCTCGCAGCCGGGGCGGCAGTGGTCACCTGCGCCCGCTCCGAGGTGGCGAGCCCGGTCGCGGGGAGCACCCACGTGCAGTGCGACGTCCGCGACCCGGAGGCGGTCCAGGCGATGGTGGAGCAGATCGTGGCGGACCACGGCCGGCTCGACGTCCTGGTCAACAACGCCGGGGGAGCACCGGCGACTGACGCGGCGACCGCGTCCCCGCGCTTCCACGACAAGATCATCGCGCTCAACCTGAGCTCCCCGCTCCTGGTCGCCCAGGTCGCCAACGCCGTCATGCAGGCGCAGGAGACCGGTGGCAGCATCGTGAACATCACCTCGATCAGCGCGCACCGCCCGGCGCCCACCATCGCGGCGTACGCAGCCGCCAAGGCGGGTCTGGAGAGCCTCACCAAGTCGCTCGCGATGGAGTGGGGTCCGAAGGTCCGGGTGAACTCGATCGAGGTCGGGCTGTGCCGCACCGAGCAGACCGACGACCACTACGGCGGCGACGACCGGGTCGCCAAGATCGAAGCCACCATCCCGTTGGGCCGGATGGCCCGCCCCGAGGAGGTCGGCAACGTCGCCGTCTTCCTCGCCAGCCCGCTCGCCTCCTACGTCAGCGGCGCCAGCGTCGGCTGCCACGGCGGCGGCGAACCTCCCGTCTTCCTGCACGTCTGAACCCAAGGAGCAACAAGTGACCGGCATCCTCGAAGGCCGCGTAGCGATCGTCACCGGCGCGGGCCGCGGTATCGGCCGCGCCCACGCGCTGGAGCTCGCCCGCCAGGGCGCCAAGGTCGTGGTCAACGACTTCGGCGTGACCAACAACGGCGAGAAGAGCGAGAGCCCGGCCGACGAGGTGGTCGCCGCCATCAAGGAGCTGGGCGGTGAAGCGGTGACGAACGGCGCCGACGTCGCCGACTTCGAGCAGGCGCGCGCGCTCGTCCAGCAGGCGATCGACACCTTCGGCGGCCTGGACATCCTGGTGAACAACGCCGGCTTCGTCCGGGACCGGATGCTCGTCAACGCCGAGGAGGACGAGTGGGACGCCGTCATCCGGGTGCACCTCAAGGGGCACTTCGCCATGCTGCGCCACGCAGCGGCGTACTGGCGCGCGGAGTCCAAGGAGGGCCGGCAGCGGGTTGCCCGGGTCATCAACACGACGTCCGGTGCCGGTCTGCAGGGCTCGATCGGCCAGGTCACCTACTCCGCGGCCAAGGGCGGCATCGCCACGATGACGCTGGTCGCCGCCGCTGAGCTCGGCCGGGTCGGCGTCACCGTGAACGCGATCGCACCGGTGGCCAAGACCCGGATGACCGAGGGTGCCTTCGACACCAGCCAGATGGCGCTGCCCGAGGACAACTCACCGATCGTCGCCTGGCTCGCCTCCGAGGCCGCCGGGCACGTCACCGGTCGGGTCTTCGAGATCGACGGCGGCAAGCTGACGCTCGAGGACGCCTGGCGCCACGGCGCCAGCCGGGACAAGGGCTCCCGCTGGGACGCCACCGAGCTGGGCGCCGTCGTCGACGCTCTGCTGGCTGAGGGAGCAACCCCGGAACCGGTCTACGGCGCTTCCTGACCCGTCGGCCCGCGGATCACTACGCTGTGATCCGTGGACGCCCAGGCACGACCGCCGCTCCCGGAAGGTCGCGTCGCGCTGCTGTTCACCGACATCCAGGGTTCCACAGCTCTGCTGCACCGGCTCGGTGACGTCTACGGCGAGGTGCTCGACGAGCACGACCGCGTGCTGCGCGAGGTCTGGGAGGAGTTCGGCGGGGTCGAGGTCTCCACCGAGGGCGATGCGTTCTTCGTCGGGTTCGGCGATCACCGTGCCGCCGTGGAGGCGACAAAGGAGGTGCTCCGGCGGTGCCGCGAGGTCGCGTGGCCCGGAGGCCACGAGCTGCTCGTCCGGATGGCTCTGCACTCGGGAGAACCGCGGGTGCGCGGGCGTGACTACTGGGGCGTCGACGTGCACTACGCGGCCCGCCTGTGCTCGACCAGCCACGGTGGCCAGGTCGTGCTGAGCGCGACGATGCGCCAGCAGGTCCCCGAGGCTGAGGTGGCCACGCTCGGGTACCACGCCGTCAAGGACTTCCCGACCCCTCACGAGCTGTTCCACCTGGTCGTCGACGGATCCCGGCCGGCGGACTTCCCGCCACCTCGGACGATGGCGACGATCCGTCGGAACCTGCCCTCGATCCCGACCCCCATCATCGGCCGGGACCGGTTCATCGAAGCCGTCACAGCACGGTTGGTCGGGACGGACCGGTTGGTCACGATGATCGGCCCTGGTGGCATCGGCAAGACCCGGACGGCGATCGCGTGCGCCGAGGCGATCTGCTCCCGGTTCCCGGACGGCGCGGCGTTCGTCGCGCTGGCTCCGGTGGAGACGGTGGCGGACGCGCTGTGGGCAACCACGGCTGCGCTAAGCGGTCGTCCGGCCGACGACGCGGACCCGAAGGCAGCGCTGCTGGCGGAGCTGGCCGGGCTCGAACTGCTGGTGGTGCTCGACAACGCCGAGCACCTCCCCGACCTCGGCCTGGTGCTGGTCGAGCTGCTGGCCGCCTGCCCGGGACTGCGCCTCCTGGTCACCAGCCAGGCCTCGCTCGACGTCCGCGGTGAGCGGGTGGTGCGGCTCGACGCGCTCGAGGTTCCCCAGCTTCCGACACCGCGGCTCGCTGACCTGGTCCAGGTGTCCTCCGTCGCCATGGTCCTGGACCGTGTGCGCGCCAAGGAGGACGATTTCGAGCTGAGCGAGGCCGACCGCGAGCCGGTCGCCGAGCTGTGCCGCCGGTTGGAGGGCATCCCGCTCGCGCTCGAGCTCGCGGCGGCACGGCTGAGGGTCGTCGGCCCCACGGCGATGCTGCGCGCGCTGGAGGACGACATCAACGCGCTGACGGACGGGCCTCGCGACCTGCCCGACCGGCAGGCGAGCCTGCGGGCCGCGCTCGCCTGGACCACCGGACTGCTCTCGACCGCTGACCGAGACCTGTTCGCCGGCCTCGGCGCCTTCGCCTCCGCGTGGACGCTCGAGGAGGTCGAGCAGCTCTGCGCGGACGGCGACCAGGATCCTGCTGCCGTGTGGGCGGCGCTCTCGCGGCTGCTGGATCTCTCCTTGCTGATCGTCCGAGGCGACGGCCGCTTCACCATGGCAGAGCGGGTCCGCCGCTACGCCCGCGAGCTGCTCGCGGCAGGGGAGCACGAGCACCAGTGGCGCCAGCGGCACGGCGAGGTGATGGCCAGCGCGATGGATGCTCGTCGGTGGGCGTGCGTGACGGCGATCTTCGGAACCAGCGCAACGGTCGAGGACGCCTCGGAGGAGACCCAGCACGCGGTCGACTGGGCTGCCGCGCACGACCCCGACCTGGTACGCCGGCTGGTGGCGTTCTCGGCCATCCCGTACACCTTCACCGGACGCCTGCCGGGGATCGCCGACCTCGTCCTGGAGCTGACCGAGGAGCTTCGGTGCGAGGACCGCATCGACGGGTTGCTGATGCTGGGCCGTGCTGCTGTCCTCGGTCGCGGCGCGCACTACTCGGACAGCCGGCGCGACGCTGCTTTGGCGGCGCTGGCCTGCTTGGAGGAGCACGGCCACCCCGAGGACCAGGTGCTGGCCGCTGGGTGGGTGGTCGATGAGCTCGCGAGCGACGGCCGCGTGGCGGAGGCGAACGAGCTCGTCGACCGGGTGGAGTCGCCGATGGCTGCCGAGGTGCGGGCGAAGCTGGCCGGCACCCTGGCCCAGCTACGCGTGCACATCGCGACGACGGCCCGCGACTACCTGGTCTCGGACGTGCTGCTCGCCGAGATGAGTCGCTCCGCCGACTGCGATCCGGTGTTCCTGGCGAACTACCGGGCGGACAACGCGATGGGTCAGGGCATGTGGGACCGGGCCGCGGCGATGTACACGCAGGCGCTCGCGATCGGCCCGCAGCACTTCCTGCTCCGCATCTGGCAGATCCAGCTCCTGGCGTGCGCACTGGCTGCGCTGGGCGCCGACGCCGCATCCGTCGAGCTGACGGCGGCAGTTTCCAAGGTGAACCGGGAGCGGCAGGGGACCGAGCACTCCGTGCCCGCCGAGAGCCAGGGCGACATCGACGCTGCCCGGGCGCGCCTGTCTGCCGAGGACCGGGACGCAGCGGAGGCGCGTGGTCGCCTGCTGACCTTCGAGCAGCTCTGCGACCGGGCCCGCGAGCTCGGCCTGGAGCTCGTGGAACAGACCAAGGTCAGATCCGTTCGATGA
>JBJMIP010000213.1:0-3332 GCA_045806825.1 Marmoricola sp.
GCAGCCGTGGGAGGTGCTTGCGGATCCGGGTGACCGGTTCCTGCGAACGGCACACGAAGCGCACCATCAGCTCGCCTGCCGGCGACGAGGTCACTAGGACGAACTTGAGCTCACCGCGGCGGGTGCCCAGGTCGTACGGCTCGATCGAGGCGACGCCGATGAAGTCCGCGATCGGGCCCAGCGCTCCCTGGATCGCCGCCTCGTGCAGGCCGCAGTCGCGCAGGTCCACCCCGGAGGCGCCTTCGCCGAGGATGCCCAGGCGTGGCTCGACCGCCGTCCCGGTGACGACCATCTTCGCCTTGTTGCGGAACCCCTGCTCGGCGCTCGCGAACGGCGGGCGCCAGTCGAGGTCCTCGCCGAGGAGCTCGCGGCAGTCGCGCTCCGCAGCGCTCAGTTGGTCGGCGTACGGGAGCGGCAGCCAGGTGCACGACCGGCACCGGCCGGCGTCGTAGTGGCGGCAGTCCATCGGGCGTCAGCCTAGAAGACGCCCGTGCGCGATCAGACGTAGATCGGGGTTTGGACCTCGGTCTCGGCGTCGTCGAGCCTGGCGAGCACTGCCCTGATGGCGAGGACGGTGTCCGCCTCGTCGTGTCCGAAGGTGCGGAGATAGGCCGTCATCCCGTGGCGGGCCATCTCCAGCTCTGCGTCTGTGAGATGGATGGTGTTCATGCCTCCAGGGTAGGCCTGTTCCGGCCGGAAGGACCCTCCCGATCAGCGCTTGCTGGCGCGGACCAGGGCGGTCAGCAGCACTTTGGCGACCGCCGCGGCGGCACCCTTCTCGACGACCGGGACGCGGGGGTCGATCGTGATCGAGTAGTCGATCTTGGTGCCGGTTCCGGCGGGGCTCAGCGTGACCAGACCGCTGTAGTTCTTGAACGGCACGCCGGCCTTCGCCCGGTAACCGAAGGTGGTCGGTGCGTCGAACGCGACGACCTCCTCCACGATCGCCGGCGCCGGACCCGGGGCGTCGATTCGACGTACGGCGCCGAGGCCGTTCCGCTCGGTGGTGCCCTCCTCGACGAGGGTGACCTTGAGTCCCGGACCCCAGCTCGACATTCCTTCGTGGTCGCTCAGCACCGACCAGACGTGCTCGACGGGCTTCAGGACGGTGGCGGTGGCGGTCACGGTGGTGGACATCGGGCTCCTCGGGCTGGACGGACTGGGTGAAACCTACTCCTCCCCGGCGAGCAGCCGGGCAGCCTGTTCCGCCGTCCAGGCAGGACGTACGTCACCCGCGTCGGTGCTGGACACCCAGCCCTGGCCGGGTTCGAGCTGGCGGACCACCTTCGCGGGAACGCCGACCGCGACGCTGTGGTCCGGGATGTCGCCGCGCACGACGGACCCTCCCCCGACGACGACGTTGCGCCCGATCCGCGTGCCGGGCAGCACGATCACGCCGTGCCCGATCCAGGAACCGGCGCCGATCTCGACCGGGTGCGCCCAACCGAGCTGCAGCCCGATCGGGGTCTCGACGTCCTGGTACCCGTGGCTGGCGTCCGAGACGAAGACGTTCTGGCCGAACCAGACGTCGTCGCCGATCACGATCGACTCGTGGGCGGTGAGCACGGCACGCCCCCCGATCACGCACCGGTCGCCGATCACGAGTCCGCGCGCCGGTGCGTTCGCGTCGTGGGGCGTGTGCCCCACCGAGAGCGTCGAGTGCGCCCCGATCAGGGTCTCCTCCCCGATGTGGATGCTGCTCTCGCCGAACAGCGTGGCGACCGGGAAGTTGATCAGGCTGCGCTGCCCGAAGGTGCCGAACCGCGCAGCCCGGTACGTGCCCGGGACGATGGCGCCCAGGTCCCGGACCCACCGGTGCACGGCATGGATCGGCCGGTTGGCGAGTCGTCGGATCAGGGACACGGCCGGAGGCTATCGCGCCACCGGGGCGCTAGGGGCGGCTCCCGCGGACACGGGAGCCGCCACGGGCTCAACAGGTCGATCGGGCAGACACAACCAGTCCCGAGCCCAGCGCCCACGACCTTAGGCGGGGATGACGGACGCTGTGAACGATTTCGGACAAAACAGCGCGACGACGATGCAGCGGTCTAGGCCCGTTCAACCCGGGTGCGGACCAACCGGCGACTCGAAACCAGCCAGTGGCCCTCGTGCTTCTCGTACGTCTCCTCGTAGTGGCCGAAACCGTGGATCGACCGTTCCCGGCCGTCCTGGTCCCACCACAGCCGGTCCTCCATCGCCCAGGTGCCGGTCGCGGTGGCGTCGCTGGTGAGCGCGATCTCCGGTGAGTGCACGTGGTGCACGGTGGTCTTGCCGGCCAGCTGGTGGCGCAGGAAGGAGATCACCGCCTCGATCCCCCGCGTCGGTTCCTCGACACCCTGCTCGGTGCCGATGGCCCAGGAGACGACGTCGGTGGTGTGGCAGGCGGCGTACGCGTCCCAGTCCTGGGCGTCCAGGCTTCGGCAGCGTCGCGCGACGAGGTTCGCGATGTCCGCGACCGCGGTCAGCCGGGCGAGCGGGTCCACGTCAGCTTGCCGGCCCGCGGAAACCGCCCAGGAAGCGACGGAACAGCCCGCCTTTCACCGGCAGCGGCGCGCTCGGGGCCGGTGCAGTCTTCCGCTCGGTCGCGATCGGGGTGTCGTAGTCGGCGCGGACGATCGCGTCGACGATCTGCTCCTCCGAGTAGTCCTCGGAGCCCTCGATCTCGGGGACGAAGCCCACCAGCATGCCGTTGCGCATCACCTGCGCCTCGAGGGACGCCGTGTTGTCCGAGTCCCAGGTGACCTCGCGGCCGTCGGGCAGCTTGATGGTGATGCCGAACTGGTAGACGCCGACGCGGGCGAGGTCCGCGTCGGTCCCGCGCTCGCGGAGCGCGTCCACGACGCGGCGAGCCTTGAACTCCTCCATGCGGAGAGATTACCGAAGGGCCCCCAGCACAGCGTTTCCGCTGGCCAGAGGCCCTTCTGTGTCTGTCGGGCTGACAGGATTTGAACCTGCGACCCCCTGACCCCCAGTCAGGTGCGCTACCAAGCTGCGCTACAGCCCGCTGCTTCCCGTGGGAAGCCGGACGAACTTTACATGGCCGCGGCACTCGGCGTGACATCGGCTCGGACGGCGTCGACGAACCGACCGGCATTGGTCGGCATCAGCGGCCGCGAGGGGCCGTACCGACGAGCAACGCCGGTCCGTACGGCGCCCGGTGTCACGGAATCAGTGGCCGCGTGTCCACGGCCACGAACGCCGACGCCGGGATCTTCTTGAGGTCGCTGATCAGCTGGTCGCTCCACCGCGAGTCCTGCTCGCCCTGGAAGTACCACGGCGAGCCGTTGTCGGCGAGCACGAGCCCGTAGCGCTTCATCGCCGCGACGACGACC
>JBJMIP010000214.1:0-6902 GCA_045806825.1 Marmoricola sp.
CATCGGCCTGGCCGGCTCGGTGGCGGTCGGCAAGTCCACGACCGCCCGCGTGCTCCAGCACCTGCTCGCGCACTGGCCGGAGCACCCCCACGTCGCTCTGGTCACCACCGCCGGCTTCCTCTACCCCAACGCCGAGCTCGAGCGGCGTGGACTGCTGCAGCGCAAGGGCTTCCCGGAGTCCTACGACCGCCGGGCCCTGCTCCGCTTCGTGGTCGACATCAAGTCCGGCCGCGACGAGGTGGCGGCACCGGTCTACGACCACCTCACCTACGACGTCGTGCCCGACGAGAAGCTGCACGTCAAGCATCCCGACATCGTGATCATCGAGGGGCTCAACGTGCTCCAGCCGGCACGGACGCGGGACGACGGACGCACCGGCCTGGCGGTCAGCGACTTCTTCGACTTCACGATCTACGTCGACGCAGCGGCCAACGACATCAAGCAGTGGTACACCGAGCGCTTCCTGCGCCTGCGCGAGACCGCCTTCCAGGACCCGCAGTCCTACTTCGCGAAGTACGCGGCGCTGACCCAGGAGGAGTCGGTCGCCGAGGCGAGTCGGATCTGGGACGACATCAACGGCCCCAACCTGACCAGCAACGTCGCCCCGACCCGCTCGCGCGCGACCCTGGTGCTGCGCAAGGACCACGACCACTCGATCCGCTGGGTCAGGCTGAGGAAGCTGTAGCGATGGCGGTGCGGATGTCGGCCGAGCTGACCGGGTTGCGTCCGCTGCTGCGGTACGAGCCGGTGCGCCAGCGGATCCGCGCCTCGATCGCGGACCAGGTCGTCGTCGACACCACCGAGGCGGTACTGGTCTGGGAGCCTCACGCCAAGATCCCTGCCTACGCGGTGCCGATCCGCGCGCTCTCGGCGCCCTTCACGACCGAGGCCTACCGCGCCCCGGCACGGCTGCCGGACCTGATCAGCTACGCCGACCGCGGGTTCGTGCACGGCCTCGACGGACGACGGGTCGAGCTCACCCTCGACGGGGCCGTCGTTCCTGACGCCGGCTTCGTCTTCGACGACCCGGACCTCGGCGACCTGGTGATGCTGCGCTGGAGCGCCTTCGAGTGGCGCGAGGAAGCGGCGTCGATGATCGTGCACCCCCAGGACCCGTACGTCCGGATCAGCACCCGTCGCTCGGAGCGGCACGTCGTCGTGGAGTACCGCGGGACCCGGCTGGCCGAGAGCCGCCGGGCCGTCGTCCTGCTGGAGACCGAGCTGCAGCCGCGCTGGTACCTGCCCCGCGAGGACCTCGTGCCCGGACTCTTCGTCGACAGCGACACCGTGACCGGTTGTCCTTACAAGGGATGGGCGTCCTACCTGTCGCTGGGCGATGATCGACGGGGCAAGGACCTGGCCTGGTTCTACCCGGACCCGCTCCCGGACGCCGAACCGGTGCGCGACCTGGTCGCCTTCTGGAACGAACGGGTCACCTTGATCATCGACGGCGAGGAGTACACATGAGCGAGATCCCGCCCACCCGCTGGGAGCTCAGCGGGAACCCCGGGTACGGGGTCGAGTTCAGCGGGCTGATCGAGGCCGGTGCCGACGTCGACGGCGAGGCCCGGCTCGCCGACGCACTGGCCGCACGCGGATCGCGCATCCTGGACGCCGGCGCGGGCCTCGGTCGGATCGGCGGCTCGCTCCTGGCCCGCGGCCACCGGGTGGTGGCGGTCGAGAAGGACCACGACCTGGTCGAGCGGGCCGCGCGGTACTACCCGGACCTGCCGATGGTCGAGTCCGACATCCTCGGACTGTCCCGGGACGGACTCGCCGCGCTCGGCCAGGTCGCCGAGTTCGACCTGATCGTGCTGGTCGGCAACGTGATCGTGTTCGCTGCACCCGATACCGAGCAGCGCCTGCTCGTCACCCTGCGCGACCTGCTCGCGGACGGCGGCAGGATCCTGGTGGGGTTCCACCCCGTGAGCCGGCACGGCAACGCCCGCGACTACCCCTTCGAGGAGTTCGCGGCCGATGTGGAGGCAGCCGGACTAACCTTCCAGCACCGCTTCGGCACCTACGAGCTGCACCCACCAGCGGACGACTACGTGGTGGCGGTCCTCAGCGTCCGGTGACGCCGTCGATCAGCTCGCGGAGGATGTCGGCGTGCCCGGCATGGCGGGCGGTCTCGCCGGTCATGTGGGCAACGACCCAGCGCACCGACCTCGGGCCCTCGAAGTCCCAACGGGCGACCTGGGCGTCGAGACCGTGCTCGCGGATCGCCGCATTGCTGTCGGCGATCGCGGCACGGTAGGCCGCGACCACGTCGGCGGAGGTCACGGTCTCGGGAACGTCCATCCCGAAGTCCACCTCGGCGTACTGGTCGTCGCCGCCGACCACGTAGGAGAACCAGTACCGCTCGCCGTCGATCGAGTGCCGGACGAGTCCCAGCAACGTCGTCTCCGAGACGACGAGACGGCGGCGCTGCGCGTCCTCGTCGAGACCGTCGAGCTTCTTGAGCAAGCACGACCGGACGAAGTCGAGGAAGGCGAGCGCGGTGTCGAGCTCGCCGGCGTCGTTGTCGGGGACGTGCTCCCGCTGTGTCTCGAGCATGCTCGTCGATTACCCCTCAGCGGTCGTCGGTGAACTTCGGTGCGCGCTTCTCCTTGCGGGCCCGCGTCGCCTCCTCGAAGTTCGAGGTCAGGAT
This sequence comes from Marmoricola sp., assembly GCA_045806825.1. Lineage (GTDB taxonomy): Bacteria > Actinomycetota > Actinomycetes > Propionibacteriales > Nocardioidaceae > Marmoricola. Next base: position 2,651 of record JBJMIP010000214.1, read on the forward strand.
CCGGACGTAGAGCTGGCCGAGACCCTCGGCCTGCATGTGCCCCTCGAGCGAGGAGGCGTCCAGGCCGCTGATCAGGGTGCGCTTGGTCAGCTCGATGCCGGGTTGGGAGAAGCCGGCGATCCGCTGGCCGATCTCCACCGCGCGGGCGACGCAGTCCTCGGCGACCTCGCTGACCAGCCCGATCCGCGCAGCCTCGTCGGCCTGGACGTCGCGCCCGGTGAGCATGATCTCGGCCGCCCGCGAGGAGCCGATCGCGCGCGGCAGCAGGTAGGAGAGCCCGAGCTCGCTGGCGGTCAGGCCGTTGTTGATGCCGGCGGCGCGGAAGTAGGCGCCGGGGGCGGCGACGCGGATGTCGCAGGCCAGCGAGAGGCACAGACCGCCACCGATCGCGGCTCCGTTGATCGCCGCGATCACCGGTTGGTGCAGCCGGCGCAGGGTCAGCGTGATGTCCTCGAGCATCTCCATCGAGCGCAGCGCGTACGTCGGCCGCGTCAAGCCCTCGACGTGCGGCGGCACCCCGGCCGACTCCTGGTCGGCCCCGGAGCAGAAGCCGCGACCGGCGCCGGTGATCACGACCGCGCGGATGCTGTTGTCGTGACCGAGCTCGACGAGCTGGTCGCGGAACGGGACCATCACGTCGAACGCCATCGCGTTCATCCGCTCCGGACGGTTCAGGGTCACCACGGCGACCTCGGGCACGGGACGCTCGACCAGGACGAAGTTCACCCCGGAAACGTAGTGCCTGACGGGTCAGGTAGCGAGACCGTCCAGCAGCGCGACCAGGACCTTCTCGGCGTTGCGCTGCGCTGTCACCGGGTCGCTCGCCCGGGCGACAGCGAGCGCGGACTCGACGAGGGCGCCGAGGAAGGCGTTCGCGAGCTCGGCGGTGGGCAGGTCCTTGATCCGGCCCGCCGTTACGGCGGCGTCGAGGCCTGCCTGGATCAGCCCGAGACCGTGCTCGGCCTCGATCTCGTGCCAGCGCTTCCAGCCCAGCACGACCGGCGCGTCGATCAGGGCGATCCGCTGGACCCCGGACTCGAGGCTGAGCTGGAGGAAGCGGGTGATGCCGCTGCGCATCGCGTCGAGCGGATCGCCGGCCAGGAAGCCCTCGTCGAGGAACTCCTGGACGAGACCCGCCTCGATGCCGATGAAGACCGCCTCGAACAGGCCGGCCTTGCCGTCGAAGTGGTGGTACAGCGCCCCTCGGGTGACGCCGGCCTCGGTGACGATCTCCTCGGCCGCAACTGCGTCGTACCCGCGCTCGGCGAAGAGCCGGCGACCGGCTTCCAGCAGGGCGGCACGCGTCGACTCCCGGCGCTGGGCCTGGGTCATCCGCTGTGGCGTCACGCACAACATCTTGACATACATACAGTCTGTACATATATACATGTCGTATGGAACTTACCGTTGAACTCCCCGCCGGCCCCATCCACTACCGCGTCTACGACGCCCATGACGCGCAGGGCGAGACCCTCGTCTTCGTGCACGGCTTCGCCGTCGACGGGCGGCTCTGGGAACCGGTCGCGCTCAGGCTGGCGGCGGCCGGCATGCGGTGCATCGTCCCGACGTGGCCGTTCGGCGCGCACACGACGCCGATGAAGCCGGGAGCCGACGTTTCTCCCCCCGGAGCCGCGCGGATCATCGCCGACTTCTTGACGGCCCTCGACCTGCAGGACGTCACCATCGTCGGCAACGACTCCGGCGGCGCGGTCACCCAGCTGCTGGTGACCTCGGACCCCGGCAGGATCGCGCGGCTGGTCCTGACCAGCTGCGACTCCTTCGACAACTTCCCACCGGGCCCCTTCAAGACCCTGAGCCGGGCCGCGCACCTGCCCGGCGTCGGGGTGCTGCTGGCCCAGGCCATGCGGTTCGAACCGATCCTGCGTTCCTCGATCGCCTTCGGAGCCGTGAACGCCCAGCGGCAACCGACCGAGCTCCTGAGGTCCTTCGTCGCCCCGCTGATCAAGGACCGGCGGGTCCGTGCCGACGCGCTGCGCTTCTTCGGCGCCGCCGACACCGCCGACACCCTGGCCGCCGGCGCCAAGCTGCCCGACCTCACGATGCCGGCCCTGCTGGTGTGGGGGCAGGACGACACCTTGTTCCCGCTGAGCGATGCCGAGCGGTTGCAGGCAGCCCTGGCCGACTGCACGCTCGTCGTCGTACCGGAGGCCAGGACGTTCGTCCCGCTCGACCAGCCGGAGGCGGTCGCGACCGCCATCGCGGAATTCGTCGCCGCGCACCCGCTCGCCGGGAGCACCCGGTGAACGCCGCAGCCCTGGTGGTCGCCGTCGGCTTCGCCGGGATGGGCCTGGCTGCCCTGGTGCGGCCCGCGTTCATCTGGGCCCCGTTCGGGGTCGAGCCGACCACCCCCGAGTCCCGCAGCGAGGTGCGCGCGGTCTACGGCGGCTTCGGCCTCGCCCTAGCCGGGCTGCTCGTGGCCACCGACGACTCGAGCCTGCGGGACGGGGTCCTGGTCACGGTGGCAGCGAGCCTGTTCGGCATGGCCGCCGGCCGGGTGGTCAGCGCCCTTCTCGAGCCGCGCACGCTGCTCCGGTCCCCCGGTTTCTTCCTGGTCGTCGAGGTCGCACTTGCGACACTGACTCTGGCCGCTCGGTAACGCATGACCAAGGTCACCCTCCGCGGGTTATTTGGACACGTGTCCAGACCCGTAGGATTTGCAGCATGTTTGCTGCCCTGGGTCGTTTCGTAACTCGTTTTCCCTGGTACGTCGTCGGCGGCTGGGTCGTGCTGGCGGTCATGGTGATCTCCTTCGCGCCGAAGCTGACGTCCACCAGCGACAGCGCCTCGTTCCTGCCCAAGCACTACGAGTCGATCAGGGCTGCCGACATCAAGGCCGCGGACTTCCCCGGACAGGGGCAGCCGGGCGCGATCTTGGTGTTCAGCAAGCCGGACGGCAGCAAGCTCGACGCCACGGACTCCCTGCGGGTGCAGAAGGTCGTCGACGAGCTCGGCCCGAAGCTGGACAAGAAGGTCTTCGCGCACAGCTCGGTTCAGCCCGCGTCCCCGAACGGTCTCGTCCAGATCGCCGTGGTCGATCTGGCCAAGGACGCAACCGGCTTCGACGACGCCGCCGTCGACGCTGCGAAGGACCTGCGCAAGCACGCCAAGGCCCTGATGACCAAGGACGCTCCCGGCCTGCTGCTCCAGTCCACGGGCACCGTGCCGCAGCAGCTCGACAACAAGGACTCGGGCGAGAAGGCACTGCTCCTGGTCGGGATCGCGACGGTGCTGCTGATCGTGATCCTGCTCGCGCTGATCTTCCACAGCGTGCTGATCTGCGTGCTCCCGCTCGTGGTGGTCGGTCTGCTCGACCCGGTGGCGAACGGACTGATCGCCTGGGCGAACGAGGCGTTCAACCTCAAGGCCGACAGCTCGGTCTCGCAGATCCTGATCGTGGTGCTGTTCGGCATCGGCACCGACTACATCCTGTTCCTGCTCTTCCGGCACCGCGAGGCCCTGCGCACCGGGATGGACGTCAAGGACGCGATCATCGACGCCCTCGAGCGCGCCGGCGAGGCGATCGCCTCCGCGGGCGGGGCTGTCATCGTGGCGTTCATGGCCCTGGTGCTGTCCTCGTTGAGCATCTTCCGCTCGATCGGCCCGGCGCTCGCCATCGCCGTCGCCCTCACCCTTCTCGCCGCCCTCACCCTGGTCCCGGCCCTGCTGACGCTCTTCGGCAAGCGGTTGTTCTGGCCGTCCAAGCGCTGGGGGCAGGAGCCGGAAGCGGCGCGCTTCGCAGCGATCGGCCGCAGTCTGGGCAAGCGGCCCGCGGTCTTTGCCGTTGCCTCCGGACTGGTGCTAGCCGTTCTCGCCATCTTCGCTCTGAGCTTCAACCCGACGTTCGACTTCACCGCCAGCCTGCCGAAAGCAGCGGAGTCGACCAAGGCGCTCACCACACTGCAGAAGGGCCTTCCTGCGGGCGCGACCGACCCCGCCACCGTGATGCTGGTGGCGAACGACGGCGGCCAGGTCACCCAGGGCCAGCTCGACCAGTTCCAGAAGGACCTCGGCAAGCCCAAGGGCGCCGCCGCCTTGATTCCGGGGCAGCTCTCGGCCAACGGCAAGGCCGGTGCGCTAGCCATCGTGCTGACCAAGGAGCCGGGGTCGGACGAGTCCATCGCCAACGTGCGGGGCCCGATCCGCACAGCAGCGCACCAGGCCGCCCCTCCCGGGACCACGGCTTACGTCGGAGGCTCGACCTCGGTCTTCGTGGACATGGACAAGGCCATGG
>JBJMIP010000215.1:0-9085 GCA_045806825.1 Marmoricola sp.
ACGGCCGGTTCGGGGTGCGCAACGTGAGCCGCTGGCCGCGGGTCAGCTGGGCCAGGTCGATGAAGACCGAGCCGTTCGTGAGGATGATCTGGTCGATGCCGAAGGCGAGCTCGCCGGCATTGCTGCGGTGCGCGAGCTCGGCGGTGACCGTGTCGCCCATGTCGTGGGCGACGATCACGCACCGGCCGACCCCGAGCTCACCGAGCACGGCCTCCACGACGTCGGCCTGCTCGAAGAGCGTGTACGAAGCATCGAAGGACTTCTCCGAGAAGCCGTAACCGGGGAGGTCCATCGTGACCACCCGGCCACCCAGCAGAGGAACGAGACCCGACCAGTCGTGGGAGGACCCGGGGAAACCGTGGATCAGCACCAGCGGGAGCTCGCCGTCACCGGAACCGGAGCCGGTATCGGTGACGAAGACGGAACGCCCGTTGGCACTGATCATCCGTCCCTGGCTCTGCCAGGCACGGACCGACGACGACATGACGGTGGTCATGCCTGATCGTCGCACGGACTCACAGGGCCGCGAGCTGCGCGCGCGTCGGCACGTACGGCGTGAGGTGCAGGACCATCCGCGCCTCGGCCGGCGTCCGGTCCGCCTTGCGGAAGTTGCACGGCTCGCACGCACCGACGGCGTTCATCCACGACCAGGTACCTCCGCGGCTCGCGGGGAGGATGTGGTCGACCGTCGTCGCGCGCGCACCGCAGTACGCACAGCGGTGGCCGTCGCGCTTGAGCACACCGGTCCGGGTGAAACCGGCCGGCCGGTACATCCACTTGGCCGCGACGTAGCGGACCAGGCGGATCACCTTGGGCCACGGGTGCGGACCGATCATCCGGTCCTCGTGCCCCTCCTCGACGGTGGCGACCTCGCGGAAGAGCATCCGGATGGCGTGCTTGGCCGACACCTTGCCGAGTGGCTCGTAGGAGGCGTTCAGCAGCGTCACCGATGACAGAGCAAGGGTGGTGGTCACCGCGGACACCTCCTTTCCATTAATAGTGTGCGGTGGATCAGGCAGTTGTGCGAGGACGCCGCGCGTGCCAGTTCTCGTCGAGCTGGCGCGACGTCCGCTTGATGTTCCGCGCCAGTGCTGCGAGTCGCACCTTGTCGGCGACGGACAGCTCGGGGCGGTCGTGCCCGAGAAGCACGATGCGGTCGGCGCTGGACAGTCCTGCCCAGACCCGGTCGAGGACCCCCACGGGCACCTCCTCTCCTGGTTCGTGGGTCCGCCCCGCCGGCTCGTCGCTGGCCGGCGGGGCAAACCCGGGTGATCAGCCCTTCACGCACATCAGCGTGGTGAGCCGGGCAACGACCTCGACGAGGTCGCTCTGGGCCGCGACGACGGCGTCGAGGTCCTTGTAGGCGCCGGGGATCTCGTCGACCACACCGGCGTCCTTGCGGCACTCGACGCCCGCGGTCTGGGCCTCGAGGTCCTCGACCGTGAAGGTGCGCTTCGCCTTGTTGCGCGACATCTTCCGGCCCGCGCCGTGCGACGCGGACCAGTACGACGCCTCGCTGCCGAGGCCCTTCACGACGTAGGAGCCGGTTCCCATCGATCCCGGGATCAGGCCGTACTCCCCGGCGCCGGCACGGATCGCACCCTTGCGGGTGACGATCAGCTCGGTGCCGTCGGACAGCGTCTCGGTGGCCACGTAGTTGTGGTGCGCCGAGATCTGCTCGCCGAACGAGACGTCGAGCCCGCGCTTCGCGAACGCGAAGGAGATGACCCGCTGGAACAGCGCCATCATCACCGCGCGGTTGCGCGAGGCGTACTCCTGCGCCCAGTACAGGTCACGGAGGTAGGCGTCCATCTGCGCCGAGCCGGCTAGGAACACCGCGAGGTCGCGATCGGGCAGGTCGAGGTTGTGGTCCAACCCCTTCGCCTCGTTGATGTGCCGCTCCGCGATCTCCTTGCCGATGTTGCGCGACCCGGAGTGCAGCATCAGCCACACCTGACCGGTCTCGTCGGCGGTCAGCTCGATGAAGTGGTTACCGCCACCGAGCGTGCCCATCTGCTGCATCGACTTGCGCTCGCGGTCCTGCACCCCGGTGTGCAGGTCACCGAATCCGTTCCAGAACGCGGTCCAGCCCGCGAACCGACCGTGGTCCAGGCCGAGCCGCGTCACGTCCGGCGCGGACTTGTGCGCGTTGAAACCGACCGGGATCGACCGCTCGACGTCCAGGCGCAGCGCGCGCAGGTCCTCGGGCAGGTCCTCCTGCGTGAGGCTGGTGCGCACCGCCTGCATGCCGCAGCCGATGTCCACGCCGACCGCGGCCGGCGAGACGGCGTCGCGCATCGCGACCACCGAACCGACGGTCGCGCCCTTGCCCAGGTGGACGTCGGGCATCACCCGGACGCCGTGCACCCACGGGAGCCGGGAGATGTTACGCAGCTGGTCGAGTGCCTGCGGCTCGACCTCGGCCGGGTCTGCCCACATCAGGGTCTCGGCCCCCGCGCCCGGGAGGGCCATCGGGAAGCCGTGAGGGTTCTTGTTCAGTGAAGTCGTGCTCATGTTCGCCTCCTTCAGGCGTAGTTGGTTTCTGGGGTGACTGCTGGGAGTTGAACCCAGACCTCCTGGGACACAGCCAGGGATGCGATCCGCTACACCACAGCCACAGCACCCCCTCCAGGAGTCGAACCTGGGTCTCCGGCTTCGTAGGCCGGTGCCTTGTCCGTTGGACCAAGGGGGTAACCCTTCAGGCCGAGACCTTCCGGGGTCGACCGGGCTGCTTGACCCGGTCCAGCGGCTTGCCGCGCTCCAGCAGCACGCCGCCCCACACGCCCCACTCGTCCCGGCTCACGCCGAGCTCGAGGCAGAGCTCCCGGACGGCGCAGTTGCCGCAGACCTCCTGGGCCTTCAGCAGCTGGTCCTCGTCCGTCGGCGAGAACACCTCCGGCTCGTCGTACTCGGCGCAGCTCCAGGCCGACCGAGCCAGTCGCGGCGTCGGGTTCAGGTAGGCGACCGTCACACCCTGGGTGTCGAACAGCGCCTCGATCGTCATCGTCATGTCCATCTCTCGGTCACCTCCTTCGTGGCAATGGACCGGCCGACCCCGGGCGGGGCCGACCTCGTTGCGGGGCCACGAGTCGAACGTGGACCGTCGGGCTTATGAGGCCCGTGGCGTCTCCCGACACCCGCAGTGCTGCGCGGGACATTCCGCCGCGCACCAGTCGGATCGGCGGGACTCGAACCCGCGATTGCCTGGTCCCAAACCAGGAGGGATAGCCGCTTCCCTACGACCCGTTGTTGCGTACCCGCCCCCGGACTCGAACCGGGACGCCCTGGGGCGCGGTGTTCTGAGCACCGTGCGTCTTCCTTTTCCGCCAGGCGGGTTTGATGCACCGGGCAGGTCACGACCTGCGACCGGCGCATCTATCTCGTTCCTCTGTTGAGTTCGCCCCCGCTCCCGACGTACGCCGGGTCCGGGTCGGGAGAGGTCTTCCACGGCCTTGTGACGGTGAGCCCGGTGCCGCGTGCTCGAGGTCTCTCGACCTGTCGCGGGTCCGGTGCCCGTGGGACCTTCCTCGATGAAGTTGTTCGGAAATGCCGAAGGGCCGCCCCGGCTGACGTTTCTCAGCTGGAGCGGCCCGTTGCTCGGGTGCGATCTCGGCACCTACACGGGCGACTCCAGCCTTCGCGGCAGCCGCTGACCCTCGGTCTTGTTCGAGGGGATAAACCCTTCGACGGAGCCGAGTCGGGCAGCATCCAACGCACGAACCGCGTAGCGGCTCGTGCAGGCGTTGAGGTGTCGCATGCCCATCGGTAGGTCTTTCTCGTTTCATCGCGTCGGCCGTCCGGAGTGGATCGGCCGAGAAGAAGGGTACGAGTCCCGGGCCGGTGCGGCCTAACGGGTTTCCGACAGATTCAGGGATAGACCTTCAGCGACCTGGCGGAGGAGTAGCCGACCTCGTTGCCCGTGCTGGCGCTCACGACCGTCCGGATCGCCCAGGTGCCCACGTTGGCCATGGGCTTGACCAGGCGGTAGCGGCCGGTCGATGTCGTCTTCGTGTAGGCCCACGGCTTCCAGATGCCGCCGACCCTGCGCTGGAGGGTGATCGTGGCGCCCGCCTTGGCCGGGGTGGTGGTCCCGGAAACGACCAGCGAGCCGCCTCGCGGCACCGAGAGGTGTTCGGCGTTCAGCGTGACCGTCGGCCGCACCCTCACCGTCATCACGGTCGACATGCTCTGCAACGCGTCCGGGGTGGCCGGGTAGCGCCACCGGTAGTAGGTCAGTCGGGTCGGCTTCTGGGTGAGCACGGCCGGCGTCTGGGTGTCGGTGTCGACCACGTACGTCGCCGGCACGTGATCCTTCACGACGGACCAGGTCGTCGCGCCGTACTCCTTCTTCTCCAGCGCCAGGTACGCGGTGGCGAACGGGGACCCGTCTTCCATGTGGGTGACCCCCTTGAAGGTCACCGGGCTTCCGACCGCGAGGATCGAGGTAGAAGCCGTGCCCGTCGTCTTGGTCCGGAAGCCCTCGAAGTCGATGGTCGTGACGTCGCCGGTCGGTCCCGCGCGGAACCGGTCGAGGAAGAAGCTGTGACCGCAGCCGAAGGCGAGCGCCTGGGCGGCCCCCTGGCCGTTGCCGCCGTGGGCGGCCACGAACGCGGTCCGGGTCACGCCGGTGACCGGTGTCTCCCAGGTCTGGCTGCTGGCATCCCAGTGCTTCCAGTCCAGGGCCAGGTTCTCGGCATCGATGGTGACCCAGTCGCCGGGGTCCCCGGTGCTGCTGACCGGGGCTGTGCCCTCCCAGTAGTTGCTCGACGAATCCGGGTTGTAGACCACGATCGCCAGACCTTGGGAGAACCCGTTGATGGTGTTGAGGCGCACGTCGAACGTGCCTGCGGCTGCCGGGGTCGGGTTCAGGACGTAGGGCCCCACCACCGCGTCGTCGTAGCCGGGAGTGCCGAACGTGACCTTGCTCTGGCCGAGGGCGGAGGTCGGGTCGTCCGTCCAGCCGTACAGCACCGAGTACCCGACCGGAGTCACGTCACCCGGACTCGAGCACCTCGTCTCGGTGAGTCCGATGCCCAGCTCGTAGTCGAGGCCCAGACCATGGACGACCAGCGTGCTGTCGGCACTCGCGGCAGGGCTCAGGCTGGTCAGGGCGAACAGCAGTGAGACGGTGAGGATCAGGATGCGGCGCATGGGTCCCTCCGAGTGGACGACGTGCCCGAGCATAGGCGCGTCAGAGCAGGCAGGAAGCCGGAAGCTCGAACCAGCGCAGGTGCTCGAAGTCCGTCGAGACCTGGTCGACGAGGTCGCCCTCGGCGGCCGGCACGGCCTTGCGCAGGACCGAGGCGCCCTCGACGAGGTAGTCGGCGAGCGCTGACTCCGGAGCGGTGCTGCCGTGCTTCGGGTAGGTCATCACGCCATCTGCGTCGTAGCTGATCTGGCTGAGTCGCAGCGGCGGTTCGACCAGTCCGTCGCGGTGCACCCAGATGCCAGTGGCCTGGTCGAAGCGGTACTCGCCGAGCAGGCGCCAGCCGTCGCGCGCGACCAGGCTGACCGCCTCGACCACGTAGTCGAAGACGGTCCGCGAGACGAAGTAGTTGAAGTTGATGCGCACCCATCCGGGCTTGATGCCTTCGCAGCCGCGGGTGATCTCGCGCTCGAACTCGTGGCTGCGCTCGATGTCGATCCCGAGCAGGCGGTGGCCGTACGGGCCGGCGCACGAGCAGCCCCCGCGCGACTGGATCCCGAAGAGGTCGTTGAGCAGCGCGACCACGTAGTTGTGGTGCAGGTACTTGCCCGAGGGTGCCCGGATCACGAACGAGACGATCGAGAGCCGCTTGGCCGCGAGGTTGCCGAGGATCTCGATCGCCGGTTCGTCGGCCCAGCGCTCGACCGCCTGCTGCAGGTAGTGCTCTTCGTGGCTACGGATGACGTCGATCCCGACGGCATCCTTGAGCTGGAAGACCAGACCAGCACGGATCGACTCGACGATGGCCGGCGTGCCGCCCTCCTCGCGGTGCTCGGGATCCTCGAGGTAGCGGTGGTCGTCCGGGTTCACGTACGCGACGGTCCCGCCACCGGGCACGTGCGGCACCCGGTTGGTCAGCAGCTCACGTCGTACGACGAGGACGCCGGGCGTGCTCGGGCCGCCGATGAACTTGTGCGGCGAGAGGAACAGCGCGTCCTTGTAGCAGTGCGGGTCGTCGACGTCCGGGCCGTTCATCTCCATGCCGACGTACGGTCCGGCGGCGGCGAAGTCCCAGAACGACAGCGCGCCGTGACGGTGCAGCAGGGAGGAGATCGCAGCCGTGTCGGACAGGATCCCGGTGACGTTGCTCGCGGCGGAGAAGCTGCCGATCCGCAGCGGCCGGTCCGCGTAGCTGATCAGCTCTTCCTCCAAGCGGGCCAGGTCGATGTGGCCGTCGGGGTCGGAACCGATCGCGACCACGTCGGCGATCGACTCGCGCCACGGGATCTCGTTCGAGTGGTGCTCGTACGGACCGATGAAGACCACCGGCCGCTCAGCGGCGGGGATGTGCCCGCTGAGGGCGTAGGTGTCCTCCAGGCCCGAGGGGATCCGCAGGCCGAGGACGCCGATCAGCTTGTCGATCGCGCCGGTGCAGCCCGAGCCGGCGAAGAGCACGACCGCGTCGTCGTCCGCGCCGACGGCTGCGTGGATGATCGCCCGTGCGTCGGCGCGGAGCCGGGTCGTCTGCAGTCCGGTGCCGCTGGACTCGGTGTGGGTGTTCGCGTAGCTGGGCAGCACCTCGTCGCGGATGAAGTCCTCGAGGAAACCGAGAGCGCGGCCCGAGGCCGTGTAGTCGGCATAGGTGACCCGTCGCGGTCCGAAGGGTCCGTGCATGACCTGGTCGTCCCCGATCACGGCGTCCCGGATCCGGCGCAGCAGCGGCGTCTCGGTGGGCGCGACTTCGGTGGTCATGGAAGTCAGCATAGGTTCGTCCTCATGCAGTTCTCCGAGGCCGAGCTCACCACCCTTCTCAAGGGCGTCGCGCTCGCCACCCTGAGCGCCCAGTCCAAGGAGATCCGCAAGGGTCGTCTCGACGTCGAGCAGGTCTGGGCCGACCTCGGCGGTTACGGCCGCTACGAGATGCTCGAGGGGCTCAGCCACCGGGTGCTGCCCGTGCTGGTCGCCCTCCCCGAGCTGCCGCGCACGCACGGCAAGACGCTGAAGGTCCGCGGTTCGGTTCTGCGCGCGGCCGTCGAGGAGACCACCGGCGAGGAAGCCGGGACGGGCGTGCGGCGCAAGGCCTACGTCGTCAGCATGGCTGCGCTGATCGGGGCCGCGCTGGCCGGGTTGCCTCCGTACCTCGACCCGGAGCAGATCGGCGGCTAGGTCGTCCGGACCGAGGACCGACGAAGGCCCCCGACCGTTGCGGTCGGGGGCCTTCGTCTGCGTCTGGTACCGGGTGCGTCAGGCCTCGTCGTCCAGGGCGGCGGTCACCCGGCGGTGGGCCTCCCAGATCTCCTCGGGCAGGCGCTCGAAGCTCGCGAGGTGCTCCTCGCGGTACCCCATCTCCTGCTTCCAGCGGTCCACGTCGATGGTCAGGATCGCCTCGAGGTCGGCGTCGCTGATGTCGACGCCTTCCAGGTTCAGCTCCTCGCGGGTCGGGATGATGCCGACAGCCGTCTCGCGACCCTTGACCTCGCCGTTCTTCAGCTGCAGCAGCCACAGCAGCGGGCGCAGGTTGTCGCGGTAGCCGGGCCAGCGGAAGTGGCCGTCCTCCGGGTCGCGCTGGAACCAGTTCACGTGCGCGAAGATCGGCTGCTCCTTGGCCGCGCCGACCACGTCGAGGTAGTGGCGCGCGTAGTCGCCCTCGCCGTACGCCATGAACGGACGGTTCGACATCGGGTCGTAGCGGAGCACGCCCTCCTTGCCCTCGGCCGCGGCGGTCGCCTCGGCACCCAGGGTCAGGCCGTCGTAGACGCCCTCGGCCAGGTCGTGGATGGCGCGGATCAGGGGCTCGCGGTCACGGGTGCGGCCACCGAAGATGATCGCGTCGATGGGAACACCGGCGGGCTCGTCGTAGTCCTTGGCGATGTTCGGGACGTTATCGAGGGTGGTGGTGAACCGGCTGTTCGGGTGGGCCCACGGAGAGTCGTCGCCGTTCTCGCGGTCGGCGATCGGGTTGCCGAGCCAGTCCAGCCAGCCGTGGATCTCGGCCGGCGGGTTCGGCGTACGGCCCTCCCACCAGACCTCGCCGGTGGTGGGGTTGTACGCGATGTTGGTGAAGATGGCGCCGGTGCCCGGGGCGATCGACTCCAGCGCGGTCGGGTTGGTGCCCTCGTTGGTGTCCTTGGCAACACCGAAGACGCCGTACTCCGGGTTCATGCCGTAGAGCTTGCCGCTGGCCTCGTCGACCCACAGCCAGGCGATGTCGTCGCCGTAGAAGGAGACGTGGTACCGGTCACCGAGCACGTCGGGGGCCAGCATCATCGCGAGGTTGGTCTTGCCGGAGGCGCTCGGGAAGCCGCCGCAGATGTGGTAGTCCTTGCCGGTCTCCTTGTCGTGGATCCCGATGAGCATGTACTGCTCGGCGAGGAACTTGCCGGAGACCCAGCCGTCGTACGCCGCCTGGCGCAGACCGTGGGCGATCTTGCCGAGCAGCGCGTTGCCGCCGTACGACGAGCCGTAGTGCAGGATCGTCCGCTCGTCGGCGACCGTCACGAAGTAGCGCGAGTCCTGTGGGGTGCCCTGCCCGAGGTTCTCCAGGTCACCGGTGACGTGGACCGCGCGGACGAACTGGTTGGGGTCGTCGAGGTCGTTGATGTACTGCGCCCCGACCCGCGCCATCCGGATCATGTGCAGCACCACGGTGCGGGTGTCGGTGAGCTCGACGCCGGCGGCGTACGCCTCGAGCGGCGAGCCGGGCGGTGCCATCAGGTAGGGCACGACGTACATCGTCTTCCCCTCGGACGCGCCCCGCATCAGACCCTCGAGGAGCGCCTTCATCTCCCCGGCGGGCCGCCAGTTGTTGTAGGTCCCGGCGTCGGCCGGGTCGCTGGTCGCGACGAACGTGCGCTCCTCGGACCGCGCGGTGTCCTACGGGTAGCTGCGTGAGTAGTAGCAGCCCTCTCCGACCGGCTGCAGCTCGCCGGCGTCGAGCGC
>JBJMIP010000216.1:0-4929 GCA_045806825.1 Marmoricola sp.
AGGCCTACGGCGCGGACGACGACGCGGCGTACGCCGAGGACGAGCAGTACTAGCTGAACCACCGGTGATCGAGCGCAGCCGAGATCTCGACTGCGCTCGATCGCCGAAAGTCACCATCTATCCGGGTACCTGATACGGCCCGGGAGAATCGAGAGAAGCAATGCCTACTCCCAAGAAGGGCGCCCGCCTCGGCGGTAGCCCGGCCCACCAGCGCCTGATCCTGTCGAACCTGGCCACCGCCCTGTTCGAGCACGGGAAGATCACCACCACCGAGGCCAAGGCGCGCACGCTGCGCCCGCTCGCGGAGAAGCTGATCACCAAGGCGAAGAAGGGCGACCTGCACAACCGTCGCGAGGTCCTCAAGACCGTTCGCGACAAGTCCGTCGTGCACGTCCTCTTCACCGAGATCGCGCCGACCTTCGCCGAGCGTCCGGGCGGGTACACCCGGATCACCAAGATCGGTCCCCGCAAGGGCGACAACGCGCCGATGGCCGTGATCGAGCTGGTGACCGAGTCGTACACCCCGAAGCCGGCCAAGGCCAAGAAGGAGAAGGCCGCGCCTGCTCCGAAGGCCGAGAAGGTCGAGGAGGTCGAGGAGACCACCGACGCGACCGACGAGGCCGCCGAGGTCGAGGCACCCGAGGTCGCCGAGGTAGAGGCGACCGACGAGGTCACCGAGACCGCTGAGGAGGCTGCCCCCGAGGACGCCACCGAGGCCGTCGAGGCTGACGAGGCCGAGGACAAGACCGAGGCCTGAGCGAAGCTCACCCGAAGGCCCGTCACCCGCAGGGGTGGCGGGCCTTCGTCTGTTCGACGGGCTGCGAGACTGTCCCTCGTGCGTCTGCGGATCGACCTGGCCTACGACGGGACCGCCTTCAAGGGCTGGGCCCGTCAGCCCGGCCTGCGCACCGTCCAGGGAGAGCTGGAGAGCGCGCTGGACACGGTGCTGCGGACCGAGGGGAACGCCGTCACGGTGGCTGGTCGCACCGACACCGGTGTGCACGCTCGCGGCCAGGTCGCCCACCTGGACGTCGACGAGGCTGTGCTCGCCGCAGCAGCGGGTCGGGACGGCGCCCCCGTGAACTCGCTCGTACGCCGCGTCAACGGCGTCCTGGACCCCGACGTCCGGCTGCTGGGAGCGAGTGCCGCCCCGGAAGGGTTCGATGCCCGGTTCAGCGCGATCTGGCGCCGTTACGCCTACCGGATCGTCGACGCCCATGAGCGGGTCGACCCTCTCGTGCGCCACCACGTGCTCACCTGGCCCCGTCCGCTCGACCTGGACGCGATGAACGACGCCGCGGCGCGCCTGGTCGGGTTCCACGACTTCGCCTCGTTCTGCAAGAAGCGCGAGGGCGCGACCACGATCCGCACCCTCCAGGACTTCAGCTGGGTGCGCGCCGACGGGGTGCTGACCGCGACCGTCCGGGCCGACGCGTTCTGCCACAGCATGGTCCGCGCGCTCGTCGGCTGCCTGATCGCGGTCGGGGAGGGCCGCCAAGGTGCGGACTGGGCGGAGTCCGTTCTCGCAGGGCGGGAGCGCACCTCCGGCTTCTCGGTCGCCCCGGCGCACGGGCTGACCCTGGAGGAGGTCGGTTACCCGCCGGCCGAGGCGCTGGCGACCCAGGCGGAGCAGGCTCGCGCCAGACGCGTCCTCCCGGACGGGGCCTCGGAGTAGGGCTCAGGCGCTGCCCAGGTAGGCATGCACCAGCGGAACCACGGAAGCGCCTTCGCCGGACGCAGCCGCCACCCGCTTCATCGAGCCGCCCCGGACGTCCCCGGCAGCGAAGATGCCCGGTACCGCGGTCTCCAGGTTGGCCGGTGGGCTTCCTGCCACCCAGAGGTGCTTGGGGATGTCGCGACCGGTGAGGACGAAGCCGCGCTCGTCGCGGCAGATGTCCTCCGGCAGCCAGTCGCAGCCCGGGTCGGCGCCGAGCAGCAGGAACAGGCCGGCCACCTCGCGCCGGGTGTCCTGGCCGGTGTTCAGGTCCCGGACACTGATCCACTGCAGCCGTTCGTCGCCGCCGCCGTCGACGACCTGCCCACAGCCCTGGACCCGGATCACGTTGTTGTACTCGATCTCGCGGATCAGGTAGTCGGACATGGTCTCGGACAGGTCCGGCCGACGCACCAGGATCGTCACCGAGCGCGCGAACCGAGCCAGGTGGATCGCCGCCTGACCGGCCGAGTTGCCACCACCGACGACCACGACGTCGTAGCCCTCGAGCTCGCGGGCCGCACTGACCGCGGCTCCGTAGTGCACCCCGTAGCCGACCAGGTCCTCGAGCGCGGTGATGCCCAGGCGCCGGTACTCGACGCCCGTCGAGATCACCACGGCCCGGGCCCGGACGTCGCCGCCCTCGGTGCGGACCAGGTGCGGGGCGCCGTCCCGGCCGGGCTCGACGGCGGTCACGGGCCACCCCGTGAAGAACCGCGTGCCGAAGCGGATCGCCTGGTTGCGGGCGCGCTGGGAGAGCCGCATCCCGGAGATCCCGCGGGGGAAGCCCAGGTAGTTCCGGATCATCGAGCTGGTGCCCGCCTGGCCGCCGATCGCCTCGGACTCGATGACCACCGTGCTCAGCCCCTCCGACGACCCGTACACGGCGGTGGCCAGGCCGGCCGGACCTGCACCGAGGACCACGAGGTCGACCACCTTGTCGACGTCGATGTCGGCCGGCGCGCCGTAGATCAGCGATGCGACGTCACGCACGGAGCTGAACCGGAGCGCGGGCCGCCCGACCCGGTGGAAGAGCGGGTACTCCAACGGCCCGTCGTAGTCCGCGAGCAGCTCCTGCGCGCGCGCCGAGTCGGGGTCGACGACGGCGCTCGGCATGCCCATCCGGTCCAGGAAGTCGCGGACTCCGATCACCAGGCGGTCGCCCTGCGGGCTGATGATCTCCGCCGCAGCGACCTCGGGCGTGGCCACCGTGGATCCCCAGTCGGAGAGAAGCTCGGTGATCGCGGTGTGGAACTCCTCGTCGCGCATCCCGCGGGGCATCAGCAGGAACGCGTCGTACTTGCCGGTGGCGAGGCCGGGGCGCAGGGCCTCGGCGTCGAGCATGAAGTAGTTCCAGTGGGCCGCCACCACGCGACGTGCCGTCGGCAGGATGCTGCGCCACGCGGCCAGCGCCGGGTAGGTCTCGCTGTCGGGCAACCGGGACTCGGTGACCAGCAGCGCCACCTGGTCTCCGTCGGCCCGCGCTCGGGAGAGCACGTTGCCCGCCTCCTCGGCGGTGAGCGCGACGCGTACGTCGTACTCGCGCCGGTACCGCGAGAACTGCTCCTCGAGCACGTCCGCGTGCTCCGGTGCGCACAGCACGATCAGGGGTAGCCGCGAGCCACTGGCGGGGTCGGTCACGGCACGAGCCTAAGTGGCACGGCAAGATGGTTTCCATGGCCGAGGACGAGCACTACTTCACCGCTGACCCGCAGGCGCCGTTCAAGCGGGTGCCGGTGCGGGCGAACGTGTGGGGCCACTGGCTCGAGCTCACCTCGGGTTCCGGGGTGTTCGCGCAGGGTCGGCTCGACATCGGCACCGGGGTGCTGCTCCGCGAGGCGCACCCCCCGGAGGGCGCCACCCGGGTCCTCGACCTCGGCTGCGGCTACGGAGTGATCGGGTTGGCGGTCGCGATCGCCGTCCCCGGGTGCACGGTCACCGCGATCGACGTCAACGAGCGGGCGGTGCTGCTGGCCAACGAGAACGCCGCCGACCTCGGCGTGCAGGACCGGTTCACGGCCTCCCTGCCGGACCAGGTCGACCCGGACGCCACCTTCGACGAGATCTGGTCGAACCCGCCGATCCGGATCGGCAAGGACGCCCTGCACGACCTCCTGCTGCGCTGGCTCCCGCGGCTGACGCCCGAGGGACGGGCGCGGCTGGTGGTCGGCAAGAACCTGGGCGCCGACTCGCTGGCCGGCTGGTTGACCGAGCAGGGCTTTCCGACGACCAAGGTGCACAGCGCCAAGGGCTTCCGGGTGCTGGAGTCGCAGCGCGGCTGAGCGTCCTCGGCGCGGATGGGTAATGATGCGTCATGGCTACCTTCGTCTACGACTTCGCCGACGGTGACAAGGACCAGAAGGACCTGCTCGGGGGCAAGGGCGCCAACCTCGCCGAGATGACCAACATCGGTCTGCCGGTCCCGCCGGGCTTCGTGATCAGCACCGACGCGTGCCGGGAGTTCATGGCGCTGGGTCGGCACCCGGACGGTCTGGCCGAGGAGGTCAGCGAGCACCTCGCGACCCTCGAGGCACGGATGGGCAAGCGGCTCGGCCAGGCGGACGACCCGCTGCTGGTCGCCGTCCGCTCGGGCGCCAAGTTCTCCATGCCCGGGATGATGGAGACGGTGCTGAACGTCGGGCTGAACGACTCCTCGGTGCACGGGTTGGCCGACTCGGCCGGTGACGCCCGGTTCGCCTGGGACTCCTACCGCCGGTTGCTGCAGATGTTCGGCGGCACCGTGCTGGGCGTCGGGCACGAGGTGTTCTCCGACGCCCTGGACGCGCTCAAGGCGAGCAAGGACGTCACCGCGGACACGGACCTCGACGCCGGTGACCTCGAGGGTCTCGTCGCGACGTACCAGAAGCTGATCGTCGAGCACGCCGGGCGGGAGTTCCCGCAGGACCCGCGCGAGCAGCTCGACCTCGCGACGACCGCGGTGTTCGAGTCCTGGAACACCGATCGCGCGCGGCTCTACCGGCGCCAGGAGCGGATCCCCGACGATCTGGGCACCGCGGTCACCGTGATCGCGATGGTCTTCGGCAACCGTGGTGCCGGCTCGGGCACCGGCGTCGCGTTCACCCGCGACCCGTCGACGGGGGCCCAGGGCGTCTACGGCGACTACCTGGAGAACGCCCAGGGCGAGGACGTCGTGGCCGGTATCCGCAACACGCTGCCGCTCGCCGACCTCGAGCGCATCGACAAGACCTCCTACG
>JBJMIP010000217.1:0-13511 GCA_045806825.1 Marmoricola sp.
ATGTCGTTGCCGGCACCGGTCGTCGGGTCGTGGAAGATCAGCTCCTCGGCAGCGCGGCCGCCGAGCATGTAGGCGAGCTTGTCGAGCATCTCCGACCGGGTCTGGGAGTACTTGTCCTCGTCGGGCAGCACCATCGTGTAACCGAGGGCGCGGCCACGCGGCAGGATCGTGATCTTGTGCACCGGGTCGGTGCCCGGCAGCGCCGCGGCGACCAGGGCGTGGCCGCCCTCGTGGTACGCCGTGATCAGCTTCTCCTTCTCGCTCATCAACCGGGTGCGCTTCTGCGGTCCGGCGATGACGCGGTCGATGGCCTCGTCCAGGGCGTCGGAGTCGATCATCTTGCCGTTGAGCCGGGCCGTCAGCAGCGCGGCCTCGTTCAGCACGTTGGCCAGGTCGGCCCCGGTGAAGCCCGGCGTCCGACGGGCCACGGAGAGCAGGTCCACGTCGGCGCCCATCGGCTTGCCGCGGGCGTGCACCTTGAGGATCTGCTCGCGACCGTTGAGGTCGGGGGCGTCGACGCTGATCTGCCGGTCGAACCGACCCGGGCGCAGCAGGGCCGGGTCCAGCACGTCGGGCCGGTTGGTGGCCGCGATCAGGATGACGCCGCCGCGCACGTCGAAGCCGTCCATCTCCACGAGGAGCTGGTTCAGGGTCTGCTCGCGCTCGTCGTGACCGCCGCCCATGCCGGCGCCGCGGTGGCGGCCGACGGCATCGATCTCGTCGATGAAGACGATCGCCGGGGCGTTCTCCTTGGCCTGCTCGAACAGGTCGCGCACCCGGGAGGCACCGACACCGACGAACATCTCGACGAAGTCCGAGCCGGAGATCGAGTAGAACGGCACGCCCGCCTCGCCGGCGACGGCGCGGGCGAGCAGGGTCTTGCCGGTACCGGGCTGGCCGTAGAGCAGCACGCCCTTGGGGATCTTGGCGCCGACGGCCTGGAACTTGGCCGGCTCCTGGAGGAACTCCTTGATCTCGCCGAGCTCCTCGATGGCCTCCTCGCAGCCGGCCACGTCGGCGAAGGTGGTCTTCGGCATGTCCTTGCTGATCAGCTTGGCCTTGGACTTGGCGAACTGCATGACGCGGCCGCCGCCGCCCTGCACCTGGTTCATCAGGAACAGGAAGATCAGCACGATGAAGACGAACGGCAGCAACGTGCCGAGCAGGGACGCGATCAGGCTGGGCTGCGGGTTCTTGCTGTTGACCGAGCCGATCTTGCCGGCTTCCCACTGCTTCTCGGCCTTGTCGACCAGGCCGACCTGCTGGCCGTCGACCCAGGTGGCGACGTACTTCTTGCCGTTCTTGAGCTCGGCGCGCATCTGCTGGTCGCCGTCGACGAAGGTGATCTTCTTGATGTCGCCCTTGTTGATGTGCTCGATCATCGTCGAGGTCTGGATCTCCTTGTAGCCGCCGTTGGGCAGCACGATCTGGAGAGCCAGGATCACGGCCACGGCGGCAAGTCCGACCCACAGCCAGGGACCACGCAGAATTCGCTTCACGCCCGACATACTCTCAGGTCGCCCCAGCGGGCGCGCCGGGAGTGCTCAGGAATAGACGTGCGGGGCCAAGGTGCCGATGTCGCGCAGGTTCCGGTACTTCTCCTGGTAGTCCAGGCCGTAGCCCACCACGAACTCATTGGGGATGTCCCAACCCACGTACCGGACGGGCACGTCCATCTGCGAAGCCTCGGGCTTGCGCAGCAGCGTGCAGATCTCCAGGGAAGCCGGATTGCGCGAGGCCAGGTTGGAGATCAGCCACGACAGGGTCAGGCCGGTGTCGATGATCTCGTCGACGACCACCACGTGCCGGTTGGTGATGTCGGTGTCCAGGTCCTTGAGGATCCGGACGACGCCGGAGGACTTGGTGCCCGAGCCGTAGGAGGACACCGCCATCCAGTCCATCTCCACGTGCCGGTTCAGCGCCCGGGCGAGATCGGCCATCACCATCACGGCGCCCCGCAGGATGCCGACGATCAGGATGTCCTTGCCGGCGTAGTCGGTCTCGATCTCCTTCGCCAGCTCCCGGAGCTTGTCCTGGATCTGCGCCTCGGTGAACAGGATGTTGACGAGATCGGCCTCGACGTCCGTGGACTCCATGCCCCGAAGCCTGCCACAGGGAATCCGGGGCCAGACAGCGGCGTTGCCCGAACATGCGTCTCTCCGTGCTCGACCTCGTCCCGGTTCGCTCCGACCAGAGCACCGGCGACGCCCTCGCGGCCACCCGGTCCCTGGCGAGGGTGGCGGACGAGACCGGGTACCACCGGTACTGGCTGGCCGAGCACCACAACATGCCGGCCGTGGCGGCGACGAACCCACCGCTGCTGATCGCAATGGTCGCCGGGGCGACCGAGCGGATCCGGGTCGGCTCGGGCGGGGTGATGCTGCCGAACCACGCCCCGCTGGTGGTCGCCGAGCAGTTCGCGCTGCTCGAGGCGGCGTTCCCCGGTCGGATCGACCTCGGTATCGGCCGCGCCCCGGGGACCGACCCGGTGACCAGCTACGCGCTGCGGCACGGCGCCGGCGGGGTCTCGGACGACGCTGTCGCCCGGTTCCCCTCGTACGTCGACAACGTGATCGCGATGATGAGCCCCGGCGGTATCGGCCTCGACGTCAACGGCCGGGTGCACGCCCTGAGCGCGACCCCGCACGCGACGTCCCAGCCGGATGTCTGGCTGCTCGGGTCCTCCGACTACTCCGCTCAGCTCGCTGCGGACCGCGGGCTGCCGTACGTGTTCGCCCACCACTTCTCCGGCAACGGCACCGCCGAGGCCCTGGCGCTGTACCGGACCGGGTTCCAGCCATCGGAGACGTTGGCCGCGCCGCGCACCTTCCTCACCGTCAACACGGTCGTCGCCGCGACGAGTGCGGAGGCCGACCGCCTGGCCGAGCCCCAGCTGCAGGCGATGGTCGCCCTGCGCACCGGCGGTCAGCTGCGCCCGCAGCGCCTGGTCGAGGACGCCGAGGCCGACCCGGTCCCGGACGCCCACCTGCCGTTGGTGCTGGCGATGCGGGAGCGCTGGGTGATCGGGACCCCGGAGACCGCGGCCGCGAAGATCCGCGCCCTGGCTGCGGAGTTCGCGGTGGACGAGGTGATGGTGCACCCGGTCGCGGGAGCCCTGGCCGGTACGCCGGTCGACGCCTCTCCAGCGCGCGAGGAGACGCTTCGCCTGCTGGCGCCGCTCCTCGGTCCCTAGAGCGTCGGCCTGAACTTGATCAGGTCGTCCTCGACGTACGCCGTGACGTGACCCGGGAGCTGGATAACCCGCGTCCGCCGACCGAGCAGCTCCAGGACCGCCAGGACGTGTCCGCGGGTCAGCTCGGACTCGGTCGCCCCTGCGTAGATCGCAGCCCGCCGGATCACCCGGGTGTTCAGCGGCGAACGCCAGTCGCCGTCGAGCTCCGCGACGTGGATCGCCCCGTCGCGGAAGGCCCGGTCCAGGATCTCCTCGGCCCGGTCGTCGAGGTAGTCGACGTCCTCGCGGACCATGTCCGCTGTCCGCGCCAACGCCCGGGCCACACCCGGTCCGAGCTCGGACTCGAGGACCGGCATGACCGTGTGCCGGACCCGGGACCGCGCGAACCCGGGGTCGGCGTTCTGCGGGTCGTCCCACCAGGTGATCCCGTCGGCCCGGCAGGCCGCCTCGGTCTCGGCTCGGGTGATCCCCAGCAACGGTCGCGTGAAGTGGAACCCTGGGTCAGCCTGGTCCCGGGTGCGGCGACGCATCCCCGCCAGCGACCGGCCGCCGGATCCGCGCGCCAGTCCCAGCAGCACGGTCTCCGCCTGGTCGTCGAGCGTGTGCCCCAGGAAGAACGCCAGCGGGTCGAAATGGCGGGCCAGCTCCTTGAGTGCTTCGTACCGGGCTTGCCGTGCCGCTGCCTCGATGCCCATCCCACCCGGGTCGACACTCACCCGCACCGACGCGGTCTCGGCCACGCCGAGGCCGGCCATCTGCGCGACCAGGGCGGCGGCACGGTCACGCGAACCGGCCTGCAGACCGTGGTCGACGGTCACCCCGACGACCCTGATCGCCTCCCGGCGGGCCTCGAAGACCGTGGCTGCGAGCAGGGCCAGCGAGTCGGCGCCCCCCGAGCAGCCGACCATCACGGTCTGGCCCGGCATCAGCTGATCGTCGAGCTCGCGCCGTACCGCCAGCCGGATGGCCGCGCGAGCCGGGTCGAGCGTCATCAGCCGTGGACGCGCTTGAGCCAGACGGCGGGGTCGTGGATCTCGGTCTTGGTCGGCAGGTTGGCGGCCTCGGCCCAGACGGCGTTGAAACCCTCCATGCCAACGGCGTCGACGGCCGAGCGCACGAACACCGCGCCGTCGCGGTACTGGGCCATCTTCTGGTCCAGCCCGAGCAGCCGGCGCAGCAGCTTGTCGAGGCTGCCGATGCCCTTGCGGCGCTCGGTGAACCGCTCGCGGATCGTGCCGACGGTCGGGATCACCTCCGGCCCGACGCCGTCCATGACCACGTCGGCGTGGCCCTCGAGCAGGCTCATCACCCCGGTGACCTGGTCGATGATCTTCTTCTGCTCAGGCGTCGAGAACAGGTCGAGCAGGCTGCCGTCGGTCTTGCCCGAGACCAGGGCCCCGACCCGAGACAGACCCTCGGAGAGCAGCGCCGCGGGGTCGGTCTCGACGTTGTTCACGATCTGGCCCATCAGCTCGTGCAGGTGGTCGCGCATCCACGGCACCGCGGTGAACTGGACCCGGTGGGTCTCCTCGTGGAGGCAGACCCAGAGCCGGAAGTCGTGCTCGTCGACGCCGAGCTCGCGCTCCACGTGGACGATGTTGGGCGCGACCAGCAGCAGCCGACCCGCAGCGCCGGGCGCCTCGTGGAACGGGTCGAACTGACCGAGGACCTTGTTGCCGAGGAACCCGAGCATGACGCCGAGCTCGGCGCCGGTGATCCGGGAACCGATCGCCTCGGTCATCGGCGACGGCGGGCCCTTCTTCTCCTGCAGCTTGGCCACGATCGGGGCGATCACCGTCGAGAAGGCGTCGGCGTTCGCCCGGATCCAGCCGGGGCGGTCGACGACCAGGACCGGCGCCGTGCGCTCCTCGGCGACCAGGCCGGTGAACTCCCGCACCAGCGGGGTCGAGCGGCCGGCACCGGCGCGCAGCTCGGCCACCACGTCCGCGGCCTCGGTGCGGCTGACGGTCGGGCCGTCACCGGCCAGCCGGGAGCCGACCCGGACGGCGAGGTCCCAGTCGATCATCGCGGAGGCGGGTCCCGAGGGCTTTTCCGTCACGGTGCTCGAGCCTAGTCCAGACATGAGGAGACCCTACGAGGTCGACCTACGGCGTGACCGTGGAACCGGTGGTCGGCCGGGGCGACCCGCAGTGGCAGGCGCCCAGGGCAGCCGCCATCAGGTCGATGTCGTGCTTGGCGGCCAAGGAGTTCGGGCCGGCCACCCGGTCGGCGATGATCACGAATCCCAGCAGGTCACCGTCGAGGTCCGAGGCGACGCCGGCGAGGCCGTGCACCCCGGTCAGGGTCCCGGTCTTGGCGAGCACCCGCCCGCGGGCCGCGGCAGGGCCGTCGTCGAAGCGTTCCTGCAGCGACCCGGTGAAGCCGGCGACCGGCAGCCCGGTGATCACCTCGCGCAGCGTGGGGTGCTCGGGCGACGCGGCCACCCGCAGCACGTCGAGCAACGTCGTCGGGGTCAGCTGGTTCTTCCGGGACAGCCCGCTGCCGTCGTGGATCTGCGAACCGGCGGTGTCCACCCCGAGCTGGCCGAGCACCTTGAACACCGCGGCAGCGCCCCCGGTGAAGGTCGGGTTGTTCGCGACCTTGAGCCCGACCTGACGGGCGAGCACCTCGGCGGCGTTGTTGTCGCTCACCGCGAGCGTGTGCTGGACGATCTCGCCGAGCGGAGCGCTCTTGATCTCGGCGACGGGGACGGCGTCCGCGGCTGCCCTCCCCGGTCGGACCGGGCCGACGACCTTGACGCCGGCCTTGGCCAGCGCGGTCGCGAAGGTACGCCCGGCGGCAGCGGCGGGGTCCGAGACGTAACGGCCGTGGAGCTGGCCCTCGTTGACCCAGAGCGCGCTGATCGGCGGGACCACGCTGTCCGGCAGGTAGTTCGCGGGCCAGGTCGGGTTCACAGCCGGCCCGCGGAACAGGGTCGCGTCGTAGGTGAGCCGGACCTGGGTGACCCCCTGCAGCTTCAGGGCTGCCGCCGCTCGCTGCGCGAGCGTGTGGACATCGGCGCGGGCCGGGTAGTGACCCTTGGCGGCCGCCGGTCCGCTCGCCAGGAAGGGGTCTCCGCCGCCGACCAGCGTGAGCCGGTTGCCGACCGCGACGACGCTGGTGGTGAACCGAGCCATCGGGCCGAGGCTCTCGAGTGCCGCCACCGAGGTGAGCAGCTTGGTCGTCGACGCCGGGGTGACGGCGCCGCTCCCGTGCCGGAACAGCACCTTGCCCGAGCCCAGGTCGGTGACGACGAGCGCGACCCTCTTGCCGAGGCGCTGGTCCGAGAGCAGGTGGGAGAGCGCCGCCTTGATCGCCACTGGGTCGGCGGTCGCGGGCGTCAACGCGGAGGCGACCGGCGGGGCCGGCGTACCGGCGGTCAGGTCGAGGCCGAGCGGCGGCAGCACCTGGGCCGGGTGGCTGTCCGGGTCTGCCTTCTCCAGGCCGAACCAGCGGTGGCCGAGGTCGTACTGCGCGTTGCCGACGGCGGCCAGGACCACCAGGACCACGAGCAGCTCGGGCACCCAGGAGAGCAGCCGGCGCAGGGTTCGCGACCCGTCCGCGTGGCGTTGCTCACGCCGAGCCCCCCTACGGGCCATTTTTCGACTCCTCGGTTCGCCCATCACAGCCATTGTGCGGGAGACTAACCGGGTTGCCGCAGACCGATCCGATCGGGCACCGCGGCCCCCATTCACTGATAGCTGCAGCGGAAGGAAACACCGTGGAGTTCGACGTCCTCGTGGAGATTCCCAAGGGTTCGCGCAACAAGTACGAGGTCGACCACGAGTCGGGGCGGATCTACCTCGACCGGATGCTCTTCACCTCGACCGCGTACCCCGAGGACTACGGCTACATCGAGAACACCCTCGGCCAGGACGGCGACCCGCTGGACGCGCTGGTCATCCTGCAGGCGCCGACCTTCCCGGGCTGCCTGATCAAGTGCCGCGCGATCGGCATGTTCCGGATGACCGACGAGGCCGGCGGCGACGACAAGGTCCTGTGCGTCCCGACGCACGACCCGCGCCTGGAGCACCTGCGCGACATCAACCACGTCTCCAAGTTCGACCGCCTGGAGATCCAGCACTTCTTCGAGGTCTACAAGGACCTCGAGCCCGGCAAGTCCGTCGAGGGAGCGAACTGGGTCGGCCGCGCCGAGGCCGAGGCCGAGGTGAAGGCGTCCTTCGAGCGCTTCCAGAAGGCCGAGGGCCACGCCCACTGATTTCGCGGCGGTCAATTCACGCGGCACCGCGTGAATTGGCTGCTTGATGCCCCAAATTTTGAACGACAAGCGGCTAAATCACACGTCACCGCGTGATTTGGCCCGGCGCCTCTACGCCTTGACGCCGCGGAAGTAGGCGATCGCCCCGGACAGCTTCAGGGTGACGTCGGTGAACCCGGCCTCGCCCATCCACCGGGTGACCTCGGACTTGGTGGCGCTGGGACCGAGCAGACCTGAGGCGCGACCGAGGCCGCGCACGGGCACGGTGCGCAGGTCGCCGGTGTCGTTGAGCAGGGCACTGCCGGTCAGCACGCCACCGGCGTGGGTGACCCGGCCCATCTCCAGGACGGCCAGGTGCGGGTCGGGGAAGCAGTGCAGACCGGTGAAGCTGACCACCAGGTCGAACTCGCCGTCCTCGAAGGGCAGCGCGCCGACGTCCGCGATCCGCGGCTCGACCTGGTCGGCCACGCTGCGTTCGTGGGCCGCGTCCATGGTGCGGTCCAGCATCGCCTGGGCGATGTCGGCGGCCACGTAGCGGATCCCCTGGCCCGGACGCAGACCGCGCAGCGCGACCCCGCCGCCGCAGGGGACGTCGAGGACCGCTGAGCCTGCCGGCTGCCGGCCGATCTCGGCGGCCGCGTTGTAGAGCAGGCCGAGGTCGCTGCCGATCCCGAGCTTCCAGACGGCACCCCCGGCGCGCGGGTGCTCCACGGACCAGTCGTAGAAGCTGGCCCAGAGCGGATCGTCACTCCAGCCACCCAGTCCGGGCAGGCGCAAGCGGTCAAGCATCAGCGGTCTCCTTCGACGGTGCCCGGGGCGAGCATCTCGGTGGCCTGCATCTCGGCCGGTACGCCGAAGCCGTCGACGAGGTCCTCGGCGATCGGGCGCAGCTTGCGGCACAGCTCGCTGATCTCCTTGCTGATCGCCTTGGAGCGGGACGAGGTCAGCCGGCCGTGCTCCATCCACCAGCCGCGGTCGGCCTCGATGGCGGAGAGCGCGTAGAGGTCGCAGAGCAGGTACAGCGCGGACTTGTTCGGCCCGTCCGGCGTGGCCCGGACCTTCTCGACGAAGGCCTCCAGGACGAGCCGCTCGACGTGTGCCCGGGCGGAGCCGATCACGTGGTCCTGGCAGCGGCTGAACACCTCCTTGGGGTCCATGCCGGCGTCCATGCCCGCCTTGAGCCGCCGGGCGACGCCGCTGAGCATGTGCTCCTCGCGCCAGCGGAACATCGCCAGCTGGTACTCGGAGTCGACGATCTCCGCTTCCTGCGCCCAGTCGTCACCACCGGGCAGGATGTCCTTCACCCGCTCGAGCAGCTTGTGCACCGAGGTCTTCTCGACCACCGTGTCGACCGCCACGCCGGCCACGAACCGGACCATGCCGAGCTGGTCGAGGTCGTTGAAGCCGGAGGAGTAGTCGGTCAGCAGCCCCTTCGCGACCAGCTGCAGCAGGATGTGGTTGTCACCCTCGAAGGTGGTGAACACGTCGGTGTCCGCACGGAGCGCGTCGAACCGGTTCGCGGACAGGTAGCCCGCGCCGCCGCAGGCCTCGCGGCACTCCTGGATCGTGGTGCTGGCGTGCCAGGTGCCGAGCGCCTTGGTGCCGGCGGCTCGTGACTCCAGCGCCCGGCGGGTGCGTTCGTCCACCTCGTCGGTCGCGGAGAAGACCGCGTGCAGCTGGCCGGCCAGGATCTCCTGGGCGAAGTGCAGTGCGTAGGTGCGGGCGATCAGCGGGAAGAGCCGGCGCTGGTGCAGGCCGTAGTCGAGCAGCAACTCCTCCTCGCCGCCCGGGTTGCCGAACTGACGACGGCCCAGGGCGTACTTGACCGCGATCGAGAGCGCCACCTTGCTGGCGTTGATGCCGGCACCGCCGACGCAGACCCGTCCCTGGACCAACGTGCCGAGCATGGTGAAGAACCGGCGGTCGGGGTTGTCGATGTCGGAGACGTAGACGCCGGTCTCGGTGACGTCGGCGTACCGGTTGAGCAGGTTCTCGCGCGGGATCCGCACGCCGTCGAACCAGATCCGGCCGTTGTCGACGCCGTTGAGCCCGATCTTGCGTCCGTCATCGGCGATCCGGACGTTCGGCAGCGTCCTGCCCTTGCCGTCGCGGATCGGCACCACGAACGCGTGCACCCCTTCGGACTGCCCGCCGATCTCCAGCTGCGCGAAGACGACCGCCAGGCGCGCGTGCGCGGCCGCGTTGCCGATGTAGTCCTTGCGGCTGTGGTCGTCCGGTGTGGTGATCACGAACTCGCGGGTCTCGACGTCGTAGGTCGCGGTGGTGCCGAGGGCCTGCACGTTCGAGCCGTGGCCGGTCTCGGTCATCGCGAAGCAGCCGAGCAGCTGGGCGCTGACGAGGTCCTTCAGGTAGGCGTCGTGGTGCCGCTGGGTGCCGAGCTGGAGGATCGCGCCGCCGAAGAGGCCGAACTGGACACCGACCTTCACCAGGACCGAGAGGTCGCCGAACGCCATCGTCTCGAACGCAGCGACCGAGGCCCCGATGTCGCCGCCCCCGCCGTACTCGGTCGGGAAGCCGAGGCCGGTCTGGCCGGTGCCGGCCAGCTCGACGACGACGTCCTTGACGCGTTCGCGGAACTTGCCGCGATCCATCTCGCGCTGGTCCTCGAGCACGGCGGCGTACTCGACCAGGCGCTTGCGGGTGAGATTGCGGACCTCGACGTAGGTACCGTCCAGCAGGGCGGTCAGTGCCGGTACGTCGACAACGGGCTGCTCGTAGTCGGCCATACGGTCACTCTGCCAGGTGCGCGACCGGTTTCGACAGGCTAGGGACGGCCGAAGAAGTTCGGCGGCACCCAGTAGTACATGTCGTCGATCTCGACGTTCCGGCCGGTGCGCGGGGCGTGGATGATCTGGCCGTTCCCGATGTACATCGCGACGTGGTGGATCGTGTTCGGCGACGTGCCCCAGAAGACCAGGTCGCCGGCTCGCAGGTCGCCGACGCCGATGTGCTTGGTGAGCTGGTACTGCGCCGCCGAGTAGTGCGGCAACGAGATACCGCCGGCGTTCCAGGCCTTCATGGTCAGGCCCGAGCAGTCCCAGGTATCCGGTCCGGCCGCTGCCCACACGTAGGGATCGCCCAGCTGCGCCTTCGCGAACTGGACGGCCTTCGCCGCGCCGTCCAGGGTGCTCCTCGGGGAAGCCAGTCCCGGCAGGTCCCACCCGCCCTCGGCTCCGAGGCCCTGGAGCTCCTGGTCAGTCTGGTCGGCGTTCTTCGCCTGCTCCTCGGCGTCGTGCTTGGCCTTGGCGGCAGCGGCCCTGGCGGCGGCGGCCGCAGCCGCGGCAGCCTGGGCCTCGGCCACGCGCTCGAGGTGCTGCTGGCGGCTTACGGCGAGCTTGACGGAGATCTTCTGGGCGGCGGCGAGCTTGCGGATCAGCTCCTTGCGCTGGGAGTCGATCTGGGCGGCCTTGGCCTGTGCCTCGTTCGCCGCCTGCGCTGCATCGGCGCGCAGCTTCGCGGCCTTCTTGGTCAGCGTGGTCTGCGCCTTCACGGCCTTCTCGGCCTTGGCCTGGGCGACGCGGGCGAGGGCGTTCATGGCGGTGAACTGGTCGTAGCGGGCCTGCATCGAGTCCGCGGCGCTGTTCACCGCGCCGACCCGGTTCATCACGCTGTCGATGCTGTCGGCGCCGAGGAAGGCGGACATCCCCGCGAGCGAGGACCCGTCCTGGTAGCTCTGGGTGACCAGGGCCGCGATGCCGGATCGCTCGGCCTCGACGTTCTTGCTCGCCTCGGCGGCGTCCGCTTTGGCCTTGGCGGTGTCGGCCTTCGCCTGCTGCAGCATGAACAGGGCGCCGTTGTAGGCCTCGGAAGCGACCTCGGCCCGGTCTGCTGCGGCCTGGAGCTGGTCGTTGGCGACCGCGAGCTGGGCCTGGAGCGAGGCCACGTCGCTGGTGCGCTGCTCGACGATGGCCTTGGCGCGGTCGACCTGAGCCTTCGTCGGGACCGGCGTGTGCCGGTCGGCGTCGGCGGCGGGACCGAGGCTGAGCACGGTCGCGAAGGCGACACAAGCCGCAACTGACCCCCGCAGAACCCCCACACGCATTCGTCGAAGGTAAAGCCCCACACGTCACAGTGGGAACAGATTCACCAAAATAATCGACAATTTCCTGCGTGTCGCCTTGACAAATTACACGAATGTCATTCGGTGATGGGCACTTCATCGGTCGAGGTCGTCGGGTGCGAGCTGCGTCCGCCACGGTCGAATTTCTGCCCGGTGGCGACGCCGGCGAGGTAGACGGCCGTCAGCGCGATCACCAGTCCGGCGATGTCGTCGGCGATGTAGTGCCAGCCGAAGTAGGTGGTCGCGAGCACGGTCATGCCCGAGTAGACCCAGAGCCCGATCCGGAACGCGCGGGTGCGCAGCGTGTACTGCCCGACCAACGCCAGGGTCACGGTGATGGCGACGTGCAGGGACGCGAACCCGGCCACCGACTGGACGCCGTCGGCGAACGGATTGAACAGGATGTTCTGCCGGCCGTTGAACAACGAGTCCTGGAGCTGCGCGACGCCGGTACCGGGGAGGTCCTTGTACAGCCAGGGGAAGAAGAAGTTCGGGCCGAGCGTCGGGATCGCGTAGTAGCTCAGCGTGCCCAGCGCCCAGCAGATGCACTGCGCGGTGATGAACCAGTAGCCGAAGCTGACGTTGCGCGACCAGACCGCCCAGACCACGACCGAGATCGGCACCATCGGCAGGAACAGCAGGTAGATCCAGGACAGCACGTGCGCACTGATCCCGGTGCCCAGCACCGAGTGCAGCACCGTCGAGGGGTCGTGACCGAAGAGCAACCACTCGTCCATCCGGTGCAGCGCGAAGTCGTACTTCTTCGGCTTGCCGTCGACCGACATCACGAACGGCAGGAAGTTCTTCAGGTTCCGGTAGCTCACGTAGGTGACGTAGAAGGAGATCAGTCCGACCACCACGAGGGTGATCCGCTCCTTGGTCCAGTGCTCCCGGATGAGCAGCAGCGCCTCGGCCTTGAAGCGGCCCGGGTTGCCCCGTGCCCGGAAGAGGGTGCGTGGCAGCACGTCGGCGATGAAGGCCCCGAGCACGAGCAGCGGGAGGCGGATCCAGGCAGGCCCGAGGAAGCCGTCGGGGTCCCGCAGGGGATAGCCGAGCGACCGGCTGCAGATGAAGGCCAGGACGCCCATGACGATGGCGACCGAGACCAGCATGGCGTAGGCGCGCCGCCAGCTGCCGGCCGCGCGAGCGGGTTTCGAGACCGTCGTCACGGCGCGCTGGTCCGTGGCGATGTCCTTCACAAGGGGTCAGTCTATGCAACCCGGCGCAACCGGCTCAGCCCAGCACCGGCTGAGCATCGACCGGCATCAGCCCAGGGGTGCCAGCCGGTCGGTCCGCACGTTCACCCGGACCCGCTCGCCTGCCCGGGCCCGGTGGCTCGGCGCCGCCACGGCGGAGAGACGGCCGAGTCCGTCGACATCGAGGAGGAGCCGCACCTGGTCAGGCCCGACCCGCGCCGAGATCACCTCGGCCGCGAGCGGGCCGGCGTCCTCGACGACCAGGGCCGAGCGGCGCAGCGCCACCTCGGTCCAGCTGCCGTCCGGGTCGATCAGCGCGCGCAGGGCGAGCGCCCCGGGGCCGCTGAGCACGTCGGCGTAGCCGAGGAACCGGGCCGCCCAGGCATCCGCGGGGCGCCCCCAGACCTCGGCGAGGTCGCCCACCTGGACGATCCTGCCGGCCCGCATCACCGCCATCCGGTCGGCGATCGCGAAGGCCTCGTCGTGGTCGTGCGTGACCAGCAGCGTGGTCGTCCCGGCCTGGCGCACGATGTCGTGGAGGTCCGCCGCCAGACGTTCACGCAGACCGCGGTCCAGGGCGCTGAGCGGCTCGTCCAGCAGCAGCAGCCGGGGCTCGACGGCCAGGGACCGCGCGAGGGCGACCCGCTGGCGCTCACCTCCCGACAGCGTCGCCGGCCGACGGCTCCCGAACCCGGCCAGTCCGACCAGGTCGAGCAGCTCGGCCACCCGCTGGGCCTGACCGCCGGACAGCTGGCTGGGCCGGGCGTGGGCGTGATCACCCAGACCCACCTCCTCCAACCAGGCCGCCGCCCGCCGCCGCGC
>JBJMIP010000218.1:0-4781 GCA_045806825.1 Marmoricola sp.
CACACGCTTCACCAGGTGACCGCCCGAGGGGTAGAGACCGATGGTCTCCAGCGCCTTGGTGACCGGGTTGGACGCGGTCTTGTTCTCGTTGGCCGACAGCCAGCCACCCGGGTCCTTGAAGACGACGATATCGCCGCGCTCCGGGCTCCCGCTGCCCCAGTAGGAGACCTTCTGGACGAGGATCCGGTCGTTCTTGACGAACTGCGGCTCCATCGACGGCGACGGGATGTAGAAGGCCTGGACGAAGAAGTACTTGATCCCGATCGCCAGCACCAGTGCGATCGCCAGCAGCAGCAGGCTCTCCTGCCAGACCGGGAGCGGCTGCTTCTGCTTCTTGACGTCCTTGCGGCGGCCGCCTCGCGTCGTGGCTCCAGCCGAGGAGGCGGGGACCGAGACGTCCTCGGGCGTGGATTCAGTCACGAGCGGAGCCTAGCGAGGCATCCCAACGAACGGCCCGTTTTCCGGACCGCGTCGGAATCACGCGTCGCGGCGCTCCTTGATCTTGGCTGCCTTGCCGCGCAGGTTGCGCAGGTAGTAGAGCTTCGCGCGGCGGACGTCACCACGGGTGACGATCTCGACCTGCTCGAAGATCGGGGAGTTCAGCGGGAACGTGCGCTCGACGCCGACGCCGAACGAGACCTTGCGAACCGTGAAGGTGCGGCCGACGCCGGAACCGTGGACGCGGATCACCACGCCCTGGAAGACCTGGACGCGGGAGCGGTTGCCCTCGACGACCTTGACGTGGACCTTGACGGTGTCGCCGGCGCGGAAGTCCGGGACGTCGCTGCGCAGGCTGGACGCGTTCAGCGCGTCGATGACGTTGGTCATGATTTCTCCTCGCGATCGCCACAGGTCAGCCGCGGATGTTTGTTGCTCAACGGAGTCGGTCCTGTCTGGCTGGCCGTGCGCGGCTCCCCCTGTGGCAGGTACTGCGCTGATCTCCGGACGCTGGGACCGGACGATCCTGGCCGACTGGGCCGAGGAGCAAGTCTGCCAGAGTCCGTCCCCGAGTGGAAATCGGCCGGTCGGAGCTGATTACCTGCATGCCCAGAAGCTGGGCACCGCTACCGGCTGCGCTTCTTGGTCAGGCGCACCGCGCCCGGCTCGCCCTCGACAGGGCCGCGCAGCCGGTACCCGGCTTTCTTGTAGACCTTCTGGTTGCGGACGCTGCCCACGCCGGTGAACAGCTCGTAGGTGGTCACCGGCTCCGGCGCCGCGGCCTCGATCGCCTCGAGGAGGACGCGGCCCAGCCCGCTGCCCTGCAGGTCGGGCGCGACCATCAACCGGCCGATGTCCCAGACGGCGCCGCCGTCGGGAGCGGGGTGCAGCTTCGCGCGCACCGCGCCGACCAGCCGTCCGGAGGATCGCAGCACCAGGACGGTGTCGGCGGCGACCCAGCGACGGACGGTCTCCAGGTCCTGCTCGAGGGCGCGGATCCGCACCCCGGGGTTCGCCTGCTGCTCCTGGACCCAGCAGGCTCGCTGGAGCGTGAAGATCTCCCCCGCATCCGCAGGCAGCACCGGGCGCAGCTCCAGGTCACCCAGCGTGGCGGCCGGGTGCTGCAGGTCGGGCCGCCGCTGCGCCGTACGCCGCAGCGACTGCTCGGCGCGCCAGGCGGCGATCCGGGCGTGGTCCCCCGACAGCAGCACCTCGGGGACGTCGTACCCGCGCCAGGACGCCGGCTTGGTGTACACCGGGTACTCGAGCAGGCCGTCGGTGTGCGACTCCTCGACCAGCGAGCCGGCGTTGCCCATGAAGCCCGGGATCAGCCGGACCACGGCCTCGATGACAGCCAGCGCGGCGACCTCGCCGCCGTTGAGCACGTAGTCACCCAGCGAGATCTCGCGGACCTCGAGCCGGGTCGCTGCCTGCTCCAGCACGCGCTGGTCGATGCCTTCGTAGCGCCCGCAGGCGAAGACCAGGTGCGGCGCGTGCGACAGCTGCGCAGCGAGCGCCTGGGTGAACGGGGTCCCCGCGGGGGTCGGAACGACGAGAACGGCCCCGTCAGGCGCGAGCGCGTCGAGCGCCTCGCCCCAAGGCTCCGGCTTCATCACCATGCCGGCTCCGCCGCCGTACGGGGTGTCGTCGACCGTGCGGTGCTTGTCGTGGGCGAACTCGCGCAGGTCGTGGACGTGCAGGTCGAGCAGTCCCTTGTCGCGGGCCTTGCCGGGCAGCGACAGCTCCAGCGGCGCGAGGTAGTCGGGAAAGATCGAGACGACGTCGATGCGCACGTCGCTCAGTCCTGCTCGTTCGGTCCGTCGCCCGGGAGCTCGCCCGGGATGTCACTCAGCAGACCGGGCAGGTCCTCGACCACGATCCGTCGTTGCGCCAGATCCACCTCGGGCACGAGCTCGGAGACGAACGGCACCAGCACGTCGGGTCCATCGGGCGCGGTGATGACCAGCAGGTCCTGGGCGGAGCCGTGCACGATCTCCCGGAGCTCCCCGACCGCGCGCCCGTCGGTGGTGACGACCGCCAACCCGACGAGCTGGTGGTCGTAGAACTCCTCGGGGTCCTCGGGCTGCTCGTCGGGATCGAGCGGGATCGCCAGCAACGTCCCGCGCGCCTGTTCGGCGGCGTTCCGGTCGGCGATCTCGGCGAACCGGACGAGCAAGCGGCCCGAGTGCCACCGGGTCCCGGCCACCGTGAGGTGAGCGGGTCCGGCGGCACCGGGCCGCTTGTTCTCTGTCTTCAGCTGCTCGCCGGGGGCGAAGCGCCGCTCAGGCTCGTCGGTCCGGGGCTCGACCGAGACCTCGCCCTTCACGCCGTGCGGCTTGCCGATCCGGCCGACCACGATCATCTCCATGGCCGATGGATTCTCAGCGACGACGATCCGTGTCGACGAAGTCGACCCGCGCGCCGCCCTTGCCGGCCAGGGCCGACATCACGGTGCGGAACGCGGTGGCGGTCCGACCGTTGCGGCCGATCACCTTGCCGAGGTCGGCGGGGTCCACCCGCACCTCGAGGATCGAACCACGACGCAGCTGCTTGTCCTTGACCGTGACCTCGTCGGGATTGTCGACGACGCCACGGACCAGGTGCTCGAGCGCTTCGGCCAGCATGGTGCTCAGGCCTCGGTGGTCTCGTCGGCCGGAGCCTCGGCAGCAGGCGCCTCGTCGGCCGGAGCCTCAGCAGCAGGCGCCTCGTCGGCCGGAGCCTCAGCAGCAGGCGCCTCGTCGGCCGGAGCCTCAGCAGCAGGGGTCTCGTCGGCCGGAGCCTCAGCAGCAGGGGTCTCCTCAGCCGGAGCCTCGGCAGCAGGGGTCTCCTCAGCCGGAGCCTCCTCGACCTTCGCCTCGGCCTTCTTCGCGGCGGCCTTCTTGGTGACGGCCTCGCGCTTCGGCTCGTTGGCAGCGTCCTTGAGAGCCTCGTTGAAGATCTCGGTCTTGTCGCGCTTCGGCTCGGCGAACCGCAGGGTGCCTTCCTGACCCGGCAGGCCCTTGTACTTCTGCCAGTCACCGGTGATCTTGAGCAGCGCGAGAACCTGCTCGGTCGGCTGCGCGCCGACGCCGAGCCAGTACTGCGCCCGCTCGGAGTCGACCTCGATCAGAGAGGGCTCCTCCTTCGGGTGGTAGATCCCGAGGAACTCGATCGCCCGGCCGTCGCGCTTGGTGCGCGCGTCCGCGACGACGATGCGGTATTGCGGGTTGCGGATCTTGCCCATCCGCAGAAGCCGGATACGTACGGCCACTGTCTGCTCGCTCCTGGATTCGTGGTTGTTGAGATCCTCGCCGGCTACACGCGGTGGGGATCGCGCGAACGGCAGCTCGGGTGGACTGGCGGCGTGTCCGGGTTAGAGGGCGCCGGGCACGCACCGGATACCAGTCGACCATTGTGCCAGATCGGCCCGGTTCCCGCCGCCTCACCCCGGCCGCCGCCTACAACACCAGGTCGTCGGTGTTGACCACCCGCCCGAAATGACCATCGAGGTTCACCGCGGTGACCGCCATGATCTGCTCGGCGGGGATATCGCCCTCGTCGAACGTGTACGTGGCGTCGAGCGCGAAAAGCATGTCGTACCCGAGGTCCCCGGCGAGCCGGGCGGTCGTCTCGCAGCACCGGTTGGTCTGGATGCCGCAGATCACGACCTGGCCGATGGCGGCGTTCTTCAGCCAGTCCCGCAGGTCGGGGGTGCCGTGGAACGCCGAGTGCACGCTCTTCCCGATCTCCAGCGCCGGCTCGAGGTCGGCGACCACCGGCTTGTACGCGTGGCCGGGCGCGACCGCCGCGAGCGGCGACCCGGGCTGCCGGGACGAGTGCCGGACGCGTACCACCGGACGCCCCGCCGCCTGCCAGGCCGCCGCCAGCCGGCCGATGTTCTCCTCAGCCGCCGGGTTGGCGCGCCGGCCCCAGTACGGGTCGTCGAAGCCGGCCTGCACGTCGATCACGATGAGAGCCGCATTGGGCTCGAGGTCGATGCTCATGCCGTCCATCCTCGGGTGCAACGGGCCGCCGGGGCAGTGGCAGGATTGACGACCATGCGCCGATTCCTGCCATGATTGGGCGCATGCGAACCGTGGCAGTGCTGCTCCATCACGCGGTCCGGCTGTTCGACTACGGCGTCATCCACGAGGTGTTCGGCGTCGACCGCACCGACGACGGCGTGCCGCCCTTCGACGTACGGCGCTGTTCGCCGGGCCGCCGGCCGGTCGCACTGGCCGGCGGCGCGAGCCTGGCCGCCACCCACGGCCTGTCCGGGCTGGCCGACGCCGACCTGGTGCTCGTGCCCGGGGCCGACCCCGCACCGCCGACGGCCAGCGACCCGGAACGGCGTGCGCTTCGGG
>JBJMIP010000219.1:0-5094 GCA_045806825.1 Marmoricola sp.
AGAGCCGGTCGGTCATCGGGATGGAACCGAGCGTCGCCGAGCCCACCAGCGGCCCGAGCGGACTGCGGTAGACCTCGACCAGCGCGTCGGTGAGCGCCTCGCCGTCCACGTCCTGGGGCCAGCTCAGCAGCTGCTCGGCGAGCTGCACCGCGATCTCGGCGCGCAGGTCGCCGCCCCGCAGCGGGGCCGCTGGGTCGGTGTGCTCGAGGACGGCGTGCACCAGCGAGCCGAAGGTCGCGCCCACCGGCAGGTCCGCCATCGGCGAGCGAACCAGTGGGCCGACGGCCTCCTGCCGGGGTTGCGCACGCACCACCTCATCCGGTTGCGGGACCGACTCGGGCTCGCTCCCGACCGCCGGCTCGGAGTGCCCGGCACCGGCTGCGGAGAGCGAGGAGTACGAGGTCCGCCGCCAGCTCGTGTCCACGACGCGGGAGAACGTGCGCACCGACAGCTCCCGCTCGTCGGCGGGCAGCGGTGCGGGGTCGACCGCGACCGGCACCGCCTGCTCGACGACCGGGCCACCACGGCTCTGCCAGGCCCGGAGCCAGCGCACGACCTCGGCGTCCGGCGGCACGTCCACCACCGACGGCGACGGGCCTGCACCGGGACGACGCCCGAGCAGCAGACGGTTCAGCGGTGACGCAGGCGCGTTGTTGCCGGCCGCCCACCAGGCGATGACCCGTGACTTCGCGCGGGTCATCGCGACGTACAGGAGCCGCAACGACTCCCCGTCGTCCTCGGCACGGGCCTCCTGGTCCAGCGCCGCGGGGCGGGTGTCGGCCCCGCCGACGTGCACGACCCGGTCGCCCGCGTCGTCGTGGTAGCGGAGCACCGGCGGTTTGCGTCCGGGAAAGCGGTCGGAGACGAACGGCAGCAGCACGACCGGGTACTCCAGGCCCTTGCTGCCGTGCACCGTGACGAGCTGGACCGCGTGCGCGTCGCTGTCGAGCCGACGGGTCCGCTCGGTCGCGGTCTGGGTCAGCTCCTCCGACATCTGCTCGCGCGCCCAGGCGAGCAGCGCGACCAGCCCGAGTCGTTCGCGACTGGCCACGTCGTGCAGCGACTCGGCGACGTGTCGGAGGTCGGTCAGGTGACGCTCTCCGCCGACCTGCGCGAGGACCCGGGCCTGCAGGCCGTCCCGGGCCACCGCGGTCTCGAAGACGGCCGCCACCCCGCGCTCGGTGAGCAGCGCGGCGGCGTCGCGCAGGCTGTCGGAGAGCCGCTCGGTGAGGTCGTCGCCGCCTGCGACGAGCTCGGCGACCGAGTACCCGTAGAACGAGGTCAGGCCGGCAGCACGGACCCGAGCCGAGCGGTGCGGTTGCTCGAGGGCCTCCAGCAGCGTGCGCCACTCCGCTGCGGCCGGGGTGTCGAAGACGCTGCCGCCACCCGCGATCACTGCCGGTACGCCGACCTCGGCGAGCGCCGCGCGCACCAGGTCGAGGTGGGCCCTCTTGTGGGCGAGGACGGCGATGTCACCCGCGGTCAACGCACGCTCGCCGTCGTCGTCGCGGAAGGTGGCGCCGGAGGTGAGCAGCAGCTTGACCTGCCGGGCCGCGTCGGTCGCGATCTTCGCGTTCACGCCGCCGACCTTGGCCAGCTTGTCGCCCCCGGTGGCGAGGTCCTCGCGAAGGAGTACCCGCACCGCGAAGGGCGCGCCCGGACCGGTCACGCGGGACGCGGGCTGGCTGGCCTGCACGGGGAGCACGACGATCTCCGGTCCACCGAGCTCGGCGCCCTCGAGGACGACCTGGGCAGCAGCGAGCAGGTCCTGGTCGCTGCGTCGGTTCACCGCCAGTGTCTGGTGCACGTCGGCCGACTGCTTCGCCTGCAGGTAGGTGAAGACGTCACCGCCCCGGAACGCGTAGATGGCCTGCTTCGGGTCACCGATGAGCACCATGGTCGCGACCCCGGAGAAGGCGCGGTCGAAGACCTGCCACTGGACCGGATCGGTGTCCTGGAACTCGTCGACGAGCACCACCGACCAGCGCTGCCTCATCCGGGCGCGGGCCGGGGCTGACGGGTCCTCGAGCGCATCCGCGAGCTGACCGAGGAGGTCGTCGTAGGAGAGCACCCCGAGCCGGCGCTTGCGCAGGTCGAACTCGGTGCGCACCAGGGAGGCGAACCGGACCCGGGTGCCGGCGACACTCCCCGTCGGCGCGTCCGCCGGCTCCAACCGGGCGCGCGGGTCGCGCACCGCCTCCCGCCCGAGCGCCAGCGCCTCCTTGCGCCCGAAGGCCTGGGCCGAGGCCGCGTCCGCGTGGTCACGCAGGTAGAGGTCGTCGA
The DNA here is from genome assembly GCA_045806825.1 of Marmoricola sp. Classification (GTDB taxonomy): domain Bacteria; phylum Actinomycetota; class Actinomycetes; order Propionibacteriales; family Nocardioidaceae; genus Marmoricola. Next base: position 2,284 of record JBJMIP010000219.1, read on the forward strand.
CCACCTCGACAAGCAGGTCGTCCAGGTCCTCGACCAGGGTGGCTCCGGGGTCGGTGTCACCGGCGACGCCGAGGCCCTTGAGCACCATGTGGCAGAACTGGTGGATGGTGACGATCGCCGCCGAGTCGAACGCGGTCAGCGCATCGCGGAGCCGGCCGCGGCGGCGGAGCAGCTCGGCATGGTCGACCGCGACGACCAGCTCGACGAGCTCGTCGCGCTCGCGGGTCGTGGTCCCGGAGATCACCAGGTCCGCGAGCACCGCCTCGAGCGCGACGAGTCGTTCGCGCACGCGCTCACGCAGCTCCTGGCTCGCGGCACGGCCGAAGGTGACCACCAGCAGCTCGTCTAGCTTCTTGCCCTCGATGACGTACCGCGCCACCAGGGCGGCGATCGTCCAGGTCTTGCCGGTCCCGGCGCTGGCCTCGAGCAGCACGGTTCCGGTGGGCAGCGGCGCCGAGATGTCGAACTCGTCCACCTCACCACCCCCGTTCGTAGGGCAGCAGCGGTGTCCAGACGGTGGTGGCGATCGAACCGAGTCCGACCAGCGCTGCCAGCGGGGCCTTCTTGCCGAGCAACCGGACGAAGGCAACGTCCTCGTTGTCGCCGGGCACCGGGGAGGTGTCGCTCGCTGCCCACGCATCACCCGCCTGCCACTCGGCCTTCCGCGGGCTCTGCTCCCGGCCGACGGCCCACGCGCGCCCGGTCGCGAGCGGCAACGGTGCGAGCTCGGTCAGGCCGCGGTCGCGGATCTGAACGAGGCGGCGCAGGTGGTCGCGGGCGAACTCGGCGGAGACCGGTCCCATCGACGCCTGACCGCGCTTGTACTTGCTGCCCTTGCCGAAGGCGTGCCCGGTGAGCGGCTCGTCGGGCAGCACGGCCTGGGCAGCCAGCAGGTCGAGCCAGAGCGCGAGCGCGGGCTTGACGCGCAACGAGGAGTAGGTGAGCCGGACCAGGGCGTCGCCGTACAGCCCGGGCACCGCGCCGACGAGCCGGCGGCCGTCCCCCAGGTCGAGGACGACGTCGATCGAGCGCGGCTCGCCCACGCGCAAGGACGCGCTGCTGTTCAGCACCTCCTGCGCGGTGGCGAGGATGCCGCGCAGCTGTTCGGGGGCGAGCTCTCCGGGCGGCAACGTCCCGCGGGTCAGCTCGGCGTCGATGCAGGCCTGCGGATCAGCCCCGGCCAGCAGCGAGGAGACGATCCGGTCACCGACCGACCAGGTCTCCAGGCTGTCCAGGTCGATCGGGATGGCGTCGCGGATCTCGTGCGCGTCGTACGCGGTGGCGATGTCCAGGCGGCGCAGCAGCGCCCGGGCCGGGTTCCGGTAGAAGTCGAGCAGGTCGGTCAGCGTGACGTCGGCGTCCGGTTCGCCGGGCACCGGCCCGGAGAGGAAGGCCGGCACCGGCTGCGGGTGGCGCGCGGCCAGCGCACCGGCACGGGCGGCGGCGTCGAAGCTGAACGGACCTGCGGTGCCGAGCTCGCCGGGGATCAGGTTGCGCGGGTCGAAGGACTGCAGCGGGTGCGCGACCAGGACCTGGTCACGCACCGCAGTGGCCGTGGTGCGGTCGAGCGCGTCGAGCAGCTCGCCCACCGGCACCGCAGGTGGCCGCGGCTGGCCGGTGTGCTCACTGGCTCCGGAGTAGGTGACGACCAGGGTCTCGGTGGCGGCGAGCACGGCGTCGAGCAGCAGCTGACGGTCCTCGCTGCGCGGGTCTCGCTCCCCGGTGAGGGGGTCGCGAGCCAGGGCGTCGTCGCCGTCCGCCGTGACGCTGCGCGGGAACACGCCGTCGTCCAGCCCGAGCAGGCAGACGACCCGGTGCGGCACGGAACGCATCGGCACCATCGTGCAGACGGTGAGCGTGCCGGTCCGGAAGTTCGCCCGGGTCGGCCGACCGGCGAGCCGGTGCTCGAGCAGGGCGCGGACGTCGGCGACCCGCAGCTCGACGGGGCGGCCGTCGGCGCCGTTGCCGATCGCCGCGAGCTCACGGTCGAGCTGCACCGCCTGCCACGCGTCGTCCCGTTCGAGCGAGGTCAGCGAGCGGACCCCGTTGGAGAGAGCACTGACCCAGTCGGAGGCGTACCGCGCCTGCTGCAGGTTCTCGACCGCGCGCTGGATCCGGTCCACCGCCTCGGCGAAACGGCCGGCCAGGTCGATCGACCCGGAGCCGACGTCGTCCAGCGGCAGGGTGCGGCCGAGCAGGGTCTGCTCCTCGGCCATCGCCACCCCGACGAGCACCCGGTCCAGGCCGGCGCGCCAGGTGTTCTGCTCCACGCCGCCGAGACCGAACGCAGCCCGGTGGGCACTGGTCAGGCCCCAACGCACGCCCGAGTCGGCGACCCACCGGGTCAGCTGGGAGAGGTCGTCGTCGTCGAACCCGAACCGGCGGCGCACCGGGTCGTCGGCGAGGAGGTCGAGGACGTCGCTCGCGGTGGCACGACCGCCGACCAGGTCGACCAGGTGCCCGGCGACGGCCAGCAGGGCGTTCGTGCTCTGCAGCCCCCGGTCGGCCAAGCGGACCCGGAGCCGGTGCGCGGGGTGGCTGGTCGCGGAGACCTCACCGAGCCCGAAGCCGGCTTCGATGAGCGGCGCGAACCCTTCGACGTCCGGGCACATCACCAAGATGTCGCGCGGCTCGAGGGTCGGGTCGTCGGCGAGCAACCCGACGAGCACCTCGCGGAGGACGTCGACCTGGCGGGCCGGACCGTGGCAGGCGTGCACCTGCACCGACCGGTCGCCGGCGGCTTGGACCCGGGTGGCGGCCAGCTCAGCGCCAGCAACGGCGTTGGCGCGCAGGTCGTGCTGCAACCAGCCC
>JBJMIP010000220.1:0-7700 GCA_045806825.1 Marmoricola sp.
ACTCCGAGGGCGGGGACTGCGCACTGGTGCAGCGGCTCCGCGAGCGATGAGCCGCCGATGACGGCCGCCGTGGAGGCTGTCGGCGCCGGACCCACCGGCGGGCCGGAGGTGCCCGGCGAGTTCCTCCTCCAGCTCGACAACTTCGAGGGCCCCTTCGACCTGCTGCTGAGCCTGATCTCGAAGCACAAGCTGGACATCACCGAGGTGTCCCTGTCGAAGGTCACCGACGAGTTCATCGCGCACATCAAGGCGCTCGGCGACGAGTGGGACCTCGAGCAGACCTCCTCGTTCCTCGTCGTCGCCGCGACGCTGCTCGACCTGAAGGCGGCCCGGCTGCTGCCCCGCGGCGAGGTCGAGGACGAGGAGGACGTCGCCCTCCTCGAGGCGCGCGACCTGCTCTTCGCCCGGTTGCTGCAGTACCGGGCGTTCAAGCAGGTCGCGAGCGTGCTGGAGACCCGGATCGAGGCCGAGGCGCTGCGCTTCCCGCGGGCGGTGGGTCTGGACGAGCGGTTCGCGACCCTGCTGCCCGACGTCCTGATCGGGCTCGGCCTCGAGGAGTTCGCCGCGCTGGCGAACAGGGCGCTCGAGCCGAAGCCCGAGCCGGAGCTGTCCCTGGCCCACATCCACGCGCCCGCGGTCAGCGTGCGCGAGCAGGCGCACCTGGTCGTCGAGCGGCTACGGGTCCACGGGACCCTCACCTTCCGCAAGCTCGCCGCGGACGCGCCCGACACGATGACCAAGGTGGCCCGGTTCCTCGCGCTGCTCGAGCTGTTCCGCGAGGGGGTGCTCGCCTTCGACCAGATGACCCCGCTCGGCGAGCTCACCGTCCGCTGGACCGGCGGCGAGGACGAGGAGATCGAGATCAACGACGAGTTCGACGGCACCCCGCTGTCGCCGGACCCGGGCGCCGCCCTCACCGACGACGCGAACGACGGCCCCGACGAGGGCCCGGACGACCGACACGAAGCGGAGAACGACCAGTCATGAGCGAGACCCAGACGGCCGAGACCCAGACGGCCGAGGACCTGGAGCAGGCGGAGGTCGCCCACGTCGTCGAAGAGGCAGTCCTGGAGGCCGTCGAGGAAGCTGACGGGACCCGCGAGTCGGAGGGCGAGGCGCTCTCGATCCCGCTCGCCGACCTGCGCCCGGCGCTCGAGGCGGTGCTGATGGTCGCCGACCAGCCGATGGACGAGGTCAGCCTGGCCACCGCGGTCGGTTACCCGGTCGGCGAGGTGGTGACCGCGCTCGGCGAGCTCGCGGCCGAGTACGACGAGCAGGTCCGCGGTTTCGAGCTGCGCAACGTCGCCGGGGGGTGGCGCTACTACACCCGCGAGGAGTTCGCGCCGGTCGTGGAGCGGTTCGTGCTGGAGGGCCAGCAGGCTCGCCTGACCCAGGCGGCGCTCGAGACCCTCGCCGTGGTCGCCTACAAGCAGCCCGTCAGCCGCAGCCGGGTCTCGGCGATCCGTGGCGTCAACGTGGACGGCGTGATGCGCACGCTGCTCACCCGCGGTCTGGTCGAGGAGGCCGGCACCGACCTGGAGACCGGTGCCCACCTGTACCGCACCTCCGTGTACTTCCTGGAGCGGATCGGCATCACCTCCCTCGACGAGCTGCCGGAGCTCGCGCCGTTCGTGCCGGACATGGACGAGTTCGACGACGAGGAGTTCGCCGCACCGCCCGCCCCGGTCGTCGCTGCTCCGGGAGAGCCCGAGCCCGACTCCGGTGACTGAGCTCGACAGCGACGGTCTGATCCGTCTGCAGAAGCTGCTCGCCACCTCCGGGGTCGCCAGCCGCCGCAAGTGCGAGGAGCTGATGCTCGCCGGCGAGGTGGAGGTCGACGGCGAGATCGTCACCCGGCTCGGGACCAAGGTCGACCCGACCACCGCGGTGATCCGCGTCTCCGGCAAGCGGTTGCCGCCGATCTCCCCGAACGTCTACCTGGTGCTGAACAAGCCGCGCGGGGTGGTCTCGACGATGTCGGACCCCGAGGGCAGGCCCGCCCTGACCGACTACGTCGCCGACCGTCCCGAACGGCTCTTCCACGTCGGCCGCCTCGACACCGACACCGACGGCTTGATCCTGCTCACCAACGACGGCGACTTCGCCCAGCGCCTCGCGCACCCGTCGTACGAGGTCGAGAAGACCTACGTCGCCGAGGTGAAGGGCGCGGTCGACAAGCGCACCGTGCGGACGCTGCTGGCCGGGGTGGTGCTCGAGGACGGTCCGGTCGAGGTCCGTCGCGCCCGGGTCATCTCCAGCACCGACAGCCGGGGGATCGTGGAGGTGGTCATCCACGAGGGCCGCAACCGGATCGTGCGCCGGCTGCTGGCCGAGATCGGGCACCCGGTGCAGCACCTGACCCGGACCGCGATCGGACCGGTGCGGATCGGCAACCTGCGCGAGGGGACGTTGCGCGAGCTGAGCCTCGACGAGGTCGGCTCGCTCCTCGACACCGCTGGCTTATAGGGTCAGCACCGTGTCCGTGCGCGCGATTCGTGGAGCCACCCAGCTGGTGGAGGACACCCGGGAGCAGATGCTCGAGCGGGTGACCGAGATGGTCACCGAGGTCATGTCCGCCAACGGCCTGGACGTGGACGACTTCATCTCGGTGATCTTCACCGCCACCTCGGACCTGGTCGCCGAGTTCCCGGCGTACGCCGCTCGCCGGCTCGGCTTCGGGGAGATCCCGCTGCTGTGCGCGCGTGAGCTCGAGATCGACGGCTCGATGCCGCGGGTGGTGCGGATGATGGCGCACGTCGAGACCCGTCGTGCACGCAGCGAGATCACGCACGTCTACCTGCACGGGGCCGCGGCACTGCGCTCGGACCTGACCCGGGTGCGCTCGCTCCCGGACGAGACCCAGAGCGATGGCTGAGCACCTCACCGGCCCCCTGCACGTGATCGGGGCCGGTCTGCTGGGCACCTCGTTGGGCCTGGCGGCGCGTCGGCGCGGCCTGGAGGTCTGGCTGAGCGACGCGAACCCGGAGCACGTCCGGACCGCGGTCAGCCTCGGTGCCGGAGAACCGGCGCCGGCCGGCGGCGTCCCCCAGCTGGTCGTGGTCGCCGTGCCGCCGCTGCACATCGCCGAGATCGTGGTCGAGGCGCTCGCCACCGGGGCGGTCGTCACCGACATCGGCAGCGTCAAGGCGCAGCCGCTCGAGCAGATCTCCGACCAGGTCGACGAGGCCGACCTGGCTCGTTACGTGGGCAGCCACCCGATGGCCGGCAGCGAGCGCTCCGGCCCGCTGGCGGCCAGTGCCTCGCTGTTCGACGGTCGTCCGTGGGCGGTCACCCCGCACGTGCACGCCGACCCGGGTGCCGTCGCCCTGGTCGAGGAGCTGGTCGCGCTCAGCGGCGCCAGCGCGGTGCGGCTCTCGCCGGTCGAGCACGACCTGGCCGTGGCCCGTACCTCGCACCTGCCGCACCTGCTCGCGGTGTTCGCCGCCGGGCAGCTCACCGACGCCGTCCCCGAGCACCTCTCGCTGTCGGGTCAGGGCGTCCGCGACGTCACCCGCGTCGCCGCGGGGGACCCGGACCTGTACGGGCAGATCATCCGTGCCAACGCCGGCGTGGTCTCCGAGCTGCTGCGCTCCCTGCGTGGCCAGCTCGACGAGCTGATCGACGCCGTCGGCGCGGCCGCCCCGGAGGACCTGGTCGAGATCCTCAACCGTGGCGTCTCCGGCACCCAGATCATCCCGGGCAAGCACGGCGGTGCCCCGATCGAGACCGGTCCGGTCTACGTGCAGGTCCCCGACCACCCGGGCGAGCTCGCGCGCCTGTTCGCGGACGTCGGCGAGATCGGGGTCAACGTCGAGGACCTCCGCATCGACCACGACCCCGGCCGTCTCGTCGGTCTCGTCGAGCTCCAGGTCGAGGCGAGTGCTGCCGAGCGCCTGCGGAGCGCTCTCGAGGCGAGGAACTGGACCGCTCACCGGTAGGCTGCACCTTCGAGGTTTGGCGTGAGACCGGCAGGAGCAGAGCAGTGGGTGACACCGTCGTCGTGGCGATGGACGGGCCGTCCGGGTCCGGGAAATCGAGCACCTCGCGTGGCGTCGCCGACCGTCTGGGCCTGCGCTACCTCGACACCGGCGCCCAGTTCCGCGCGATCACGCTGTGGATGCTGCGCCACGAGGTCGACGTGCACGACCCCGACGCGGTGGCGGCGCACGCGGCCGACCCCGCACTGGCGTCGGGCACGGACCCGCTCGACCCGACGATCACGCTCGACGGCCAGGACGTCGCGGAAGCCATTCGTTCCGAGGCGGTCACCGCGGCCGTCAGTCCGGTCGCGACCGTTCCCGCCGTGCGCACCCGGCTGCTGGAGCTGCAGCGCTCGATCATCGCGGAGGCCCTCGAGGCTGGCGGGATCGTGGTCGAGGGTCGTGACATCGGGTCGGTCGTCTGGCCCGATGCCGAGGTGAAGCTCTACCTGACCGCCGACGCTGCCGCCCGCGCGACCCGGCGCGCTGCGGAGAACGGCAGCGGTTCGGTCGCGGCGACCGAGGCCGACCTGCTTCGCCGCGACGCGATCGACTCCTCGCGGAGCACCGCGCCGCTGAGCGTTCCCGAGGGCGCGGTGCACCTGGACACCACGCCGTACGACCTCGCCGAGGTGATCAGCCGCGTCGTCGCGATCGTGGAGCAGGTGCGCGGTACGGCCGAGGCCACCAGGTGACGGCCGCCGCGGGTCGCGACCACCTGCAGCTCCCGCGGACCGACGACGTGAAGCACCCGGCCCGGTTGATGCTGCACCGGCTGCGGCCGACCTTTGCCGGGATCATCCGCCGACGCTGGAACCTGGAGCTGCGCGGTGCCGAGAACGTGCCGGACGCCGGCCCGGTGGTGCTGGCCGGCAATCACGTCGGTTTCCTCGACGGACCGTTGATGGCGATCGTCAGCCCCCGCCCGGCACACGCGCTCACCAAGGCCGAGCTGTACTCCGGACCGTTGGGTGCCTTCCTCGTCGGCGCCGGCCAGATCCCGGTACGCCGCGACGAGGTGGATCCGCTCGCGGTGCGCACGGTCCTGCGGGTGCTGCGCGACGGCGGCGTGGCCGGCCTCTTCCCGGAGAGCACCCGCGGGGCGGGTGAGGTCGAACACGTCTACAGCGGGGCGGCGTACCTGGCCCTCGCGACAGGTGCGACCGTGGTACCGGTGAGCTTCCTCGGGACGAGGCTGCCCGGTGGTTCCTCGAACTCGCTGCCGCCGGCCGGGAATCGGATGGTGGTGACCTACGGTTCACCCATCGGGGTTCGCGAGCAGGCGTGGCCGCGGCGCAAGGCCGAGGTCGCGGAGCTGTCGGGCAGGATCCAGCAGGCGATGCTGGACAACTGCCGCGAGGCGGAGCGCGCCACCGGTATGAGTCTTCCCGGTCCGATTCCGGACCGGAGCACGAGCAAGGGCGACCATGAATGACCCAGTGAACGACGCAGTGAACGAAGTGACCGAGCACGACGAGTCCGGTGCGGACTCGGTACGGACCCCGATCCTCGCGGTGGTGGGCCGGCCGAACGTCGGCAAGTCCACCCTCGTCAACCGGATCATCGGCCGCCGCGAGGCCGTCGTCGAGGACAAGCCCGGCGTGACCCGCGACCGGGTCTCCTACGACGCGAACTGGAACGGGCGTGCCTTCACCGTCGTCGACACCGGCGGTTGGAACCCGGATGCCGAGGGCCTGGCGGAGCGGATCTCGGCGCAGGCCGAGGTTGCGGTCTCGCTGGCCGACGCGGTGCTCTTCGTGGTCGACGCGACGGTGGGGATCACCGACGCCGACGAGGCGGTCGTCAAGGTGCTGCGCAAGAGCGGTCGCCCCGTCATCCTCGCGGCCAACAAGGTCGACGACCAGCGGACCGAGGCGGAGGCCTTCGGCCTGTGGAACCTCGGTCTCGGCGAGCCGTACCCGGTCTCTGCGCTGCATGGTCGGGGCTCCGGCGACATGCTGGACGCGATCCTGGACGCTCTTCCGGAGACTCCCGAGGAGACGATCGGCCACGCGGTCGGCGGACCGCGCCGGATCGCCATCATCGGCCGTCCCAACGTCGGTAAGTCCTCGCTGCTGAACAAGCTCGCGGGGGAGGAGCGCGTCGTCTTCGACGACGCCTCCGGCACCACCGTCGACCCGGTCGACGAGCTGGTCGAGCTCGGCGGCAAGATCTGGAAGTTCATCGACACCGCCGGCATCCGCAAGCGCGTCAAGACCGCCTCGGGCCACGAGTACTACGCCTCGCTGCGCACCGCGACCGCGATGGAGCGTGCGGAGGTCGCCGTGCTGGTGATCGACGGCAGCCAGTCGATCTCCGAGCAGGACATGCGGATCATCCAGACCGTCCGCGACTCCGGCCGCGCGCTGATCATCTGCTTCAACAAGTGGGACCTGGTCGACGACGAGCGCCGCTACTACCTTGAGCGGGAGTACGAGCGTGAGCTGGTGCAGGTGCAGTGGGCGCCACGGATCAACGTGACCGCCCGCACCGGCTGGCACATCGACCGGCTGGTGCCGGCGATCGAGTCCGCGCTGGCAGGGTGGGAGACCCGGATCAGCACCGGTGTGCTGAACTCGTTCCTCGGACGCCTCGTGGCCGAGCACCCGCACCCGGTGCGCGGGGGGCGCCAGCCGCGGATCCTGTTCGGCACCCAGCCCCAGACCTCGCCGCCGACCTTCACCCTGTTCACCTCGGCGAAGCTCGATGCTGGGTACGAGCGGTTCATCGAGCGGCGCCTGCGCGAGGAGTTCGGCTTCGTCGGGACCCCGATCGTGATCCAGGTCCGCCCGCGGGAGAAGCGCAAGCGCTGAGCAGGAAACCGTGACAAACCGGTCACCGGCTGTGACCATGGGTCGATGACCCGTGCTCGGACCGCGCTGCTCGCGCTCACCCTGGCCGCTGCGGTGGCGCTGCCTGCCGCCGGGGCTTCCGGGGTCTCGACGGCGACCTCGCCGGTCGGATCGGTGATCGCCGGGACGACCTGCCACCCGTTCCCGGCCAGCAACTGGTGGCACGCGGACATCCGCTCGCTCCCGGTGCATCCCTACAGCGCGAAATGGCTCTCGCACATGTCGACGTCGTCGCGGCTCCACCCGGACTTCGGTCCGTCGTACGGGGACGGGCCGAACTACGGCATCCCGATCACCGTGGTCGACAGCTCGCACGCCAAGGTGAGTGTCATCTTCGACTACTCCAGCGAGAGCGACCACGTCGGTTACCCGCTGGGCAGCGACACCAGGATCGAGGGCGGCCGGACCTCGACGGGGGACAAGCACGCGATCGTCGTCGACAAGAGCACCTGCCGGCTCTACGAGACCTGGAACACCCGGGTCGTGAACGGAACCTGGCGTGCCGGGTCCGGGGCCACCTGGCTTCTGACGAGCAATGCACTGCGCCCGAACGGGTGGACCTCGGCGGACGCCGCCGGTCTGCCGATCCTGCCCGGGCTGCTCCGCTACAACGAGGTCGCCAGCGGGTACGTCGACCACGCCATCCGCTTCACCACGAACGTGACCAGCAGCCACCACCTGTGGCCCGCGCGCCACGACGCCGGTTCGACCACCAGCCTGGCGTACCCGCCGATGGGGGCGCGGTTCAAGCTCAAGGCCACCTGGAACCCCTCCGCGCTCGGGCCGCAGGCCAAGGTCGTCGTCGCGGCGATGAAGCGCTACGGGCTCGTGCTCGCAGACAACGGCTCGCCGTGGTACTTCCAGGGTG
>JBJMIP010000221.1:0-8454 GCA_045806825.1 Marmoricola sp.
GGTTCTCCAGGCGGATCGCGAAGACTCCGGCGACCACCAGCGCCATCACTGCGAGCACGGCCAGCACCGCGACCAGGCGGACGCCGATCGGGTAGGCGCCGTCCTCCTGACCGGGTCCTCCAGGAGGTTGCGCAGCAACCGTTGGTTCCGCAGGAGGTTGCGCAGCAACCGTCTCGAAGGGGTCGAAGGGCTCGGACGGCTCGCCGGCCGCGGACGGCTTGGCCAGGTCGACCGGCGCCGCCGGTTCGTCGACCACGGGAGCGTCGGCCGCCAGACCCAGCCCGGCGTCGTACTCCGCCCGCTTGGCCGGATCGAGCAGCACGTCCGCGGCCTCGTTGAACAGCCGGAACTGTCCGGCCCCGGTGCCGGGCTCGAACTTGTCGGTGGCGTCGCGCCACGCGGCCTTGACCGCGTCGGGCGTTGCGTCGGGGGTGATCCCGAGGATGTCGTACCAGGTCGGGCCGGAGGAGTTGTTCTGCGCCATCGTCTGCCTCAGCTCACCGGGGTGAAGTCGTCGACCAGCCAGCGGCCGTCCACCTTGCGCAGGCTGACGCTCCACCGGTAGTGCCGCTGGGTGGTCCCGTCCTTGTCCACGACGGCGCTGTCGTGGGCGACCAGCACGGTCGCGCTGTCCGGGTCGATGTCGGAGACACCGCTGGCCAGGATGGTGCCGGTCCCCTTGAGGTTGGCATCCATGCCGAGCTTCTGGAACTGCGCGAACTCCGAGGCGAACTTCGTCTTCTGCTTGGTGGTGAGCAGCTGCTCGACCTTCTTGACGTAGCCGTCCGGGTCGCTGCCGTCGACGTTGTCCATGCGCAGGCAGAACTGGTCGGCGACGCCGACGGCCTTGGCGGTCTCGGTGTCGGAGATCAGCGGGTCGCCGTTGTTCGAGGTCAGTGCGTTGGTGGTCAGGTTGTCGCCGGCGCCGCGGACGCCGTACACGACGCTGCCGATGATGCCCACGACGAGCAGCACAGCAGCGACGATGCCGACCGCGAGCGTGGTCGAACCCCGGCCCTTGCCGGTGGAAGCCTCCATCAGACGATCACATCACCGGAGCGAGCAACAGAGACTTCCACGAGTCCTCCCCGTACACCTGGGCCGCGCCGCCGTCGTAGACGACACCAGCGCCCGATGCCTGGTCGTTCCAGACCATCTTGCCCGTGCCCAGATCGTACGTGGCGACCGGTTGGTCGACGGAGCTGGCGACCCGGGGAGCGTTCTGCGCACCGCGGGCGTTGGTCTGGCTCGCCGGCGCGGTGCACTTGGCGTCCATGTCCATGTCCTTGTCCCCCAGCTGCTGGGGGTCGCGGCGCTCGGCCGGGTCGTAGCCCTGGCTGCAGATGCCCGGCTGCTGGTTCAGGATCAGGCCGAAGCGGGCGTTGTAGCCGTCGCTGTTCTTCGCGGCGACGGTGAACCCGCCGGCCACCATGTAGGGGTAGAGCACCAGGATCTGGCGGACGCCCGGCAGGTGGCGGCTGATCACCCGCCCGGTGGTGACCAGGTTGTTGATCAGTCCGCCGAGGTCGACGGCGTTGGTCTGCAGGAAGTCGCGCAGCTCGTTCGCGGTCGCTGACCCGTTGTCGATCAGCGTGCGCAGCGCCGTGTCGTTGGCGGCGACGGTGCCGCTGAACAGCGCCAGGTTCTCCGCGAAGCTGCGGATCGCCGAGCCCTTGTCCGACTGGGTGCGCAGCACCGTGTTGGAGTCCTTGATGAGCGCCGTGGTGACGTCGAAGTTGTCGTTCGCGCTCTTGATGAACGCGTTCGAGGTGTCGATGATCTGGGCCAGCGCCGGGCCGGTGCCCTGGAAGCCGGCGCCGAACTCGTTGACGACCGTGCGCAGCTGGTCCTGCGGCACCGAGGACACCAGCGCGTCCAGGTTGGTCAGGATCTCCGTGGTCGACACCGGGATCTGGGTGTCGGCCGGCTGGATCACCGAGCCGTTCTTGAGGTACGGGCCGGAGTCGGTGTTGGGGTCGAGCTCGACGTACTGCTCGCCGACGGCCGACTTGTTGCCGACCAGGGCGAGCGTGTCGGACGGGATGTTCTTGTGGCCCTTGTCGATCGACAGCACCACGTCCACGCCGCCGTCGATCAGCTCCATGTCGGAGACGGCGCCGACCTTGACACCGCGGTAGGTCACCTCGGCACCGGTGAAGATGCCGCCGGACTGCACGAAGTGCGCGTGCACCTCGTACGACGAGTCGTAGACGAGCTTGTCCAGGCGTGCGTACCGGGCTCCGACGTAGGAGACGCCCAGCAGCGTGATGAGCACGAAGATCATCAGCTGCTTCTTGGTCCGCGAGGAGATCACTGGTACGCCACCGCCTGCAGCAGCAGGGTGCCCATGCCCGGGTCGTAGCCCGTGCCCGTCAGCAGGAACGGGTCCTGCGGCGAGCCGGTGTCGTACGCCGCGCCGGGTGAAGCCCGTCCGTGGCCGAGCAGACCACCGAGCAGCTGGCCGAGAACGTTGCCCTGGGCCGGGGTGCTGGCCGTGCTGCTGGTGGAGCCGGTGATCCCGGCGATCCCCGGGATCGGGAGCCCGCCGCCGCCGTTGTTGCCCGAGTTCTTGCACAGCGCCGGGACCAGGCCGCACAGCTGCTTGAGCTGGCTTCCGTCGAGCAGGCCCTTCAGCTGACCGCAGAGGGCTCCGGCCGGCGACTTCTCGCACTGGGCGAGCAGGTCGGCCAGGCTGACGCCGGGGGCCAGACCCGGGATGCTCGGCAGGTTGAACAGGTCGAGGGTCAGGTTGACCGACAGGTTCGTGAAGTCACCCATGTGCAGGTTGCGGGCGACCTGGGGGTCACGACCCACGGCCTCGTCGATGAACGGGTAGGTCAGCAGCACCTGCAGCGACTTCGGCAGCGCGTCGTCGGCCTTGCCGAGGGCTGCGAGAACCGGGGCCAGGTTCTGCAGTGCGTCGATGGTGGAGGCCTTCGACGCCTGGATGACCCGGACGCCCACCGAGCTGAGGTTGGAGAGCGCCTTGAGCATCTTGACCAGGTCCGCTCGCTGGCTGTTCACCGACGCGATGGCCGGCGGCAGGTCGTCCAGCGCGGACTTGATGGTGCCGTCCTGGCGGCGCAGCTCCATCGAGAGCCGGTTCACGTTCTCCAGGGCGGTGACGATCGAGCCCTTGTTCTTCGACAGCTGACCCATGAAGTCGCTGACCTGGGTGATGATCGAACGCACCTGGTCCTCGCGACCGGCGAAGGCCGTGTTCAGCTCCTCCGAGATCGTCTTCAGCTGGGCGACGCCGCCGCCGTTGAGCAGCAGGGCCAGGGCGCCGAAGACCTCTTCGAGCTCCGGGTTGCGGCCCGTGTCCTCCAGGCCGATCACGTCGCCGTTGCCGAGCTGACCCTGGGGGTCGTCCGGCTTGCTGAGCGAGACGAACTTCTCACCGAGGAGGCTCGTCTGGCGGATCTCGGCGCGGGCGTTGTCCGGCAGGTCGACCGTGTTCGGCAGCTCGACGGTGACGTCCGCGACGTATCCCTTGAGGCTGATCTTGGACACCTTGCCGACGGTGACGTCGTCCACCTTGACCGTGGACTGCGGGACCAGGTCCAGCACGTCGCGGAACATGATGTGCACCTTGAACGGGTGGCTGCCGACGTTCGCGCCACCGGGGAGCGGGACGTCGTAGATCGAGCAGCTGCTCAGCGTGACGGCACCGACCACAGCAGTGGCGACGGCAGCGAGCTTGCGGGAGAACCTCATCGCGTCACCACCAGCCCGCCGAGAGACTTGTCGATCGGCTCGACCACCGTGACCCTCGAGCCCGGGGTCAGCGCGGCCGTGCGGCCCACACCGAGCACACCGAGGATCGTCTTCAGCGGACCACAGGCGTCCGGCAGCAGCGCACAGAGCACCACGCTCGGCCTCGCAGTCAGCTGGTTCACGGTCTCCCCGACGTTCGCGCGAGTGTCCAGGGTGCCGGCGTTCTCGTCGTAGGCGAGTGCCAGGTTGTTCAGCGCGACCGGGGCGTCCTTGAGGGACTCCTCCAGAGCGGCCCGGTTCTTCGCGAACACCTTGCTGATCTGGTTCAGACCCTTGATGTTCGTGGTCAGCGCGGCCTTGTTCTCGGAGACGAAGCTGCGTACCTGGGTCAAAGCGACCGACAGGTTCTGCAGCACCGCCGCGAGGTCCTGGCGCTCGTCGGCCAGGAGCTGGGCCCCGGAGGCGAGCGAGTCGTTGAACTTGCGGACGGTCTCGTCGTTGGAGGAGAGCGCGGAGGTGAACTTCTCGATCTCGGAGACCGTGCCGAACAGCTCGTCCTTGTTGTCGGCAAGCGTCTTGGTCAGCCGGGACAGGTTCTTCAGGGTGGAGTTGAACTGGACGCCCTCGCCACCGAAGTTCTTGGCCGTCGAGTCGAGCAGTCGCGTCAGCGCGCCGGTCCCGGTCTCGTCGGGCTTGTTCGCACCCTCGGGACCGAGCGCCTTGGTCAGGTCGTTGATCGAGCCGAAGATCTCGTCGAGCTCCAACGGGGTCGCGGTGCGGTCGAGGCCGAGGCGGGCGTTGTTCGGCATCCGCGTGCCCCCGCGGTAGACCGGGGTGAGCTGGATGAACCGGTCACCGACGATCGACGGCGAGATGACCACGGCCTTGGCGTCGGCGGGGACCTTGTACTTGTCGTCGTAGCTGAACTTGACCCGGACCTTGGTCCCCATCGGGGTGACGTCCTCCACCTTGCCGACCGAGACGCCGAGGATCTTGACGTCCGAGCCCTTGTAGAGCGACACCGCCCGCGGGAAGTCCGCGGTCACGGTGTACTTGCCACCGCCGGGCAGGATCAGCAGGACCGCCGCCACCAGCAGCACCACCACGATGACCACCAGGATCGCCGGGTTGAAGCTGCGCACGAGCTTACGGGAGGCCATCAGTTGCCTCCCAGGGCCGGCGTCGGCGGCAGGTTCGAGATCCAGGTGTCGAACCACGGACCCGTTCCCAGCGTGTTGGTGAAGACCCGGTAGAACGGCGCCAGCAGGCGCAGCGAGTTGTCGAGGTTCGCCTGGTTCTTCTTCAGGACAGCCACCACTCCGGTCAGGTTCGCGAGCGCGGGCTTCAGGTCGGCACGGGACTGCTGGACGAGCGCGGTCAGCTCGGTGGACAGCTTGCTCGTGGAGACCAGCAGGGTGTGCACGGCCTGGCGGCGGGCCACCACCGCACGCAGCAGCACGTCGCTGTTCTTCATCAGCGTGACGATGTCGCCGTTGCGGTCAGCCAGGACCCCGGAGACCTTCCTCAGGTTGCCGAGCAGCTGGTTCACCTGGGCGTCGCGGTCGGCGACGTTGGCCGACAGCGCGGACAGGCCCTTGAGGGTGCTCTTCAGCGCGGCGGGGGTGTCCTTCGTGGCCTCGGCGAGCGTGTTGAGCGACTTGGTCAGCTGCGGCAGGTCGATCTTCGCGGCACGTTCGGCCAGTCCGGAGAACGCCTCGACGACGTCGTACGCGGACCGGGTCCGCGACTCGGGGATGGTCGCGCCCTTCTTCAGCTGGCCCGGACCGGCCGGCTCCAGCGACAGGAACATCGCGCCGAGCAGCGTCTTGACCTTGATCTGCGCACCGGTGCTGGTTCCGAAGTTCGAGCTCGTCTTGAGCTTGAACGCAACCCGCACGTGGTCGCCGTCGAGGCCGACGCCGGTGACCTTGCCGACACGGACGCCGGCGATCCGGACCTCGTCGTTCGGCTTCAGGCCGCTGGAGTCGGAGAACGAGGCGTAGTAGGTGTCACCGCCACCGATCAGCGGCAGCGAGTCCGCCTTGAAGGCGATCAGGATCAGCAGGATGATCGCGGCGATGCTGGCGGCACCGATCTTGACCGGGTTGCGCTCGCGGAAGGGAGTACTCATGAGAGGTTGCACCTCCCGTTCCCGCCGGGGTACGCCTCGTACGGCACGTTGATGTTGCCGGTCGGCAGCACCACCTTTGCCTTGAACTCGCACAGGTAGAAGTTGAAGAAGGATCCGTAGATCGCGGTCCGGCCGATCTTCTGGAGCTTGATCGGCAGGATCTGCAGTGCGCGGTCGATCTCGTCGCTCCCCTTGTTCAGGTTGGTGGCGACCTGGCGCAGGCCCTTGATGTCCTTGACCAGGCCCGGGCGGATGCCGGTGGTGATGTCCGCGGTCTGGCGGGCCAGGGCGGAGACCGAGTCGAGGGAGCCGAGGATCGCGTCCTTGTCCTGGGTGAGCCCGCCGACGAACGTCTTCAGGTTCACGATCAGGCTGGACAGCTCCTTGTCGCGGCTGCCGATGGTGCCGAGCACGACGTTGAGGTTGTCGATCACGTCGCCGATCAGCTGGTCGCGGTCGGCGAGGGTGTTGGTGATGTCGCCGGTGCTGCGCAGCAGGCCCTCGAGGTTGCCGCCCTCACCCTGGAAGACCTGGACGATCTCGTAGGAGAGGCGGTTGACGTCGGCCGGCGTGAGCGCGGCGAACAGCGGCTTGAAGCCGTTGAACAGCACGGTCAGGTCGAGTGCGGGCTGGGTCTGGCTCAGCGGCAGGGTGTCGCCCTCCGGCAGCCGGCTGGTGTCGCCGACGCCCTGGGTCACCGAGATGTAGCGCTGCCCGACCAGGTTCCGGTAGCGGATCGTGGCCGTCGAGCTGCGGGTCACCTCGGAGGCCTTGCGCACCGTGAAGGTGACCCGGGCCTTGGTCCGGTCGACGATCTGCACGTTCTTGACGCTGCCGACCTTCACCCCCGCGATGCGGATGTCGTCGCCCTTCACGACACCGGTCGCGTCGCTGAAGATCGCCTTGTACGTCCGGGACTTCTCGAAGCTCAGGTTGCCGATGACGACGACGAGCATCATCGTCGCCAGACCGGTGACCACCATGAAGACGACCAGCTTGATCAGGTCGCTCCGGGTCCGCTTGTCCAGCATCCGCACGCCGCTCATCGGACACTCACCTGCGTCCCGGCTGCCAGAGGTCCGAACAGGAGCGTGGTCAGGTCGGGGACGTCGTCAGCCGACAGTCCCATCACCGGGCCGGTGATCGCATTGAAGAAGGCCTTCTGGCTCGCGAGTGCTGCGGGGTTGGTCGAGTAGGTGGCGTCGAGGCTGGGCGCCGTCCGCTGGGCGTCACCGCGCTGCAGGCCGTTGACGCCGTCGTTCAGGTTCGGGACGCCGGTGAACGGCACCTTCGGGTGCGGCAGACCCAGGCACGCCGGTCCGTTGTCGGCGCCGAACACCGGTCGGTCCTGCGGACCGTAGCCGCGCGGCTGCCGCGGCAGCGTGATCAGGTCGATGTGGAAGACGAAGCCGCGGAACGTGCTCGCCAGCAGGGGGGCCTGGTCGACCAGACCGCGCAGCAGGCACGGGAACTCGGCCGAGTAGCGGTTGAGCAGCGCGGTCTGCGGCGCGCTCAGCTTGCCGAGCTCGATGATGTTGTCGCCGTTGGCGTCGAGGAAGGTCTTGGCGGTGCTCGAGAAGGCGCTGACGTCCTTGAAGAATGCGTTCAGCTTCGCCTGGCGCGAGAGCAGCGTGTTGCCGGTCTTCACCGTGTTGCGCAGCGTGGCCGCGATCTGCGGGGCGACGTCGGCGTAGGTGCCGCTGACCTTGGCCAGCAGGCGCAGGTCCTCGACGAGCGCCGGCACCTGCGGGTTGAACCGCTTCAGGTAGGAGTTGAGCGTCTCGATGTTCTCGCCGATCGCCTGACCACGGCCCTCGAGCGCACTGGCCAGCGCGTTGAGGGTGTAGTTGAGCTCGGCCGGCTGGACCGCCCGCAGCAGCGGGTAGATGTCGTTGAGGACCTTCTCGACCTCGATCGGCAGCGCCGTCTGGGTGATCCGGTCGCCCTTCTTCAGCGAGGTTGTGGAGGCGTCCGACGGGATGACCAGCTCGACGTACTTCTCGCCGAACAGGGTCTTCGGGAGGATCGACGCGGTCACGTTGTCGGGGATCTTGCCGATCTTGTCCGGCTTGATGCCGAGGGTCAGCACCGCGCCGTCCGCACCGGACTTCGCCTCCATGACCTGACCGACGATCACGCCGCGGACCTTCACGTCCGCGCGCGAGGGCAGCTGCAGACCGATCGTGTCGGTGTTGAGCTGGACCTTGTCGAAGTGCAGGAACTTCTGCGTGAAGACGGCGTTGACCGTCCACACCATCAGGAGGAGCAGCGCCAGGAAGATCACTCCGAGCGCGCGATTGCCGAACAACGTCTTGCGCATCTCAGCCCGCCAACCTGACGGTGGTCGTCGAGCCCCAGATCGCCATGCTCAGGAACAGGTCGATCACGTTGATCGCGACGATCGAGGTGCGCACGGCACGGCCCACGGCCACGCCCACGCCCGCGGGCCCACCGCTCGCGGTGTACCCGTGGTAGCAGTGGATCAGGATGACCACGACGGCGAAGACCAGAACCTTTCCGAAGGACCAGAGCACATCGCCCGGTGGCAGGAACTGGTTGAAGTAGTGGTCGTAGGTTCCCGCGCTCTGACCGAAGAACTTGGTTAC
>JBJMIP010000222.1:0-8095 GCA_045806825.1 Marmoricola sp.
CGGCGCCCTGGCTGTCGAGGTCGTCGCCGGAACCGTCCACGCGGGCCTCGAAGCCCTGGTCGACACCTGCGGCAATGTCCGGGGACTGCGCGCCGATAGCGATCTGGACGCCGCAGGAGGCGCCGTCGAAGCCCTTCTCCGAGGCGTCGTAGCCGATCTCGAGGATCTTCGCGCGGACCAGCTGGGCGATCGGGGCGTAGGTGTTGGTCGTCACCTCACCGGCGACGACGACCAGGCCGGTCGTGATCAGCGTCTCGACAGCCACGCGGCTGTGCGGGTCGTCGGCCAGCAGCGCGTCCAGCACGGTGTCGCTGATCTGGTCGGCGATCTTGTCCGGGTGTCCCTCGGTCACAGACTCGGAGGTGAACAAACGTCCAGTCACGGAAATGTCTCCTGTTGGGGTTGCTGACCGGGTTTCGGCCAGTACGTACATGCTCGGGCGTCAGTCGCTCCGGCGCTGCCAGATTAACCAAACGTCCTCATGGTGAGACGCAAGTCTCAAGAACTCCCCCGTGCACTTCTCAACGAGACCGGAGCAAATCGGTCACGCGGTCCCAGATGGCCTGTGCCAGGGCGCTTTTCGTGCCGTGCGGCACCGGCGTCGCGGAACCGTCGGCACCGAGGACGACGGCCTCGTTGTCATCAGATCCGAACACCTTGCCGCCGCCGACGTCGTTGACCACGAGCAGGTCGCAGCCCTTGCGGGCAAGCTTCGCCCGGGCGTGGTCCATGACGGTGCCGTTGGCGTCACCGGTCTCGGCCGCGAACCCGACGACGACCAGGCCCGGGGTCGGCCGGTCGTTGACGAGCCCGGCCAGGATGTCCGGGTTCTGCGTGAGCTCGACGACCGGTGCACTGCCGTCCTCGGACTTCTTGATCTTCGACTCCGCGAGCGAGGTCGGCCGGAAGTCGGCCGGAGCCGCTGCCATCACGACGACGTCCGCGGTCCGGCTGGCCGCGACCACCGCTTCCTGCATCTCGGCGGTGGTCACCACCTTGACGACCTTGACGCCGGCCGGGTCCGGGAGCGACACGTTCGCGGCGACCAGGGTGACCTCCGCGCCGCGGGAGGCGGCGGTGCGGGCCAGGGCGTAGCCCTGGAGCCCGGAGGAACGGTTGCCCAGGAAGCGCACCGGGTCGAGGAACTCCCGGGTGCCGCCGGCGGAGACGACCACGTGCTTGCCGGCGAGGTCGCGCACGCCGACACCTCCGCGGGCCAGGACGTCGGTGGCGACGGCGAAGATCTCCGACGGCTCGGGCAGCCGGCCCTTGCCGGTGTCAGCGCCGGTGAGCCGGCCCTCGGCGGGCTCGATCACGAGAGCGCCGCGCTCGCGCAGGGTGGCCACGTTCGCCTGCGTGGCGGGATGCTCCCACATCTCGGTGTGCATCGCCGGGGCGAACACGATCGGGCAGCGCGCGGTCAGCAGCGTGTTGGTGAGCAGGTCGTCGGCGAGCCCGTGGGCGGCCTTGGCGAGCAGGTCGGCCGTGGCCGGGGCGACGACCACCAGGTCGGCGGTCTGCCCGATCCGCACGTGCGGCACCTCGTGGACGTTGCTCCACACCTCGGTGCTCACCGGCTTGCCGCTGAGCGCGGACCAGGTCGCGGCACCGACGAACTCCAGCGCCGCGGCCGTCGGGACGACCGTGACGTCGTGCCCTGACTCGGTGAACCGACGGAGCAGCTCGCAGGCCTTGTACGCAGCGATCCCGCCGCTCACACCGAGAACGACCTTGCGAGAAGGTCGCTCCGCGACCACCTCAGGGCGGGCGCTGGCGCGAGGGCGGGACCGGTCAGCTGAAGAGGTGACCATCAGGTCACTCGGCCGCAGCCTCCGCTGCGACTTCATCAGGGTCGATGTCCTCGCAGACGAGGAGGTCCTCGTTGATCTCGCGCATGGCGATGGACAGCGGCTTCTCCTGGACGTGGGTGTCCACCAGCGGGCCGACGTACTCCAGCAGGCCTTCGCCGAGCTGGGAGTAGTAGGCGTTGATCTGCCGAGCACGCTTGGCGCTGTAGAGCACCAGCTTGTACTTGGAGTCGGTCTTGGTCAGCAGGTCGTCGATCGGGGGGTTGGTGATACCCAGGGCGACGGGCTGATTGCCGGACACGCTCATTCGAGCCTCTCAGACGGGGTTGGCAGACGAGTTCCCGGGCGGAGCCGCCTCAGGACCGCATCAACTCTATCAACTCTTCCGCGGCAGCGGGAATCGTGTGGTTCACGACCGTGGCGTCGAACTCCGGCTCGGCGGCCAGCTCGGCCCTCGCCGTCTCCAGACGGCGCTCCCGCTCGGCCTCGTCCTCGGTCCCCCGGCCCACCAGCCGACGGACCAGCTCCTCCCAGGTCGGGGGCGCCAGGAACACGAAACGCGCCTCGGGCATCCGCTCCCGGACCTGCCGGGCCCCCTGCAGGTCGATCTCCAGCAGTGCGGCGCGACCCTCCGCCAGCACGGCTGCGACCGGCCCGCGCGGGGTGCCGTACCGCGCCCGCTGGTGGACCACGGCCCACTCGAGCAGCTCGTCGTCAGCGACCATCCGGTCGAACGTCTCGTCGTCGACGAAGTGGTAGTGCACCCCGTCGACCTCGCCGGGCCGCTGCCGGCGGGTGGTCGCGGAGACGGAGATCCAGATCTCGGGATGGTGCTCACGCAGCCAGGAGGTCACCGCGCCCTTGCCGACCGCGGTCGGACCGGCGAGAACCGTCAGCCGGCTCACCGGTCCGGGAACTCTGCCACCAGCGCCGCGACCTGCTTGGCCCCCAGGCCGCGCACCCGGCGGCTCTCCGAGATCTTCAGCCGCTCCATCACCTGCGCGGCGCGGACCTTGCCCAGACCCGGCATCGACTGCAGCAGCTCGCTGACGCGCATCTTGCCGATGACCTCGTTGGCCTCACCCTCGGCGAGGACGTCAGCGATCGAGGCGCCGGAGTGCTTGAGCCGGTTCTTGACCGCGGCCCGCTCCCGACGAGACGCAGCGGCCTTCTCCAGGGCCGCCTGGCGTTGTTCGGGAGTCAGCGGCGGCAGGGCCACGTGGACGACCTCTTCTCGGGATCTCGCAGGATGGGTGTGCAGGAGAATCTAAGGTGTGCCGCGCGGTGGCTGCAACGCGGGGGCGCGGCGAGCGGCCCGTCCCCGCGCAAAGATCGGCCGAACGGCTGATCTACAGCCCCAGCTGGAGTTTGCAGACGTCCTTGGCCTGCTGCTCGATGCCGCTCGCAGCAGTGACCACGTCGTCGTCGGAGAGCTCGTTGGCCGCCTGCGCGATCGCGGTGCGGACCTGGGCCGAGGTCCCGGCCGGGGGCTGACCGTTCACGAAGTCCGACGGTTTCAGCCCTGCTGCGGTGATCGCGTCGCGCAAGGACTCCAGCGACGTGGTGAAGGTCTGCCACTCGTCGTCGAGGTCGTCGGGCGCCTGAGCAGCCAGCGCCTCCAGCTTCGGCAGGTTGGTGATCAGGGCGACCCCGGTCCCGTCGTCGGCGAAGATCGTCTGGTCACTCTTGAGCGCGGCGCAGTAGGCGTCCTCGCCGCCGCCCCCGCAGGCCGCCGGCACCAGCAGCAGGACGGCTGTCGCCAGCAGCGCTCGTGCCTTCACGCGACTATCGAACCAGAGCCGCGAAGGAGGCCGCAGTCGACTCCACCGCTGCCTGGAGCGCTGCCCGGTCCGGACCGGCGCCGAGGATCTCCCGCGAGCTCGACGGCAGCACCAGGTCCAGCACGCCGTCGAAGATCCGTCGTACGTCGTCGGCGGTGCCGCCCTGGGCGCCGATCCCGGGGACCAGCAGCGGGCCCCGGATGTCCAGGTCGACCGTGGGGTCCTCGATGGTGGCTCCGACCACGGCCCCGAAAGACCCCAGCGGGCCGGCGCCGGAGTTCGCCTCCCGCAGCGAGTCGAGCACGGTCTGCGCCACGGTCCGGCCGTCACCGGCCCGCGCGTGCTGGAACTGCGGCCCCTCCGGGTTCGAGGTGAGCGCGAGCACGAACACCCCGGCGTCGTGCTTGCGAGCGGTCTCGATCATCGGGTCCAGGCTGCCGAAGCCCAGGTAGGGGCTGGCCGTGATCGCGTCCGCGGCGATCGGCGAGGACTGGTCCAGGTAGGCGTCGGCGTAGGCCTGGGCCGTCGAGCCGATGTCGCCGCGCTTCACGTCGAGCACGACCAGTGCGCCCGCCTCGCGGCAGATCCGGATGGTCTCCTCCAGGACGCCGACGCCGGCCGCCCCGAAGCGCTCGAAGAACGCCGACTGCGGCTTGATCGCGGCGCTGACCGGACCGAGCGCCTCCGCGGCTCCCAGCGCGAAGCTGCGCAGGCCCTCCACGGTCTCGGGCAGGCCCCAGGCGGCCAGCAGACCGGCGTGCGGGTCGATACCGGCACACAGCGGCCCGCGGGCGTCCATAGCGGCCCGCAGGCGGGCTCCGAACGTCCCCGGCGTGCTCATCGGCGCTGCTCCTTCGCGATCGCGGCGTTCACCTTCCGCGGCCAGAACGGCCCCTCGTAGATGAACGCGGTGTAGGCCTGGAGCAGGTCAGCCCCGGCGTTGAGTCGTTCGACGGCGTCCTCGGTGCCGGCGATGCCGCCGACCCCGATCAGGGTCATCTCGCCGGAGACCTGGCTGCGCAGCAGGCGCAGCACCTCCAGCGAGCGCTTGCGCAGCGGCTCGCCGGACAGCCCGCCGGCACCGGCGCGCTCGATCGCGGCCGCCGAGGAGGACAGGCCGTCGCGACTGGTGGTCGTGTTGGTCGCCACGATCCCGTCGAGCCCGATCGCGCCGGCCAGGTCGGCGACCGCCAGCACGTCCTCGTCGCTCAGGTCGGGGGCGATCTTGACCAGCAGCGGCACCCGGGTCTCGGTCACCTCGTCAGCCCGTCGCCGGACCGCCTGGAGCAGCGGCTCGAGCTTGGACACCGCTTGCAGGTCGCGCAGACCGGGGGTGTTCGGCGAGGAGACGTTCACGACCAGGTAGTCGGCGTACGGGGCGAGCAAGGTGGTGCTCTTCTCGTAGTCACCGATGGCGGCGTCCTCGGGGACGACCTTGGTCTTGCCGATGTTGATCCCGAGAACCGGCCTCGGGTGCGCTCGACCGCCGGTGGTCGCGCCGTCAGCTTCTCCGAGCCGGGACCGGCGCTTGGCGAGTCGCTGCGCCACGACCTCGGCGCCGTCGTTGTTGAACCCCATCCGGTTCACCACGGCGCGGTCCTCGGGCAGCCGCAGCAACCGCGGCTTCGGGTTGCCCGGCTGGGGCTCCCCGGTGACCGTGCCGATCTCGACGAACCCGAACCCAAGGGCGGCCAGGGCGTCGATCCCGACGGCGTTCTTGTCGAAGCCGGCTGCCAGACCGAGGACGCCCGGGAAGTCCAGCCCCATCCGACGTACCCCGGCGCGCCGCGGCAGCACCCGGTCGGCGCCGCGCAGCGCCGCTCCCACGGCGCGGATGCCGGCGAACGCCGCGTGGTGCGCCTGCTCGGGGTCGACCTTGGTCAGCACCCGGTCGAAGAGGACCCGGTAGGGACTGGTCACAGCGCTCCCGACCCGGTGATGGTGGCCCAGTCCTGCAGCGAGCGGACTCCGATGTTGCCGGCACGGATCGCCGCGATGCCCTGGACCGCGGCGGCGAGGCCCTGCACCGTGGTGATGCACGGCGTACCGGTCAGCACCGCAGCGGAACGGATCTCGTAGCCGTCGACCCGGGAGTCGCCGCCCTGGGTGGTGCCGTGCGGGGTGTTGACGATCAGGTCGATCTGACCGTCCAGGATCATCTGGACGGTCGTCGGCTCCCCCGCCGGTCCGGTGCCCTCGAAGTGCTTGCGCACCACGGTGGCACCGATGCCGTTGCGGCGCAGCACCTCGGCGGTCCCCTGGGTCGCCAGGATCTCGAACCCGTAGTCGACCAGCACCCGCACCGGGAAGATCATCGTCCGCTTGTCCCGGTTCGCGATCGAGATGAAGACCCTGCCGGAGGTCGGCAACGACCCGTACGCCGCCGCCTGGGACTTGCTGAAGGCGGTCCCGAAGTCCGCGTCGAAGCCCATCACCTCGCCGGTCGACTTCATCTCCGGCCCCAGGACCGTGTCGACGAAGTTGCCCTCCTTGGTGCGGAAGCGGTTGAACGGCAGCACCGCCTCCTTGACCGCGATCGGGGCGTCGGCCGGCAGCGAGCCGCCGTCACCGGTCGCCGGCAGGGCGCCGGCCGCCCGCAGCTCGGCGATCGACTCCCCCAGCATCAGCCGGGCCGCGGCCTTCGCGAGCTGGGTGCCGGTCGCCTTCGAGACGAACGGGACCGTGCGCGAGGCGCGCGGGTTGGCCTCGATCACGTAGAGCACGTCGGCGCCGAGCGCGAACTGGATGTTGATCAGCCCCCGCACCCCGACCCCGCGGGCGATCGCCTCGGTCGCCTCGCGGATGCGGGTGATCTCGGAGTCGCCGAGGGTGATCGGCGGCAGCGCGCAGGACGAGTCGCCGGAGTGGATGCCCGCCTCCTCGATGTGCTCCATCACGCCACCGAGGAAGAGGTCGGTGCCGTCGTAGAGCGCGTCCACGTCGATCTCCACCGCGTCATCGACGAAACGGTCGACGAGAACCGGCCGGTCGGGGCTGATCTCGGTAGCCGCCTCGATGTAGGCCTGCAGCGCGGTGTCGCTGTAGACGATCTGCATCCCCCGGCCACCGAGCACGTACGACGGGCGGACGAGCACCGGGTAGCCGATCTCGTGCGCGATCTTCTGCGCCTGCTCGAAGGAGACGGCGGTGCCGTGCTTGGGAGCCACCAGGCCGGCCTCGGCGAGGACCCGGCCGAACGCACCGCGCTCCTCGGCGAGCTCGATCGCCTCCGGGCTGGTACCGACGATCGGGACGCCGGCGTCCTGCAGGCCCTGGGCCAGACCGAGCGGCGTCTGACCGCCGAGGGTCGCGATCACGCCGGCGATCGGACCGGCTGTCGACTCCGCTGCGTAGATCTCGAGCACGTCCTCGAGCGTGAGCGGCTCGAAGTAGAGCCGGTCGCTGGTGTCGTAGTCGGTGGAGACGGTCTCCGGGTTGCAGTTGACCATGATCGTCTCGTAGCCGGCCTCGGACAGCGCGAGCGAGGCGTGCACGCAGGAGTAGTCGAACTCGATGCCCTGGCCGATCCGGTTCGGGCCCGAGCCGAGGATGATGACCGCCTGCTTGCCCTCGGCGCGCGGCTGGACCTCGGTCTCCTCGTCGTAGGAGGAGTAGTAGTACGGCGTCGCTGCGGCGAACTCGGCAGCGCAGGTGTCGACGGTCTTGTAGACCGGGCGGACGCCGGCGTCCCACCGTGCCTGGCGGACCTCGCTCTCGCCGATCCCCCGGATCCCGGCGATCTGGGCGTCGGAGAAGCCGTGCCGCTTCGCGGTCCGCAGCGTGGCGGCGTCGAGCACCTCAGCAGCGGCCACCTTCTGGGCGATCTCATCGATGAGGAAGACCTGGTCGACGAACCACGGATCGATCTTGGTCGCGTCGTGCACCTCCTCCTGGGTGGCGCCGGCCCGGATCGCCTGCATCAGCTTCTGCACGCGACCGTCGTGGGGGACCTTGATGAGCTCGAGGAGCTCGTCCTTGTCGCCCGGGGTCGAGGCCCACTCGAACGGCGCGGACTTGTTCTCCAGGGAACGCAGTGCCTTGTTGAACGCCTCGGTGAAGTTGCGCCCGATCGCCATCGCCTCGCCGACCGACTTCATGTGCGTGGTCAGCGTCGGGTCGGCGGTCGGGAACTTCTCGAACGCGAACCGGGGCACCTTGACCACGACGTAGTCGAGGCTCGGCTCGAACGAGGCCGGCGTCTCCTGGGTGATGTCGTTGGGGATCTCGTCGAGGGTGTAACCGACCGCGACCTTGGCCGCGATCTTCGCGATCGGGAAGCCGGTCGCCTTGGACGCCAGTGCGGAGGAGCGGGAGACCCGGGGGTTCATCTCGATCACGATCACGCGGCCGTCGGCCGGGTTCACGGCGTACTGGATGTTGCAGCCGCCGGTGTCGACCCCGACCTCGCGGATGATGTCGATCGCCAGGTCGCGCAGGTGCTGGTACTCGCGGTCGGTCAGGGTGAGTGCCGGAGCGACGGTGATCGAGTCACCGGTGTGCACGCCC
>JBJMIP010000223.1:0-8083 GCA_045806825.1 Marmoricola sp.
CTGGTCGTCACCACGAGGGCGGCGACCCGCTCCCCCAGCAGCTCGTCGGGCACCGGTACGACGCACAGCTGGGCGATGTCGGGGATCCGGGCGAGCGCGGACTCCACCTCGTTGATGTCGATGTTGCGGCCCCCGCGGATGATGATCTGCTTCTCCCGGCCGAGCACGGTGATGGTGCCGTCGTCGTTGAGCCGGACCAGGTCACCGGTCGCCAAGAACCCTTCCGGGGTCAGCGCCGGTGCTTGCGAGCGGCCGTCGCGGGCGTAGCCGACGAAGAGGCTCGGCCCGCGCACCTGCGCCGCCCCGACCCGACCAGGGGCCAGCGCCTTCCCGTCCTCGCCGACGGCGCGGACCTCGGTCCCGGGGAACGGCCGTCCGTCGCACCCGAGCCGGGTCGCGGCGTCGTCACCAGGCCTCGTCGTCGTGTGGCCCAGGCACTCCGACATCCCGAAGACCCGGATGAACTTCGTGCCCAACGTCTCCTCGGCACGGCCGAGCGCGCCGGCATCCATCGGCCCACCGCCGACGGTCATCGCCCGCACGCCGGCGAGCCTGCCCGCCGCTCCCGGCCGGATCGAGAGCTGCAGGGCCATCGTCGGCACCAGCATCGTCCAGCGGACGTCGTGGGCGGCCATCGCCTCGAGCGCGTCGTCAGGCTTCCAGGCGTCGATGCAGACCATCGGACCGCCGAGCATGGCGGGGAGGTACATCCCGAAGCAGAACGCCGCGACCGACGAGAGCGGCACGAAGGCCCCGACCGCGTCACCGGGCTCGAGGCCGATCGCGTCGATGGTGCAGCTGCCGGCGTACCGGAGCGCGTCCTCGGACTGGACCACGCACTTGGGCCGACCGGTCGATCCCGACGTCATCGCGACGGCCACGCCGCCGGCCCACCGTCCGATGTCGCTGGCCGGCCGCCCGGTGCCGGCCAGGACCCAGCCGTCCAGCGCCGGCCGCCGGTCGGCGAAGGCTTCCGCGGAGACCCCCCACTGCTCCAGCACCTCGTGGGAGGCGATCACCGCGTCGGGCTCGATGTCCTCCATCGCGAGGGCGAACTCGCCGGCGACCGCGTGGCTGCTGAAGACGGTGACGAGCCCGCCCCGCAGACCGACCGCGAGCGCGGTCGCGAGCGTCCGCCAGGTGTTGTCGGCCTGGACGAGCACCGTGGGTGCGCCGGTCAGCGCCTCGCCGAGGGAGACGGCCAGCTGCCGGGCGGCGTCCATCACCTCCCCCACCGTGTGCGTGCCGAGTGCGTCGATCACGGCGACCTCGTCCGGTGCGCGGTCGGCACGCTGGGTGAACTCCCACGCGAGCAGCCTCATCTGTCCTCCTGGCCCTAGTGTCGTACGTCGGTCATCGGGCGATCCAGCCGCCATCGACCACCAGCGCGTGGCCGGTGACGTAGCTGGAGGCGGGCGAGGCCAGGAACAGCAGCGCTCCGTCGACCTCGCCGGCCTCGCCACCGCGGCCGAGCATGGTGTTGCGCCGCACCCAGTCGGCCGACTTCGCGTTGGTGAACAAGCCTTCGGTCATCTCGGTGTCGAACCAGCCGGGCACGATCGCGTTGACCCGGATGCCGCGGCGGCCCCACTGGCCGGCGAGCTCGCGGGTCAGGCCGATGGTGCCGGACTTCGACGCCGCATAGCTGGCCCCGCCGATCGGCGCCGTCGAGACCAGGCCGATCACCGAGGAGATGTTGATGACCGACAGCGCGCCGCCGTCGGGCACGGTGGCCGCGACCCGGGTCGCGAGGTGGAAGCCGGCCGACAAGTTCAGGTCGAGGAGCGCAGCGAACCCGTCGACGGTCTCGTCCTCGGCGTGCGGCACACCGGGCATGCCGGCGTTGTTGACCAGTACGTCGACGCAGCCGGTGATCGACGACGCGAGGTCGATGAGCCGGGCGCGGTCCTGCTCCGAGGTCACGTCGCACTGCACCGGCACGACCCGGCCGGCACCGGGCGCGGTGCCGTCGAGCTCCTTGGCCAGCACCTCGAGCCGGTCCAGGCGTCGCGCGGCGGCGACGACCGTCGCACCAGCGGCGACGAGCACTCGCGCGAAGCCCTCGCCGAGGCCCGAGGAGGCGCCGGTGACCACGGCCACCTTGCCCTGCAGGTCGAACAGCGCGTGCACGTCAGGAGAGTTCATCGCAGGCTCCGATCAGTAGACCGCGGTCCGGCCGCCGTCGACGGGGATGATCGCGCCGGTGGTGTAGCCCGCGGCGTCGCCGGCGAGGTGGACGACCATGCCGACGACCTCCTCCGGACGGCCCAACCGGCCCGCCGGCAGGCGGTCGACGACCTTGCCGATGAAGACGTCGTCCCAGTCCTCAGCCATGTCGGTGGCGAACGCCCCCGGCATCACGCAGTTGACCCGCACGAGCGGGGCGTACTCCTGGGCGAAGGCCATGGTCAGCGCGTTGAGGCCGTTCTTCGAGGCGGCGTACATCGCCTCGGGCGGGCTCGGCCGGACGGCTCCGATGCTGGAGATGTTCACGATCGAGCCGCCACCAGCGGCCACCATCCGGGCGCCCACGAGCGCCATCAACCGGAACGGGCCCTTGAGGTTGACCTCGACGATCTTGTCGAAGAGGCCCTCGGAGACCTCGGCCAGCGTCGGCGAGGAGGGCGCGATGCCGGCGTTGTTGACCAGCACGTCGAGGCGCCCGAGGTCGTCGTACACGGACTCGATCGCCGGCTCGATGCTCTCCCAGTGGCCGACGTGCAGCGCGAGCGGCACCGCGGCGACGCCGGTGGCCTTGGTGATCGCCTCGGCGGCGGCCTCGCAGGCTTCCTGCTTGCGGCTCGCGACCACGACGGTGGCACCCGCCTCGGCCAGCCCCAGGGCGATCGCGCGGCCCAGGCCCCGGGTCGCGCCGGTGACCAGGGCGACCTTGCCCTCCAGGCCGTTCACGTGCGGACCGCCTGGTAGGTGGCGGCACCGGCGGGCTTGCGGTACCCGGCCAGCTCGAGGTTGCCGATCGTGCGCAGGTGCACCTCGTTGGGGCCGTCGGCGATCTGCAGGGCGCGGGTGATCGCGAAGAGGCGCGCCAGCACGGTGTCCTCGCTGACGCCGGCAGCGCCGAAGGTCTGGACGGCACGATCGACGACCCGGTGGGCGACCTCCATCGCGACCACCTTGATCGCCGCGACCTCGGACCGCGCGGCCGCGTTGCCCTGGGTGTCCATCAGCCACGACGCCTGCAACGTGAGCAGCCGGGCCTGGTCGATCTCGACGCGGCTGCGCGCGACCCACTCGCGCACGACACCCTGGTCAGCCAGCGGTCCGCCGAAGGCCTCGCGCTCGACGGCGCGTCCGCACATCATCGACAAGGCCCGCTCGGCGAAGCCGATGGCCCGCATCGCGTAGTGCATCCGCCCCGGCCCGAGCCGACCCTGGGCGATCGCGAAGCCGTCACCCTCGGCGCCCAGCACGTTCGTGACCGGGACGCGGACGTCGGTGAACTGCACCTCGCCGTGGCCCAGCCGGTCCTGGTAGCCGAACATCGTCAGGTCGCGGAGGACCTCGACGCCCGGGGCGTCGGCCGGCACCAGCACCATGCTCTGCTGGCGGTAGGTCGGTCCGTCGGGGTCGGACTTGCCCATGAAGATGACCAGCTTGCAGTCCGGGTCGAGGATGCCGGAGGTGTACCACTTGCGGCCGTTCAGGACGTAGTCGTCACCCTCGCGACGGATCGTCGCGGTGATGTTGCGCGCGTCGGAGCTCGCCACCGCCGGCTCGGTCATCGCGAACGCCGACCGGATCTTGCAGTCCAGCAACGGGCGCAGCCACTGCTCCTGCTGCTCGGGCGTGCCGTACATGGCGAGGATCTCCATGTTGCCGGTGTCCGGTGCGGAGCAGTTCAACGCCTCCGGTCCGATGATCGACCGACCGGCGAGCTCCATCAGCGGCGCGTACTCGAGGTTGGTGAGCCCGGCGCCCCACGACCCGTGCGTCATGAAGAGGTTCCACAGTCCCAGCTCCCGGGCCTTCTGCTGCAGGTCGCGCATCACCTGCGGCTGCTCGTGCGGGTTCGCCGCCGCCGCAACCTCGGCGTCGTAGACCGCCTCGGCCGGGTAGACGTGGTCGTCCATGAACACCTGCAGGCGGTCCAGCAGGTCGCGGGTGCGGCTGGTGAGCTCGAAGTCCACGGCGGTCCTCTCGTTGGTGGGCGCTCAGGGAGCGGTCGACAGTCCGGTCTCGATGAGCCGGCGGATCGTGTCGGGCAGCCGCTCCTGGTCGGGGTCGTGGTGGCGACCCTCGAGGTGGCGTCGCAGGTTGTGGCCCATGATCGCGGCCATCTTGTAGCGACCCAGGGCCTCGAACCACGCCAGCGACTCGACCGGCCTGCCGTCCGCGGCGTACGCCGAGATCAGGTCGTCTGCGCTGGGCAGGCCCGGGACTTCGCGGCCGACGCCGGGGAAGTTGGTCCCGTCGGCGAAGACCAGGAACCAGCCGAGCTCGACGCGCGGGTCGCCGACGCTCCAGATCTCCCAGTCGATCAGGGCCACCGGCTCCACGCCGGAGCAGATCAGGTTTCCGAGCCGGAAGTCCCCGTGCACCAGGGTCGGTGCAACGCCGGCCGGCACCGTGGCCGCGAGCCGGCGGTACAACGCGTCGGCGCCTGCCACCAGCTCGGCCGGCACCGCGGCCATCGTGCGGGCCCACCGGCCGAGCTCGTCGTACGGCGAGAGGGCGGGGCCGTCGACCGGGACCTTGTCCAGCGGCACGTCGTGCAGCCGCGGCAGGATCTCGGCGGCACGCAGCATCCGCGCGGCCGCCAGCGCCGACGGCACCTCCGGGTCGTCGAGCACGGGCTCGAGGGACTCGCCGGCGACCAGCTCCATCGCGAACCACGCCGGCTCGGAGTCGTCGGTGACCACGATCGCGGGCACCGGTACGCCGGTCGGTGCCAGGGCGTCGATCATTCGTGCCTGGCGCAGCATGTCGTGCCGCCCGATCGGCTTCTGCGACTCGGGCACCGCCTTGACGACCAGGGGCCCCAGCGAGGTCTCGACGCGGTAGGTCAGACCGGAGTGACCGCCCGGGAGCCGGGCCAGCCGGCCGACCTCCAGATCGGAGCGCTCGAGGGCCACGGCGACGCGGAGCGCGAGGTCCCGTTCGAAGCTGTCGATGCTCATGGCGTGCCACCACCGCGTGCTTCGCGGGGCAGGCCCAGCACGCGCTCGGCGATGATGTTGTGCTGGATCTCGTCGGTGCCGCCGGCGATGCGGTAGCCGGGCGCACCGAGAAGGTGCTCGGTCCACGCCCAGGTGCCCCACCGGCCGCTGTCGGCGGCAAGCTCGGGGCCGAGCAGCATCCGGGCGACCTCGGAGGTGCGCGCCATCGTGTCGGTCGCGAGCAGCTTGCCGACCGAGGCCTCGGGGCCCGGGTCCTGGCCGGAGACGACCGCGGCAGCGACGCGCATGCCGGTCAGCCGCTGCACGTAGCTGCGGGTGACCAGGTCGGCGACCCGGTCGCGCTCGAACGCGGTCAACGGGCGCCCCAGGTGACGGGCGAGCTCGACGGCGCGGTCGGCGTTCGCGAGCCCGAGACTGCCGGAGTCGAGACGTTCGGCAGCGAGCACGGTGAGGGCGACCTTCCAGCCCGCGCCGACGGGACCGAGGCGCAGGTCGTCGGAGAGCTCGACGCCGTCGAGGTAGACCTCGTTGAACGAGGTGCCCCCGGTCATCTGCCGGATCGGCCGCACCTCGACGCCGGGGGCGTCCATCGGCACCAGGAAGACGGTGAGACCCGCGTGCTTGGCGGCGTCCAGATCGGTGCGGGTCACCGCGACGCCGAGGTCGGCGACCCGGGCCCCCGACGTCCAGACCTTGTGGCCGTCCAGCACCCACCGGTCATCGTGCTGCACCGCGCGGGTACGCACGGCGGCGAGGTCGGAACCGGCCTCGGTCTCGGAGAACAGCTGGCAGGCGATCAGGTCGGTGCGCAGCATCGCGCCGACGAACCGCTCGCGCTGCTGCGGCGTGCCCCACTGGGCCACGGTCGGCGCGACCAGCTGCTGGGTGACCGAGAACATCTCGGTGCGCCGCGGCACGTCGAAGGCGTCCTCGGCCTGGCGGAAGGCCAGCGCGTAGGCCATCGGCAGGCCGCGGCCGCCGTACTCCTCTGACCAGGTGAGCGCGCCCCAACCGGCGTCGTACTTGGCTTGCTCGTAGGCACGGATGCGGTCGGTCTCGGCGCGCTCCTCGTCGAGCGTCCAGTTCTCGAAGACCGCCACGGAGTCGGAGCCGACGCCCCACTCGACAGCCGAGCGCGGCGCGGCCCGGGAGGCGAGCCAGTCGCGTGCGGCGTCGGTGAACTCCTCGAGCGGCGGGAGCGCGGTCGCGTTCACGGCAGCCACCTCAGACCGCCAGCACCGTGCACGCGCTGATGCCCGGGGCGCCGTAGACGTGGGTGAAACCGATCCGCGGGTCGGCCACCTGCCGGGCACCTGCCTCGCCGCGGAGCTGGGTGACGATCTCGTGGACCTGGCGCAGGCCCGACGCGCCGATCGGCTCACCGTTGGCGATGCAACCGCCATCGGTGTTGACCGGGAGCCGTCCGCCGATCTCGGTCTCCCCGGCGGCGACCATCGCCTCCTGCTCGCCGTCCTTGCAGAAACCGCACTCGGCCAGGTGCATGATCTCGGCCCCGCTCTCGGTGTCCTGCAGCTGGGCGACGTCGACCTCGTCGGGGGTGACTCCGGCTGCGGCGAAGGCGGCGGCAGCAGCGTCGGCGCTGACGCTGGAGGGTCGGCCGCTTCCCTGGATGGAGGGGCTGAAGACCTCGAAGGATCCGAACCGCCGGGTCCGCGTCGCCGCGCCGAGGAGCCGGACGGCGCGGCCCAGACGTGCGGCGACGGCCTCGTTGGCCACCACCACGGCGGCGCCACCCTCGCCGGGTGAGCAGAACATGAACCGGGTGAGCGGGTCGTTGACCATCTCCGCGGCGGCGATCTCCTCGGCGGAGATCGGCTCCCGACGCCAGGCGTTCGGGTTGAGCGCCCCGTTGCGGTACGCCTTCTCGGCGACCAGGGCCAGCGTCCGTTCGCTGATCTGGTGCTCACGCAGGTAGCGGGCGATCTTGATGCCGAAGAACTGGGTGGTCACCATCAGCCCGGCCTCGCCGTACGCCGCGGGCAGGCCCCAGTCCTCCGGACGCGGGTCGAAAGCGCCTCGCGGATGCTTGTCGAAACCGACGGCCAGGGCGATCTCGGCGGCACCGGAACGGATCGCGTTGACCGCGGACGTCAGGGCGCTACCGCCGGTGGCGCAGCCGTTCTTCACGTTGGTGAACGCGATGCCGGTCAGGCCGAGGTCGGCCACCAGGGTGTCTGCCAGCCCCGAGCCGTCGCTGCCTCCGAAGGCGACCTGCACGTCGGGCCAGGTCAGTCCGGCGTCGGCGAGCGCTGCCGCGATCGCCTCGAGAGCAAGGTCGCGGCCGCTCTTGTCGGGCTGGCGGCCGAACTTCGAGAGCCCGGCGCCGACGATCGAGACGCCGGTCATGAACCGGACCCGGCTCGGGCGAGCACGCTGGCGGTGGCGAAGCGCGGCACCGGGTCGGTCTCGACCAGTGTCACCGGTGCCGCGCTGTCCAGTTCGGCGAAGTCCGTGCAGTCCAGCACGGCCTCGACCTTGACCCCTTCAGGCAGCTCGACGTAGCCGACGGCGAACGGGACGAACCCGCCGACCGGGACGACGTACGGTGGGGACTTGGGTGCGAACCGCTGCACCGTGAAGCCCCAGACCGTCCCCCGGGTACCGAGCTCGAGCTGCTCCTGGGCGGAGCCGCCGCAGCTCTGGCAGCCGCGCGCCGGAGGGAAGGCGACCGTGCCGCAGAGCTGGCAGCGGCTGCCGGTCAGCGACCGACCCATTTGGGTTCACGCTTCTCCAGGAACGCGTTGACGCCTTCGCGGGCGTCCTCCGACTGCAGCGCGTTGCCGACGGCGAGGTGCTCCATGACCATCAGCGACTGGATGTCGGCGTCGAGCCCGCGGTCGATCGTCATCTTGGTCAGCCGCATCGCGAACGGGCTCTTGTCGATGATCGGCGCGACGAAGTCGGTGACCAGCTGGTCGAGCTCC
>JBJMIP010000224.1:0-3216 GCA_045806825.1 Marmoricola sp.
CAGCGGGGCCTCGCCGCGCGCGACCCGCTCCTTGCTGATCGCGATCAGCGGGCGGACGAAGCCGTCGAGCTTGTCCTTGGGGCAGTGGTCGGTGTGCAGCGCGATGTTCACCGGGTAGTTCTTGGCAACCTCGGCCGCGTACGCGGCGAAGGCGACCGAACCGGTGACCATGTTCTTGACCGTCGGGCCGGACAGGTACTCCGCACCCCCCGTGGAGATCTGGATGATCCCGTCGCTGCCGGCGTCGGCGAAGCCCTGCAGCGCGGCGTTCAGCGTCTGCGAGGACGAGACGTTGATGGCCGGGAAGGCGAACGACTTCGACTTCGCGGCGTCGAGCATCTCGGCGTACTTCTCAGGGGTTGCGACGGGCATGCGGAAATCTCCTCCGGGACGATCAGATGAGCCCAACCCTAAACGACCTTCGAACTACCGTCGGACCATGCTCACTCTCACTCCCCAGGCTCGGGCCATCGCGGCCTTCACCGTCTCGGTGCTCCTCGTGCTGGGCCACCTGAACAAGATCGGGCTGGCCGTCGTGCTGGTCTTCGGCGACAGCTATCCGAGCGGTCGAGGCGGCGCGTTCCTGACCAGCGTCATCCTGATCGCCATCGCCGCCGCCGTCGTCCTCTTCGCGATGAGCGCAGTCGGTGCCGTGGCCTCTGACGTCGGATGGGAGGCGAACCTGGCCCGCGCCGCAGTCGCGGTCGCCGCGCTCGGCCTGCTGATCGCGGTGCTGCTCGGCATCGGCGCGGTCGCCAACACCGGCGGTTTCCCCAGCAACGGGTACTACAACCCGGGGTTGTTCTTCTGACCTTGCCGGCGGCTATACCTAGAACTACTATGTATAGAGGTTCTAGGGAAGGAGTGGTCGCATGCACATCGCCAAGGACCTCGTCGCCGCGTCGACGACCCCGCTGGTGCTCGGCATCCTGGCCGAGGGCGAGAGCTACGGGTACGCGCTGCTGAAGCAGGTCAGCGAGCTCTCCGGGGGCAACCTGGAGTGGACCGACGGCCTGCTCTACCCCTTGCTGCACCGCCTCGAGCGGCTCGGACACGTCGATTCCGTCTGGCGCCAGCCCGACAGCGGCCGGAAGCGCAAGTACTACCGGATCACCGAGCAGGGCCGCGAGGAGCTCGCCGAGCAGCACCGCCAGTGGGCCGCCATCGTGCAGACCCTGCGCAACGTGTGGACCGACAACCTCGCGACCGGTCCGCTGCGGCCGGTCTGGGAGGTCTGAACCATGGTCGGCGACAAGGTCGAGGCCCAGATCGACGAGTGGCGCAGCTACGTGCGGACCCGCCAGGTGGTCAGCGCCACCGACGGTGACGAGCTCGAGGACCACCTGCGCGCGCGGATCGAGGAGCTGACCGACGCCGGTCTGGCCGAGGACGAGGCCTTCCTGGTCGCGGTCAAGCGGATCGGCAGCCTCGACGACCTCACCCGGGAGTTCGCCCGCGAGCACTCGGACCGGTTGTGGAAGCAGCTGGTCCTCGGTGGCGAGCCCGGCTCCAGCGGCACCAGCCGACCGGCCCTGATCGCCCTGGCGTGGGCGGTTGCCGCCGCCGTGCTCTTCAAGGTGCCCGTCCTGTTCGGCGCCTCCCTGGAGGAGGGCAGGTTCTACCTGGACAACGCCGTGCTGCTCGGCCTGGCTCCGCTGGCCGGGTACATCGCGACCTCCCGCGGCGCGAGCCGACGCACGATCGCGATCGTCCTCGGCCTGTTCGCACTAGCCGCCGTCGGGGCCAACGTCTACCCGACCGGCACCAGCTCCGACGTCGTGCTGCTGACCTTCCTGCACCTGCCGATCGCGCTGTGGATCGCGATCGGGTTCGCCTACACCGACGGCGACTGGCGCGCCGGACCTGCCTGGATGGATTTCATCCGCTTCACCGGCGAGTGGGTGATCTACCTGGTGCTGATCGCCCTGGGTGGTGGCGTGCTGGCCGCGCTGACAGGCGGCGCCCTGCACGCGACCGGGACGGACCCCCAAGCCTTCGTCTTCGGATGGATGCTGCCCTGCGGTGCAGTCGGCGCCGCGGTGATCGCGGCCTGGCTGGTCGAGGAGAAGAAGAGCGTCATCGAGAACATGGCTCCGGTGCTCGGGCGCCTGTTCACCCCGCTGTTCGTAGCCACCCTGTTCGGCCTGATCGTGGCGATCCTGGCCAACGGGGTCGACGTCGACCGGGACGCGCTGATCCTCTTCGACCTGGTCCTGGTCGTGGTCCTGGGCCTGATCGTCTACGGGTTCTCGGCCCGGGACGTCGCCGCGGAGCCGAGCCTGTTCGACCGGCTGCAGCTGGGATTGGTCGCGTTCGCGCTGGTGGCCGACGTCCTGGTGCTGATCGCCCTCGGGCAGCGGCTCTCGGACCACGGCCTCAGCGCCAACCGGGCAGCGGCTCTCGGCGAGAACCTGGTGCTCCTCGGCAACCTGGCTTGGTCGGCCTGGTTGCTGCTCGGGTTCGACCGCGGCAAGGTCAGGTTCGCGGCGCTCGAGTCGTGGCAGACCCGGTACGTCTGGGTCTACGCCGGCTGGGCCTGGGTGGTGGTGCTCGTGTTCCCACCGCTCTTCGGTTTCCACACGGGCTCGAACGGCCTCGACTAACCCCGCCAGGCGTCCTCGCCGGTCAGGTCGGCGTACGTCCTGATCCACGAGTGCATCGCGATGGCTGCCGCAGCCGAGGCATTGATCGACCGCGTCGAACCGAACTGCGCGATCGAGAAGGTCCCGTCGCAGGCCGTGCGAGCGCCCTGGGACAAGCCCGGACCCTCCTGACCGAAGAGGAAGCAGACCCGGCGCGGCAGGTCCATCGTCTCCAGGTGAGCAGATCCCGGCAGGTTGTCGATGCCGAGCAGTCGCACCGGACCGCCGGGGTGCGCGTGCAGGTACGCCGCCAGGGCGTCGGCGTCCGCGTGGTGGCGGACGTGCTGGTAGCGATCGGTGACCATCGCACCGCGACGGTTCCAGCGCTTGTTGCCGACGATGTGCACCTC
This sequence comes from Marmoricola sp., assembly GCA_045806825.1. Lineage (GTDB taxonomy): Bacteria > Actinomycetota > Actinomycetes > Propionibacteriales > Nocardioidaceae > Marmoricola. The sequence continues at coordinate 2,993 of JBJMIP010000224.1, forward strand.
GGCGGCCAGGAACGCGTTGGCGCTGCGGACGATGGTGCCGATGTTGAAGTCGTGCTGCCAGTTCTCGATGGCGACGTGGTACGGGTGGCGGCGCTCGTCGAGGTCGGCGACGATCGCCTCGCGGCGCCAGTAGCGGTAGCGATCGACGACGTTGCGGCGGTCGCCCTGCGCGAGAAGAGCCGGGTCGAGGCGCGGGTCGTCCGGCCACGGTTCTGCATGCGGGC
>JBJMIP010000225.1:0-14043 GCA_045806825.1 Marmoricola sp.
CGTGCGGGTCAGGCCGCTCTTGCGACCGGTGGTCCGCAGCAGGAGGGTCGGCATCAGCAGCAGCCGGTGGCCGACCAGGCCGCCGCTGCGCTCGTAGACCTGCTGGTGGACCTTGAGGGCGATGATGAACGCCTGGGTGCTCAGCTTCATGCGCCTATTCAACCCATCCGGCGAGTTAGGCCCCACTCGAGGGGGAGTCAGGACCCATTCGGCGGAGGTGCTGGACTGCGAGCGAGCCGAAGACCATTGCGGTTCCGAGGGGGGCTCCCGGGCCCGGGTAGAACGCGCCGAACGCGTTCGCGGCCGAGTTGCTGGTCGCGTACAACCCGCGGATGGCGGAGCCGTCCTCGCGCAGCGCACGACCGTCGGCGTCGGTGACGATGCCGCCCTTGGTGCCGAGGTCGGAGAGCACGAACCGGGCCGCGGTGAAGGGTGCCTGGTGCACGCCGACCAGTGCCTTGTTCGGGCCGTCACCACCGGCGAAGAAGGTGTCGTACTCGTCGCCACCGCGGCCGAAGTCCTCGTCGACGCCGGTCTCGCAGAAGCCGTTGAAGCGATCGACGGTGGCGACCAGGTCGGTGAGGCCGAGCTTGTCGGCGAGCTCGGCGAGCGTGTCCGCCTCGACCCAGGTGCCGGCAGCCAGGTGGTCGGCGCGGTTGCCCTCGGGCATCGCGATCGCGGGCAGTCCGCCGCCCTCGCGGTTGTCGAACACGAACCAGGACGGGATCCGGCTCGCGTCCTTCGCCATCTCCTTGCCGAACCGGTCGTAGGGCAGGCACTCGTTGGCGTAGCGGTTGCCGCTCGCGTCGACGATCACCCCGCTGCGGAAGCCGAGGGTGAACGAGCCGTGCCCGTCCGGGTGCTCCAGGCCGGGGCAGAACCAGCCCTGGTCCAGCAGCGCGGTGGCGGCGCCGACGGCACGCGCGGCGGCGATCGGTTCGCCGGTGTTGGTGCCGTCGGGCGCCATCGACCAGGCCGAGTCACCCGGTACGCCGTACTCGCTGCGCCACGCCTGGTTGTGCTCGAAGCCGCCGGCGGCCACGATCACGCCCTTGCTCGCACGGAGCTCGACACGTCCATCGCCGGTGGCCGCCGAGACCCCGACGACCCTGACCTCGTCCCCGGCACCCTCGGCGACCAGGTGGTCGACCGCGTGCCCGGTGAGCACGGTGCCGCCGTCGCGGGTGAAGGCCCACAGCAGCCGGGCGATCAGGGACTGACCGCCGGACAGCGTGTTGCGACCCGGCTGCCCGAGCCGGTCGAGCTCGACCGGCGGACGCACGAGCGCGGCGACCTCGGCGGGCAGCTCGCCGCGCTTGAGGTTCGTCGGCTGGATCGAACGACCCCAGCTGACCCGGCCGGGGCCCTCGTAGTACTCGGGGAACGGCAGCCACTCGAAGTCGATCGCCTCGTCCTCGAGCAGCTCGCCGACCAGGCGCGGCGACTCGGCCAGGAACGCCTCGACCTTGGCGGCGTCGGGATCGACCAGCAGCGCCCCGAGGAACGCGCGCGCTCCCTCGGTGGAGTCGCTGATGCCGGCCTTGCGCTGGACCGAGGAACCCGGCAGCCAGCAGGCGCCGCCGGAGTAGGCCGAGGTGCCGCCGACGTACCCGGTCTTCTCCACGACCACGGTGCTCAGGCCGTGCTTCTGGGCCAGGTACGCCGCAGTCATCGCGCCGCCGCCCGAGCCGACCACGATCACGTCGTAGCTGGTGTTCTCGCTCATCAGGAGTCCTTCTCGAGGTAGCTGGTGATCGCCTCGGCCAGCCCGCGGCGGGCCTCGGCGGAGTCGGTGTAGGAGGAGAGGTACTGCTCGGCGTGCAGGCCGCGCAGCGCGCCGGGGAGCAGGCTCCGCACGCGTTCGAGCCTGACCGGGTCGACCGCCAGACCGGCGAACGCCTGCACCATCGTCGAGCGCCACGACTCGTCCCAGCGGACGATCGCGGCTGCTGTCAGGGGGTAGGTCGCCTCGAGCTCGTCGCGCGAGCGGGGGAGCGCCTCGCGCAGGGTGTGGATCGCGCGGAACGTCGGCAGGTCCATCGCGGCCCACAACGCCCCGACCACGGCGTCCACCCGTTCGCCGAGGTCGGCGGAGTGCGGGACCGGCAGCGCGGTCGCGGAACCGTCGCCGAGGACGTCCTCGAGCAGCGCTGCCCAGAGCCCGTCCACGTCACCGAACTGGTGCTGGACGGTGCCCCAGGTGACCCCCGCCTCGCGGGCGATCAGGCTCGCGCTGACCGCGTCCGGTCCGCCGGTCGCCAAGCAGCGCAGCGCCACCGCCAGCAGCGACTGCCGCGTCTGCTGGCCGCGCTTGTTCAGGCGCGTGCCCTTGGCCGACAGGACGGGGTCGGTGGTCATCGTCAGGAGGCCGAGAGCCCGAGGCGCTCGCCGTGCCGGCCGATGAAGGCGATGACCTCGTCGGCCGACTTGTCCGGCAGGCCCCAGATCAGCTCGGTGACGCCGCACTCGGCCCAGGTGGCCAGGTCCTCGGGAGACGGTTTCATCGCGATCAGCACCCGGACGTCGGGCTCGCCGTCGCGGCCCTCGGCGGCCCAGGCAGCCTTGAGCGCGGCGATCTTCTCCGGGACGTCCGCCTCGATCGGCGTGGTCATCCAGCCGTCAGCGTTCTTGGCGATCCACTCGAAGGTCTTGGGTCCGCCGCCGGCGCCGATGATCACCGGCACGTGCCCTTGCGGGGGCTTGGGCCAGGCCCACGAGGCGCCGAACTTCACGAACTCCCCGTCGTACGCCGCCTCGTCCTGGGTCCACAGCGCGCGCATCGCCTCGAGGTACTCGCGCAGCACGGTGCGGCGCTTGGCGGCCGGCACGTGGTGGTCGGTGAGCTCGTCGGTGTTCCAGCCGAAGCCGGCACCGAGGGTGACCCGGCCGCCGGCGAGGTGGTCGAGCGTGGCGATCGTCTTGGCCAGCGTGATCGGGTCGGACTCGACCGGGAGGGCGACGGCGGTGGAGAGCCGGATCCTCGTGGTGATCGCGGCAGCGGTGGCCAGCGAGACCCACGGGTCCAGGGTGCGCATGTAGCGGTCGTCGGGCAGCGTCTCGTCACCGGTGCCGGGGTGCGCGGCGTCGCGCTTGACCGGGATGTGGGTGTGCTCGGGCACGTAGATGGTGTCGAAGCCGGCGTCCTCCGCGGCCTTGGCCGCCTGGGCCGGGGTAATCCCGCGGTCGCTGGTGAACAGCACGATGCCGTGGCGCATGAAGGTTCTCCTGGTCGTCAGTCCCCGCGGTCGCGGAGGCTCTCGACCAGAATCATAGAGGACTCAATGAGAATTGTGTTCCGGCTGTGCTCGTCGCCCGAGATTTCGTTCGAGGAACGCCACCAGACGCTCGAACGCCTCGGCACCGGGAGCGGTCCCGAGGCGCAGCTGGAACTGGTGGAAGCACGGCTCGGCGTCGTCGCCGGCGAGGAACTCCTCGACCGGTACGCCGAGCTCGCGCAACCGCTGCGCCATCGGCGGCGTCTGCCGCCGGAACAGCGGGTCCTGCCGACCGCCGCTGATGAAGGTCGGCGGGAAGTCGGCGGTCGCCCGCTCGAGGACCGACATCCGGCCCGTCACCGGCGAGGACTTCCAGGCGCGGCTCCGCGTCAACGACCACATCGCCGACTCCAGCACGGCCTCGAACATCCGGTCGCTGTCGTCGAGCGCGGCCGGTTCGTAGACGCCGCAGAACAGCACCAGGCCGGCCAGGTCCGTCGTGCCGGACGCGACCACCTCGCCGACGAGCTGGGTCCCCACCGAGTCCCCGGCGAGGACGACGCGCGACGGGTCGAGCCCGTACGCCGGGGCCTCGCGCACCAGGTGTGCGAGCGCCTCGGCGACGGCGTTCACGGCGTCCGGGTACCGAGCACGCGGGGCGAGCGGGTAGTTCACCACCGCGACCGCGAACCCGCGCGCAGCGAGGAGCTTCGCGTAGGGGAGCAGGTCACGCTTGTCGCCGAAGTGCCACCCGCCGCCGTGCACCCAGATCACCAGCGGGTGCGGGCCGGAGCGCTGGGGCAGGGCCAGGTCGAAGCCGCCGAACCGTCCCGGCGCGTAGGCGAGGTCGGTGCGGACGGTCCACCCGGTCGGCGGCACGTGCCGCTCGAGGTCGGCAGTGTTGAGCGCGTTGCCGGCCTCCGAGGACATCCGGAACAGCCGGAGCGTGATCGCCGGCGGGCACCACCGCTGCGGCTTGAACCGCACGAGCACCCGCACCACGAAGCTGGCGACGACGGCGACCCCGAGGTGCGCTGCGCGACGTGGACTCACCTCGGCAGCGTGCCACACCCGCGGTGGGTCACCGGTCGAACGTCACTGGCGGCCGAAGTCGATGGTGTCCCAGGACCGTCCGTCGATGTACGCGGACCCGAGACCGGCGTTGCGCAGCCCGCAGTTCTGGATGTTCGCCTTGTGCGGCGGGCTGTTCATCCACAACGCGTAGACGCTCCACGGCGTCCGCGGTCCGTAGGCGAGGTTCTCGGCCAGCAGCCGCCACGGCGTGTAACCGGCGGTCGTGATCCGGGTCGAGAACGCCGACTCCCCGGGCAGCTGGTGCGAGACCTGCTGGGCCTGGACCATCCGCGAGGTGTGCTTGCGCGCGGCGTAGGCCAGGTAGGAGTTGTACGTCAGCCGCGGGCAGCCGATCGCCGCCCGGTGGTTGTTGATGTACATCAGGATGTCCGACTCGAACTTGGTCGGTAGTGACACCCCGGACATGGTCTGGGTGCTGGCGGTTTGGGCGGATGCGGGCCCTGTGTCCATTCCGACCAGGCTCGTCAGGACGAGCAGGCCCAAAAGGAACGACGTACCCCACGTGCGTCGGTGCATGCGCACCACTGTGGCGAATGTGACTGAGGGTGCGCAACGGATTCGGTACAAATAGCCAAAGATGACTACTAACTACTCGGTTGGTATTTACCGCGTATTCAGCAGGTCTCGGTCGCTTCGGACCGGCACCCGGGTCGCGCGCCCCTGGCGGAGCTCACCGAGGCGCCAGCGCAGGGCGCGGCCCAGCGCCTCGCGGGCGATCGGGCCGGACATCTTCGAGCTCCCGGCGGTGCGGTCGGTGAAGGTGATCGGCACCTCGGCGATCCGCAACCCGCGTCGGTGCGCGCGCCAGGTGTTCTCGATCTGGAACGCGTAGCCGCTGGACTGGCTGGCCAGCACCTCGATCGCCAGCAGCGCGTCGCGCCGGAAGGCCTTGAACCCCGCGGTGTTGTCCCGGACGCCGGTCCCGAGCACGACGCGCACGTACACGTTGCCGCCGCGGGAGAGCAGCTGGCGGTGCAGACCCCAGTTGCTCACCGCGCCGCCGCGCACGTAGCGCGAGCCGACCGCGACATCGGCGTCGGTCAGTGCCTCGAACAGCGCCGGCAGCCGGTCGGCGGGGTGCGACAGGTCGGCGTCCATCTGCGCGATCTGGTGGTAGTCCTCGTTCAACGCCCACGCGAAGCCCGCACGGTAAGCCGCACCGAGCCCGTCCTTGCCGGGGCGGGTGAGCAGATGCACCACGGTCCCGTACGCCGGGTGCGAGCGGACCAGGTCGGCCGTGCCGTCGGGGCTGTTGTCGTCGACCACCAGCACGTCGACCCCGGGGGCCGCGGCGAGCACCGCATCCAGCGCAGTCGTGATCGTCTCGGCCTCCTGGTAGGTGGGCACCACGACCAGGCGGCGTAGGTAGGGCGTCATCGTCACTCTCTTCTCACGGATCAGGCGCGGAAATCTCACGGCAGGGTCGGTATCACCGTGCCGCCGGTGCAGCCGCGGTCACTGGTCGGGACCGATCGGTGCACGCCGGCCAGCCGGTAGATCGAGCGGCCGCAGATCTTGGTCACCAGGCGGTAGCGCTGGGCGATCAGCTTCTCGGTACCAGCGGTGCGCAGGCGGTCGACGTAGTCGCGACCGCGGACGACGATCCAGGTCGGGGCCGTCGGCCCGGCGAGGATCCCGCGGAGCAGCGTCAGGTCGGGGTCGAGACCGCGCGACGGGATGCTCCACAGGTACGGGTAGGGCGAGGTGAGCCCGCTGGCGCGCAGCGTGTCGGCGTCGCCGAAGGCGAGCACCAGCGTGTCACCGGGCTGGGCTGCCCCCTTGATCGCGACGCCGACGGTGGTGCCCGGGGTCGCGGTCGGGTGCACCGCCACCGTGGCGGTGGCGATCAGGGCGGACGCCGCGCCCAGCGCGGTGAGCCCGCGGACGATCCGGGGCGCGTGCAACGAGGTGGCACCGGCGGACAGAGCCACGGCGGGTGCGCTCTCGAGCAGGTAGTGCAGCCAGTAGCTGCCCCCGGCGAGCACCGAGACCACGTCGAACACGAGCACCGCGCCGAGGGCGGCGACGATCGCCGGCTGACGGGACCGGCGGAAGCCGAAGACCGCGAACGCGACCATCAGCAGGGGGGCGATCGACCAGAAGAAAGCCTGGACCAGGTTCTCCAGCCGGATGCCGGCTGCTTGGTGCGGGCCCTGCGCGATCACGTGCGCCGCGGTGATCCGGAACGGGTACGTCGCCTGGTAGATCTCGGCCGGCGAGGACCCGTGTGCAAGGGCCCAGAGCATCACCGCGCAGTAGCCGGCGACGAAACCCGCCCCGGCCAGCAGGATCCGGTCGACCAGGTCGCGGCCGGGCAGACGGTGGCTGCGCCAGGCGACGGTCCACGCGACGGCGGTGAACACGACGACGTCGGCCATGTTCTGCTTGATCAGCAGCGCCGCCACCGCGGAGGATCCGGCCAGGAGTGCGGCGAGCCGGGAGCGCAGCTGCTCGGAGGTCTGCAGCACCTCGACGGCGGCGCGGATTCCGAGCGCGATGAACGGGGCTGCGAGCAGCTCGCCGTTCACGTCGACCGCGCCGTAGAGCGGCGAGAGCAGCAGTGCGGCGGCGACGACGGCGCTCCAGGTCGCCGCGCGTCGGCCGAGGGCGACCCTGGCGGTGTCGGCGACCAGCACGACGGTGGCCACCGCTGCGAGCATCCCGATGACGCGCAGCGCACCGAGACCGCCGAGGAGATCCGCGACGCGGTAGATCATCAGCAGCAGTGGCGGGCGGTCCACCCAGTAGTTGCCGTACAGCGAGGTACCGCCGGCATGCCACTGGTGGGCGAGGACCAGGAAGCCGCTCTCGTCGGGCGAACCGCCCTCGCGGAACTCGAGCAGCCGACCGAGGGCCAGCACCGTGAGCACGACCGGGAGGGTTGGCACGGTCCGGACCCGCTCGACGATGCGGCGGGTCGGTTCGAGCACGACTTCGGCGGTCACGGTCACAATCTGCCACCTAGCCGCTGAACCCAACCTGAACGCCGGGGTCGCGCCGGATCGATCAGTCGTCGCCGGCGGCCATCGGCAGTCGCACCTCGAAGCGCGCACCGCCCGCGGTCCCGTCGGTGATCTGCACCGTTCCGCCGTGCTCGTGCACGATCGAGGCCACGATCGCCAGGCCGAGTCCGCTGCCACCGTCGTCGCGCGCCCGGGCCTCGTCGAGGCGGACGAACCGTTCGAAGACCCGGCCACGGTCCGCCGGTGCGATCCCGTCGCCGTCGTCCTCCACGACCAGGGTCGCGGTACCCCCGCTCTGGTGCAGACCGAGCGTGACCTGGTGGGTCGCGTGCCGGACTGCGTTGTCGAGCAGGTTGCGGATCACCTGGGCCAGCAGCACCGGGTTCCCGGTGGTGCGGCCGGCGCCCACGTCGGCGAGGTCGAAGGTGACCCGATCGGTGGAGCTGCGCTGACGGGAGACCTCGATGAACACCAGGTCATCGAGGTCCACCTGCTCGTGGGGCGCGTCCGGGCGGTTCTCCATGCGGGCCAGCGTCAGCAGTGCCGAGACCAGTCCCTCGAGCCGGGAGCTCTCGGCCAGGACATCGGCGGCGAGCTGCTCGGTGCCGATCCGTTCCGGGTGCGCCTGGCTGAGCTCGGCCGCCTGCCTGATCACCGCGAGCGGCGAGCGCAGCTCGTGGGAGGCATCCGAGACGAACTGACGCTGCAGGCGTTGGCCGTCCTCGATCCGGTCGAGCATCTCGTTGAGCGTGCGCGCCAGTTGCGGGATCTCGTCGTCGCCCTCCGGCACCGCCAAGCGGTCCGGCAGGTGCGCGGCCGTGATCTGGTCGGCCTCCTGGCGCATCACCCCGACCGGGCGCAGGGCCCGCCCGACACTGAACCAGATGATCCCCGCCAGTGCGGCGACGGTGAGCGGAACCGAGATGGCCAGCACGCCGGCGGTCTCCGCCCGGGTCTCGTCGCGCTGCTCGGTGGAGCGTCCGACGATGATCAGGTCGATACCGCGGTTCGACGTCGCCCGGCGCGCCACCACGGTGAACTTGTCGTCGGCCCCCGGGACGATCTGCGACCGGTGCACGCCCGGCGCCGTGATCAGCGGCACGCTCAAGCGTTCGGGGTGGTCACTGGCGACCACCGTGCCGTCGGCCGCCAGCAGCTGGACGACGACGTCGACGCGACCGGTCGTGGCGGCCGCGGCAGGACTGACCCCGCGCTTGAGCTGGGCGTCGATCGACTGCGCGTCCTGCTGTGCTGAGCTGATCAGGCTGTTGCTGAGCGAGTGGCTGATCGCGAGCACCAGCACCACCGAGCCGACCGAGAGGACCAGCAGCACGAACAGCGACGCCAACCCGGTGATCCGGGTTCGCGTCGAGGAGCTGATCCGATCGAGCAGGTTCACCCGGCGGTCCCGCCCAACCGGTACCCGCTGCCGCGCAACGTCTGGATGTCGTCACGGTCGAAGGGCTTGTCGACCTTGCGCCGCAATCGGCCGATGTAAACCTCGACGATGTTGGGGTCACCCTCGTAGGCGTAGTCCCAGACGTTCTCGAGGATGTCGGCCTTGGTCACCACCACGCCGCTGCGGCGCATCAGGAACTCGAGCAGCGAGAACTCCCGGGAGGTCAGGCTGATCTCGGTCTCGTCCCGGGTCACGGTCTTGCTCGCCGGATCCAGGGAGAGGTTGCCGACCGTGAGCACCGTCGGCCGCTCGGCGACCCCGCGCCGCAGCAGCGACCGGAGCCGGGCGAGCAGCACCACGAAGGAGAAGGGCTTGGTGACGTAGTCGTCGGCTCCGGTGTCCAGCGCCTCCACCTGGTCCCAGTCGCCGTCCTTGGCGGTGAGCATCAGGATCGGCGTCCAGTTCTCCTCGGCGCGCAGCGTCTCGCACACCTTGTAGCCGTTCATCACCGGAAGCATGATGTCGAGCAGGATCGCGTCGTACGGGTTCTCGCGGGCGTACCAGAGGCCCTCGCCGCCGTCGTGCGCGACGTCGACCGCGAAGCCCTCGGCCTCCAGGCCGGTGCGCAGGTTCGCGGCGAGTCGCTTCTCGTCCTCGACGACCAGGATCCGCATGGAGCCGAGTCTGGCACCCCCGCCCGATGCCACCCAGCAGCGTTCAGGCGGGGGTCAGGTCGTGTCTAGCCGGCGGCAGCCTGGGAGTTGATGCTGAACGCCTTGGTGTTGCTGGTCGCGCCCGAGGTGTACTTCACGATGAAGAGCTCCGGGTCCGGGAAGGTCGGCGTCCCGCTGATCACCCCGGTGCTCTCGTTCAGGCTCAGGCCGAGCGGCAGCGACCCGTAGGTGATCGACCAGGTCCCACCGGTCGGGGTGGCGGCCAGGGCCGTGCTGTACGGCGTACCGACGACGGCGTCCGGGAGCTGGTTCGGCGTGCTGATCACCGGGGAACCGGGGTCCGAGACGTGCAGCAGGAAGGCCCTCTGGTCGGTGGAACCGGTGGCGGTCTCGGTGAAGGTCACCGTGAAGCCGTAGTCGCCGGCCGCCGCAGGGGTGCCGGAGACCAGGCCGCTGTCGGACACGGAGACGCCGTCCGGCAGGAAGCCGTCGGTCTGCGCCCAGGTACCGGGCAGCCCGGTCTTCTCCAGCTGCTGGCTGTACGGCGAGCCGGTGGTGCCGTCGGGCACCGAGGTGGTGGTGATCTTCGGAGCCACGATGGTCAGCGCCAGGTTCGCCGTCCCGTACGCGCCGCCGTCGGTCTCGGTGAACGCGACGTAGATGCCGTACAGCGCCGGCGCCGCGGTGGGGGTTCCGGAGATCTCGCCGGTGGACGGGTTCAGCGACAGGCCCTCGGGGAGCTCGAGGGACGACCAGGTACCGGCGCCGCCGACCTTGGTCAGCGTGACCGAGTACGGCAGACCCACGTGCGCGTCGGGCAGCGTGGTCGTGGTGATCGTCGGTCCGGCCGTCACGTAGATTGCGAGCACCTTGGTCGCGCTGTGGCCGCTGGTGGTCTCGGTGAACTTGGCCGTGAAGCCGTAGCTGCCCGAGGCGGTCGGCGTACCGGAGAGCTCACCGGTCGCGGAGTCCAGGGTGATGCCCGGCGGCAGGGTGCCGTTCGCCTTGGACCAGGTACCGGCCTCACCGGTCTTGGCCAGGGTGCTGGAGTAGGCGATCCCCTTGGTGCCGTTCGGCAGCGAGGTCGTGGTGATGGTCGGGTAGCCCGGTGGGACCGAACCGGCCGCGAGGTGCAGCGCGTAGGCCTTGGTCGCGACCGAACCGGTCGAGGTCTCTGTGAACCCGACGTAGACGGAGTAGTCACCGGAGACGGCCGGGGTTCCCGAGAGCACGCCGGTGCTCGGATTCAGGGTCAGGCCCTCGGGCAGCTCGAGGGAGGACCAGGTGCCAGGACCGCCGTTCTCGGCCAGGGGCACCGAGTAGGCAGTGCCCTGGGTGCCGTCGGGCAGCGTGCTGGTCGTGATCGCGAGCGCGGTGCCGTTGATCTTCAGGCCCAGCGACTTGAACGCGGTCCGGCCCGTCGAGGTCTCGGTGAAGGTCGGGTAGATGCCGTAGGTGCCGACGACCTTCGGGATGCCCGAGAGGGTGCCGGTCGAGGAGTTCAGCGAGAGTCCGTCGGGCAGGCTGTTCGCCGGGACCGACCAGGTGCCGGCGCCGCCGGTGTGCGCCAGCGTGGTCGAGTACTGCACCGCGCGGGTGGCGTCCGGCAGCGACGTCGTGCTGATGGTCGGCGCCGGGGTGCTGCCCGGATTCGTGCCGAGCGAGGTCACCGTCACGCTGCGCGAGTACGCGAGCGCGAGAGTGCGCTGCGCAGGGGCCGCGGTGCGGAAGATGTAGGCGCCTGCGGTCGAGGTCAGCGTCGTCTTGATCTTGTAGGCGCCACCGGTGGTGGTGTTCACCGAGGTGACCGTCACCCAGCTGGTGCCGACCTTGCGCTGCAGCTTGATGCCCTGGCCGGCGCCGGTGTGATTGATCGAACCGGCGTAGGTGATCTGGGTGCCGCCGTACGCCGAGGTCGGGCTGGCGCTGATCGTCAGCACGCGGCTGACCGCCGCCTGGGCCGGACCGACCAGGCCGGTCATGAGGACCAGCAGGCCAGCGAGGGCCGCGATCGCCGAGGAGTACCTGAACCGCACAGAGCTCATTGCTCAACCTTCTTCAACCGAGAGGACGGCACGCCCCACGCGCGCCCGAACCCGACGCTAGGACGTACGGTCCTGATCCGGACCGTTATTCGAAAGGCTTTTCCAGAGATTTGCCAAAAGGCCGAGGGGTTTGTCCCGGCCCTTCCGATTCGGGCGTTTCGTCGGCGGTCGGTCAGGCTCGGTCGAGACGCTCGCGGCCGGCGTCCAGGGCCGCCGAGCAGCCCGCCCACATCTCCTTGACGACCTGGCCGACAGGCAGCACCGTCTCGATGCGCGAGGAGACCTGGCCGGTGTTGGCGACGCTGATGTCCATGTCGCCGCCGAAGTAGAGGTCGGTGATCTGGCCCAGCAGCTTGATCTCCTCCCCGTCGCCGATCCGTTCGGTGATGGCGTTGCGCAGCACCCGCATCGTCGGGTTGCCCGGGACGCTGATCAGCACCGTGCCGGCGTCGTCGGCGGTGAGGATCGCGTCCTTGAAGTTCGGGTGCACCCCTGCCTCCTCGGTGGCCAGCATCCGGGTTCCCATCTGTACTCCCTCGGCGCCGAGCACGAACGCCGCGGCCATCGACGTCGCGTCGCAGATACCGCCGGCGGCGATGATCGGCAGGTCGGTCCGGGACGCGACCAGGGGGAGCAGGACCATCGTCGAGGCGCCGAGCGCTCCCTTGAAGCCGCCGCCCTCGACACCCTCCACGACCAGACCGTCGACGCCGGCGTCGATCGCCTTCTGCGCCGCCCGCAGCGACCCCACGACGTGGAAGACCGTCATGCCCGCGTCGTGCAGCCGCGCGGTGAACAGTCCTGGGTCGCCGGCCGAGGTCGCGACGTAGCTGACGCCGGCCTCGGCGATCGTCTCGACGATCGACGGGTCGTTCTTCCAGCCCTGGATCATCAGGTTCGCCCCGATCGGCTTGCTGGTCAGCGTGCGCGCCCGGGCCAGGTCCTCACGGCCCTGGGGCGACAGCGTCTCGATCACGCCGAGGCCACCCGCCTCCGAGACGGCGACCGCGAGCGGCGCGTTGGCGATGAAGGTCATCGGGGCCTGGACGATCGGGATCTCGATGCCGAGGAGCTGCTGCACGCGGTTGGTCACGGGGACAGGCTGTCAGATCCGACGGTTCCGCACCCCGGCGCTGGGTATCGATGCCTCATGAGGTTGCGCACCGTCTCCAGCCAGGAGCCCGGCTGGAGACGGATCCGGCGCGGCCGGGGGTTCAGCTACGTCGACGCCGACGGTCGCCCGCTCGCCGAGGACCAGGTGGCCCGCGTCCGCGACCTCGTCATCCCGCCGGCGTGGGCCGACGTCTGGATCTGCCCCTACCCGCGCGGGCACCTGCAGGCCGTCGGCACCGACGACGCCGGACGCCGCCAGTACCTGTACCACCCGAGCTGGCGCGAGCAGCGCGACCTGGAGAAGTTCGACAGGGTCACCCGGCTCGCGCACCGCTTGCCGGGCCTGCGCCGCAAGCTGCGCAACCAGCTTCGGGCGGCACCGGGCGAGCAGGACGTCGAGCGGCGACGCATCCTGGCTGCCGGCGTCCGGCTCCTCGACCTCGGCTGCTTCCGGCCCGGTTCGGACGAATCGGCCGAGGAGTTCGGGAGCCACGGGCTGACCACGCTCGAGCGCCGGCACGTACGCCGCGTGCAGGACACGATGGTCTTCGAGTTCGTCGGCAAGGCCGGCATCGAGCACGAAGTGGTCATCGAGGATGCGGACGTGGTCGCTGCGCTGCCTTGGCGCAGGCCCGTCGGTGCCCGGCTGCTGGCCTCCAAGGTCGGCCGTCGTTGGCAACCGGTCTCCGCGGACGAGCTCAACGAGCACATTCGCGCGATGACCGGACTGGACGTCACGGCGAAGGACTTCCGGACCTGGCACGCGACGGTGACGGCAGCCGTGACGTTGGCCGAGCAGCCCCTTCCCGGATCGGTGGCCGGGCGTCGACGACGGATCCGGGAAGCCGTGACCGCGGCGTCGGAGCTGCTCGGTAACACCCCGACCATCGCGCGGTCCTCCTACGTCGACCCGCGCGTGATCGACCTCTTCGAGTCCGGCACGGTGCTGGACCCGGGGGTGAAAGGGCCGGACGCGCTGGACCGCGCGGTCGTCCGTTTGCTCGAGGGCCCGTCGGGGAACCGCTGACGGGAGCCGTGAGGAGCAGCCGATGACCACCCCACCACCCCCCGATCCCGAGATCGTGCCCGGGACCTCGCGTCCGATCCCCGTGGACCCTGGAGCCGAGCCGGACCACGACCCGGAGATCGAGCCCGAGCGGATCTGATGGCGACCTACGCGGTCAACCCGGCCGCGGTCGAGCGCGCACGAACGTTGATCGAGAGCCGCCAGTACGTGCTGGACAGCGACTGGGGCCAAGCGCAGCCTGACGCCGAGGCCGGGAACGACTACCTTGCGCGCCACTCCTGGGAGGAGTACGCCGCGTGGCACCTCGGACTCACCGACGGTGCGAACGACGAGACCAAGGCGCGCTACGCCTTCGTCCTCGGCGACTTCCGGCGGATCCACCGCACCGCGCTGATCGCCTGCGTCTACCGCGCCGCGGAGTGGCGGCACAAGTCGGTCGAGCTGGCCGCGCACGAGCTCCTCCAGCACCTGGACGAGGTCGCGGGACTGACGGCTGCCGAGGGTCCGCCCTA
>JBJMIP010000226.1:0-6415 GCA_045806825.1 Marmoricola sp.
GTGGTCTCCAAGGTCGCGAACTTCTCCATCGACCTCCCCGAGGCCGCGGTCGCGATCCAGGTGAGCGGGGCGTTCGGCTCACGCCAGGAGGAAGCGCAACGGCTCGGTCGGTTGCTGCGACCCAAGGCCGACGGCAAGACCGCGCGGTTCTACACCATCGTCTCGCGCGACACCGTCGACGCCGACTTCGCGCAGAACCGGCAGCGGTTCCTGGCCGAGCAGGGCTACGCGTACCGGATCATCGATGCCGATGACCTTCCGGTCCCGGACTGATCAGCGCAGCGAGTACGACTGCGCCGCCTGCAACCGGTTCTGCACCGCGGTCGGCATCCCCGGGTCGGCCTTGGTCCGTCCCAGCAGCCCGCCGGTCGGCGACGGCGGCGGGACCTTCGGGCAGGCCAGGTCGTAGGTGTCCGGGCCCTTGCGGGTCGGCACGGTCCCGTCGTTGAGGTAGGCCGCGATCGCGTTGTCCACGCAGGTCACCCCGTGCAGCGATCCGGCGTGCGTGGTGCCACCGATCCCCGCGATCAGCGACGCGGTCGGGAACCGCTTTCGCACGTTCAGGGCACCGGCGAACGGCGTCGCCGCGTCGCGGGTCTCGTTGATCAGCAGGATCGGTACGTGCACGTAGGTGCCGAAGGGGTGCGACCCCGGTCGGGGCGGCGCCTTCCAGTTCAGGCACGGCATGTTGTACCAGGTGTTGTCCCACGCCAGGTACGGGTAGCTCCGGTAGAGGGCCCAGGTGTCGCCGCGCTGCTGGGCGAACGACGGCGCCGGAGCGTCGGTGCATTCGGTCGCCAGGTAGATCGCGTAGCCGTTGTCGTCGCCCTGGTTGCCCGCGACGTACCGGTTCCACAGGGCGGTGCCGCTCTTGTTGCGCACCAGCTGCGCGTAGTCACGGGCGATGTCGGCCCACTCGAAGACGTAGTACGGCGCCGAGATCACCGCGTCGGTCAGCTCGTCGGGCCCCAGCCTGCCGGCGGCCGACGGGTAACGGTCCAACCGCTTGAGCAGCGCGTTGTACCCGGAGCGGATCGTCTTCGCGCTGGTGCCGAGGTGGAAGGTCGAGTTGTGCGCCGCGATCCAGGCGAAGAAGGTGTTCAGGTTCTTGTCGAACCAGATGTCCTGCTGCAGGTTCGACTTGTACCAGTAGGTGCTCGGGTCGACGACGCCGTCGAGGATGAAACGACCGACCTTCGCCGGGTAGGTGCTCGCGTAGACCTGGCCGAGCCAGGTGCCGTAGGAGAAGCCGTAGAAGTTGAGCTTGGCGAGCACCGGCTTCTGCGCGCTCGACGCCTGCGCCTGGTACGCAGCCCGGATCATCTCCATGTCGCGGACGGTGTCGCGCGTGGTCAGGAACGGCAGCAGCGCCTTCGCGGTGCTCTTGCCGCACTGGGCGGCGTAGATGTTCGACTTGTTCTTCCAGTAGTCGTAGATCGCCTGGGTGGTCGGCACGAAGTTCGGGCGGTTGGCGCCGAAGTAGTGCGAGTTGCAGTGCAGCGAGGGAACCGAGGCGCCGACGCCGCGCGGGTCGAAGCCGACCCAGTCGTAACGCTGCGCGGCGTTGCCGGGCACCGAGCCCTGCAGGTTCGGCAGGTAGGTGCCCGAACCACCGGGACCGCCCGGGTTCAGCAGCATCATCCCGGCGTACGAGCCGGCCAGGGGCGAGGCCTGGGCCCGGGAAAGAGCCAGCTTCACCGTCTTGCCGTTGTCGGGGTGGGCGTAGTCCATCGGCAGCGTGATGGTGGCGCACTGCAGGCTGCCGCAGGTCTTCCACGTCGACAACGTCGACGCGAAGGTGGCGACCGCAGGAGCGCCGGACGAGGGCTGCGCCCCGGTCAGGCCGACCACGACGGCTGCCAGGACGAGGGTGCACACACCCAGAACACGCTTCACTCGGACTCCCCTTAGACGATCCCGCCGCAACCATCACCCGCGGGCGCGCCGGTGTCCAGCGAATCGCCGCAATCGAGCCGAACGGTCAGTCGACCGGTACGCCGAGGGCCCGTTGGTGGGCGTCGTCGAGCAGGAGCCGCCAGGCTCGGACGGCTGCCGTGTCGACGTACGCCTTGGTCCAGGAGCCGCCGGGGCGCACTTCCTCGCCGAGCCCAAACTGGCGTACTCCGGCCCGGATCAGCCACGGCACCTGCTCGCCCGTCAGCCCACCGGAGACCAGCAGCCGGGCGGCGATCCGCGGGTTGGCCGCCGCGCGCTCGACGAGCTCGTTGCCGCCGCTGGCCAGGCCACGGGTGGAGCCGGCCGACGCGACCGCGTCCAGCCCGGGTAGGTCGAGCACGTCGCGCCACGCCCGGCGCGCGTCGAGCGCCTGGTCGAAACCCCGGTGGAAGGTCCAGCCGATGCCGACGAGCTCGTTCGCCACTGCCGCGCAGCTGGCCCGGTCGATCTCGAGATCGTGGTCCAGGAAGCCGAAGCTGACGCCGGTGGCGCCGAGCTCGAGACACATACGGGCGGTGCCCAGCAGGCGGTTGAACTTGCCGCCGTCGATGCTCAGCGAGTCGCCGGCCCGCAGCATCACCCGCACCGGGAGGTCGGTCTCGCGCAGCACCGCGGACAACGTCGAGGGCTCGGGGCTCAGGCCACCGCGCTCGGGCTCGCTGAGCAGCAGCAACCGGTCCGCCTCCCCCGCAGTCGCGGCGGCAGCATCGCGTCCGTGCAGGACGGTCACCTCGAGCAGCGGCGCGTCGAGCAGCGGGTCGGATTCGGTTCCAGGAGACACAATGGCCATCGTGGCACTCGACGACCCGATCATGACCGCACGAGCCCTCGTGTTGCACGACCTCGAGGCGACGGGGGTGGCGACCGCGGAAGCGGTGTCCCTCCTGGAGGACTCGGTGTCGCAGCGCGCCTGGTGGCTGGAGCAGTGGCCGCAGGGCCGGGAGTTCGTCGTCGGCCTGGTGGCCCAGGACGTCCAGGACGGCCTGCTGGAGTCCGCGGGACGGTGGCCGCTGTGCACCAGCTGCGAGGACGCGACGCACGCGCTGTACGTCGAGCCCGACCTGGGCGGGCCCGACCCGACCTGGGTCTGCGAGGAGGCCGGCGTCGAGGTCGCGCCGGTCGGCCGCCTGGTCCCGGGTCAGTAACCGACCCACCCCGCCGATCGACCGCAGCGGGACCCACCGCCGATCCAGCGCAGCGGAACCACCGCTGGTCGAGCGCAGCCGAGACCGATCTCCCGTTGAGCGCAGCGGAATCACCGCTGGTCGAGCGCAGCCGAGACCGATCTTCCGGCCGAGCGACCGTTCCCCGGTTAGCGGAGGTGCTCGGGGCGCAACACCGGGACCCAGAGGGTGTAGCGGTCCGCGCGGTAGATGCTGCGAGTCACCTCGACCGCGACCTCGCGGCAGAACGAGCGCCGCGAGATGTGCAGCACCGGGGCGCCCGGCTCGAGCTCGAGCGCCTGGGCCTCGTCCTCGGTCGCCACGGCGGCGACCACGGAGTCCTCACCCCAGGTAGGCATCAGGTCCCGGTCCGCGAAGAGGTAGTACAGCGAGGACGGAAGCGCGTCGTCGAGGAACCTCGGGAACGTGTCCAGGGACAGGTAGACGTGCTGGATCGCGATCGGCTGTCCGTCGGCCAGGCGCAGCCGCTCCCAGTGCACGATCGGCGAACCGACCTCGGCCTCGAGTGCCCGGGCCAGGCCCGGACCGGCGGTCTCGCGGCGGGCGAGCAGGGTGCGCGACTCCGGCACCTTGCCCCGACGCTCCATCTCCTCGGAGAAGGACGAGAGCCGCATCTGCATGTCGATCAGGGGCTTGGTGACGAACGTCCCGCGGCCGGGGATGCGTTCGAGCAGCCCCTGGGCCACCAGGCCGTCGAGGGCGTGACGGACGGTCATCCGCGCGACGCCGAACTGCTCGACGAGGTCGCGCTCCGAGGGCGCCGGGCTGCCGGGTTCGGCGTCGACGATCAGAGAACGGACATACTCGCGGACCAGCAGGTGCTTGCGCCCCCGCTGGGTCCCCGGAATCCCGTGCTCGGACACAGAAAGTCTCCCCTTTGCTTCCCGGAGCAACCGTCTCCCCATTGCTCCGGATGCAACCCTAGCGAGGCCCAGCCAAGCATGAATTGGTTTTCCGGGCATCGACCGACCAGCCGTTTAACCGGATGCGGCGTGTCGGCGCGCGGTGCGAGACTCGAAAACGATGGCCACCTCCACCGAACACCCCACGATCGCCTCGTTCTGGCACGACCTGCCGCGCGAAGGCCGGCTGATGCTGTCGGTGGTGGCCTTCGAGTTCATCGGGACCGGACTGGTGCTCCCGTTCTGGGTCATCTACTTCCACGACGTCCGAGGGATGGGACTCGACGTGGTCGGCCTGCTGCTCGCGGTGATGTCCGCCTCGGGCGCGGTGGTCTCGGTGCCCGGCGGGATGTTCATCGACCGCGCCGGGCCGCGGGCGGCGATGCTGGTCGTCCTGGTTGCTGCGATGGCAGGCAACCTCATCGTGGCGGTCGCCGACGACGTGCCGACCGCGATCCTGGGCGTGACCCTCGTCGGCTTCGGCTTCGGGCTCGGTTGGCCGGCGTCCCAGGCCCTGATCGCTTCAGTGGTGCCCTCGGAGCTGCGGGCGCGCTACTACGGCACGAACTTCTCGCTGCTGAACCTCGGCATCGGGATCGGCGGCATCGTCGGCGGCCTGGTCGTCAGCGTGGACAGCGTGCGCAGCTTCCAGGTGATGTACCTCGGCGACATGCTCAGCTACGTACCGTCGCTGCTGCTCATGCTCGGACCGCTGCGCCACATCGGCAAACCGGTCCTCCTCGACGCCACCGAGGAGGACGTCTCCGTCGGGTACCTCGACGTCCTGCGCGCGCCCGCGATGGCCACGACCACCTTGCTGGGGTTCGTGGCCGCCTTCGTCGGCTACGCCCAGCTCAACGGTGGCATGCCGGCGTACGCGAACGAGATCGGGCACGTCTCGCCCCGTGGCCTCGGCTTCGCGTTCGCGGCCAACACGCTCGTCATCGTGCTGCTCCAGCTGGTGGTGCTGCAGCGCATCGAGGGGCTCCGTCGAACCCGGGTCATCGCCGTCATGTCCGTGGTCTGGGCGACCTCGTGGGGCTTCCTGGCGGCCAGCGGGATCTGGCCGGGCACCCTCGGTGCGACCTTGTTCGTGGCCGGGTGCGCGTCGGTGTTCGCCCTCGGCGAGACGCTGCTTCAGCCGACCATCCCGCCGATCATCAACGACCTCGCACCCGACCACCTGCGCGGCCGCTACAACGCGATCTCGGCGGGCTCCTTCCAGCTCGCCTCGATCGTCGGCCCGGTCGTCGCGACCGTGATGATCAAGAACGGGCTGCACCTGGAGTACATCGCCCTGCTGATCGCCGGATGCGGCCTGACCGCGTGGCTCGCGATAGCCCGCCTGGAGCCGCAGCTCGACGCCCGCACCAACGGGACGGGCGCTCGGCGTCCCGAGGCCGACGAGGCTCCGGCTCCGCCGGCGCCCGGGCCGATCGCGGGAGCCGAAGCCGCGGCCACCGGCTCGATCTCCGAATTCTGACCTGTCGAACACCTGTTCGATCACCTGCTAACCTCAGGCACGTGAGCGTCGCGTTCCAGCCCTCGCTGTTCGACCAGCCGGACCCTGGCGTCGGACCGCTGACCGGCGCCCGCCGCACCCGGCTCACCGACGGCGCCTGGGTCGACGTCCTCCCGGGCTGGTTCGGCGGCGCGGACGCCGTCTTCGAGCACCTGCTGGCCGAGGTCCCTTGGCGGGCGGAGAGCCGCGAGATGTACGACCGGGTCGTCGACGTGCCTCGACTCGTGCACACCTACGGCATCGGCGACCCGCTCCCCCACGACGCACTGACCGCCGCTCGCGATGCGCTGTGCGACCACTACGCCGACGAGCTCGGCGAGCCATTCGTGACGGCCGGCTGCTGCTACTACCGCGACGGCAACGACTCGGTCGCCTGGCACGGGGACAACATCGGTCGGGGACGCAGCCACGACACGATGGTCGCGATCGTCTCGTTCGGGAGTCCGCGGAAGCTGCTGCTCCGCCCGCTCGGCGGAACCACGGCGGTCACGCACGCGCTCGGCCACGGCGACCTGATCGTGATGGGCGGCTCCTGCCAGCGCACCTGGGAGCACGCAGTCCCGAAGACCTCGCGCCCGGTCGGTCCCAGGATCAGCGTGCAGTTCCGTCCGCGCAACGTCTTCTGAGCACGGGACCACCGCCCTGCTCTCTCCGAGCGCCACAAGAACGCGAACGCCCGGCCCCGCGCGGGGCCGGGCGTTCGTACGTTCAGGACAGCCCGTGCTGCTCCCAGCGTTCGACCTTGGTCACGGGTTGATGTGCAGCGTGTACGTCCGGGTCCGGGTCCCCACCAGCAGCACGGTGTAGCTGACGGTGAAGGTGAAGTCACCGCTCACCGTCGGCGTGCCCGA
>JBJMIP010000227.1:0-6460 GCA_045806825.1 Marmoricola sp.
CTGGCCGGCGTCGCGGACGACGTCGCTCAGCTTCGCTCCGGCCACCCCGTCGCGGGCGAAACGCTGCTCGCCGGCGCGGAGCAGACGTGCGCGGGTTTCCGTTGCGTCTCGAGCCACAGTTCCCCATACTAGGGACGAACGTTATTAACAAAGAATGTTAGAAGGGGAACGAGCGAAATGTCTTGTCCGGCTTACGATCCGCTGGATCCCGGCTTCCTCGCCGACCCCTACCCGACGTACGCGTGGATGCGCGACGAGGACCCCGTCCACCACCACCTCGGCAGCGCGCGGACGCCGTCCTTCTGGGCACTCTCCCGGTTCGAGGACATCTGGCAGGCAGTGCGCGAGCCGGCGACCTTCTCCTCGGCCCAGGGACTGACGTTCTTCCCGGACGAGATCGGCCAGCTCGGCCTGCCGCCGAACCTCGTCATGCTCGACGCACCGGTGCACACCCGGCTCCGCTCGCTGATCGGCCGCGGCTTCACGCCGCGCCAGGTCACCCGCCTCGAGGACTCCATCCGCCGATTCGTCCGTGGTCGGCTCGCCGAGATGGCCGAACGGTCCGCAGCCGGCGAGCAGGTGGACCTGCACCGCGACTACTCCGGCACCATCCCGACGTACGTCCTCTCCGAGCTGTTCGGCGTCCCGGAGTCGGACCGGGTCCGCTTCGGCCCCTGGGTGCAGCAGGTCACCGCCCTGCAGGACCAGACGCTGAACGGTGGTGGCCTGGAGAGTGCCGGCGCTGACGGACTGAACGCGATCACCGAGCTGCTCGGCTACTTCTCCGACGTGATCGCGAGCCGTCGCGCCAACGGCGGCGAAGACCTGATCGGCGCGCTCGTCGACGCCGAGCTCGACGGAGAGCGGCTCACCGACTGGGACATCCTGGGCTTCTGCTTCGTGGTCACCGCCGGCGGGAGCGACACCACCGCCGGGTTGATCTCGCACGCCGCGATCACGTTGACCGAGGCTCCCGACCAGCGCAAGCTGCTGCTCGACGACCCCAGCCTCATCGGCCCGGCGATGCTCGAGGTGCTGCGGTTGGAGTCCTCGGTCCAGGCACTCGCGCGAACCACCACCCGCGACGTCACCCTGCACGACATCACCATCCCGGCAGGCGAGAAGGTGATGATGCTCTACGGGTCCGGCAACCGCGACCCGCGTGAATTCGGCGCCACCGCGGACGAGCTGCACGTCCGCCGCGAGGTGCAGCGGCACCTGGCCTTCAGCAGCGGCCCGCACTTCTGCATCGGCAGCCACCTCGCCCGGTTGCAGGCGCGGGTCGCGGTGGAGGAGCTGCTGGCGGCCCACCCCGGCATCGAGGTCGACCCCGCAGCCGGCACCCGGCACCCGTCCGCCTTCGTCCGTGCCTGGCTCAACCTCCCGGTGCCCCACCTCGGCTAGGGTCCTGTTGACCGCGACCACCCCGGTCGCCTGCAGTTCCGGGAGAGTCATGAAGCTCGCACGCACCACCACCGCCATCGCCGCCGCGGCGCTCTTCACCCTGGTGCCGCTGGCCGCCCAGGCCGACAACCTCGTGCACACCGACGCGATCGGTGACGTCCAGGCAGCGACCGTCGACGAGAACGGCGACCCGACGAGCGACCCGGTCACGGTGCCGGACCGCACCATCGGCGACATCACCAAGGTCCGCACCGAGCACAACGCCACCAACGTGCGCGTCGAGATGTACTTCCGGGCACTGCCCAAGGCCGGCTCGATCAACGACCACGAGTTCCGGTTCGTGACCAACGAGCTCGAGCGCGACGTCAGCATCGTGGCCGGTACCGGCCACTGGGCCGGCGTGGCGACGATGTACAAGATGGACGGCAACGAGTACCCCTGCAAGACGCTCAAGTTCTTCATCGACTACCCGAACAAGCGCGTCATCCTGAACGTGCCGCGGTCCTGCCTGAGCTACCCGAAGTTCGTGAAGTTCGGCGCCGGTTTCGCGGCCATCTCCGGCAACAAGATCTGGATCGACGACAGCCGGACTACCGCCGGCAACGGCGACGACCTGGCGCTCTCCCCCGGCGTCTTCCGCTGACGAACGACGAAGCCCGTCCCTGCCACCGGCGGGGACGGGCTTCGTGCTGGCCGACTACTTCTTGGACAGGAACGCGAGCATCGCGTCCTTGGCCTCGTCGGAGGAGAACAGCCGGGCGCTGAGCGCGATCATGTCGTCGGCGTGCGCCTCGAGGTAGGCGAGCATGTCGCGCGACAGGATCTTCTTGGTCTCGCGCAGCCCCTGGGGGTGCGCCTTGAGCAGCTCGGCACAGGTCCGCTCCACCTCGGCGTCGAGGTCGGCCGCCGGGACGCTGCGCGTGATCAGGCCCATCGCCACCGCCTCGGCTGCGTCGAAGGTCCGCCCGGAGAGGAACACGTCGTACGCCGCCCGGCTGGTCAGCCGCGGTATCAGGGTCAACGAGATGACCGCCGGCGCCAGGGCGAGCCGCGACTCGGTCAGCGCGAAGGTGACGTCGTCGCCGCAGATCACCACGTCGCTCGACGCGACGATGCCCAGACCGCCGGCACGAACCGGCCCGCCCAGGCGGGTGACGATCGGCTTCGGGAAGGTGAGGATCCCGCGCTGCAGCTCGACCAGGGCGCCCGCGCCCTCGGTCATCGAACCCGAGGCGGCCTCGGAGAGGTCGGCCCCCGAGCAGAACACCCGGTCGGCCGAGCGCAGCACCACCACCCGGACGTCGTCGTCGGCCGCCGCCTCCTCGAGCCTCTCGAACAGCTCGGTGATCAGCTGCCGCGAGAGCGCGTTGCGATTGTGCGGCGAGTCCAGCGTGATGGTGCCGACGCCGTCGGTCGCGCCGTAGTGGACCAGTTCAGTCATGCGTTCCTCCCACCAGGTTTCGAGGCCCCTGCGCACGTTCCTCGCTCCGGAGCCCCTCGACCATCGTTGGATCGTCAGTAGGACTTCGGCAGGCCGAGGCTGTGCATGGCGACGAAGTTCAGGATCATCTCCCGGCTGACCGGTGCGATCCTGCCGAGCCGGGCAGCGAGCAGCATGTTGCCCAGACCGTACTCCTGGGCCAGGCCGTTGCCGCCGTGGGTGTGCACCGCGACGTCCAGGGTGTTGCAGGCGACCTCGCCGCCGGCGTACTTGGCCATGTTGGCGAACTCACCGGCGCCCGCGTCGTCACCCGCGTCGTACAGGGCAGCTGCCTTCTGCATCAGCAGCCGGGACTGCTCGAGCTCGATCTTCGCCTTGGCGAGCGGGTGCGCGATGCCCTGGTGGGTACCGATCACGTCCTTCCAGACCTTGCGGGTCTTGGCGTACTCGACGGCCTTGTCGAGGGCGAAGCGCGCCATCCCGTTGGAGAACGCGGCGCCCATGATCCGCTCCGGGTTGAGTCCGGCGAACAGCTGCCAGATCCCGCCGTCCTCGTCCCCGACCAGAGCGTCGGCCGGTACGCGCACGTCGTCGAAGAAGAGCGTGAACTGCTTCTCCGGGGCGTGGAAGTCCATCGGGATGACCTGCTTCTGCAGACCCTTGGCGTCGGTCGGCACCACGATCAGCGCCGGCTTGAGCTTCCCCGTCTTCGCGTCGGCGGTCCGGGAGACGACCAGCAGGGCGTCGGCCTCGTCCACGCCGGAGATGTAGGTCTTCTGCCCGGTCAGCACCCACTCGTCGCCGTCCTTGGTGGCGGTGGTGGTGATCTGGTGCGAGTTCGAGCCGGCATCCGGCTCGGTGATGGCGAAGGCCATGATCGTGGTGCCGTCGGCGATGCCCGGCAGCCAGCGCTGCTTCTGCTCCTCGGTCCCGCAGCGGCTGATGATCGTGCCGACGATCGCCGGGCTGACCACCATCATCAGCAGCGGCGCACCTGCTGCGGCTGCCTCCTCGAGGACGGCGGACAGGTCGGCCATGCCGCCGCCCCCGCCGCCGTACTCCTCCGGGATGTTCACGCCGAGGAAGCCGTGCTTGCCCATGTCCTGCCACAGCTCGGTCAGCTTCTCGCCGTTGCGGGTCTTCTCCGCGACGTAGGCGTGGCCGTAGCTGCCGGCGAGCTTCGCGACGGCCTCGCGCAGGGCGACCCGCTCGTCGGGCTCGGTGAACATCGTGGCGGTCATGCTGACTCCTCGTCACTTGCGGTTGAGCTCGGGGAAACCACGGCAAGCACGTCGCCCGCCGCTACCTGCTGGCCGACGCTGACGGCGATCTCGACGGTGCCGTCGCCGGGGGCGTTGATCGAGTGCTGCATCTTCATCGCCTCGAGGACGAGCAGCGTCTGCCCGGCCTCGACGGTGCTGCCGTTCTCGGCCTGGACCGCGATGACCGTGCCGGGCATCGGTGCCAGCAACGAACCGGCGCTGACCTGCTCGGCCGGGTCGACGAAGCGCGGTACGGCGCGGAACGAGGCGGACCCGCGACCGGAGTCGACGTGCACGACATCCCCGGCCCCAGCGACCAGGTACGTCGCCTGGACGCCGTCGGTGACCAGCACGACCCGGTCGGTGCCGGCGGCCGCGACCTCCAGGCCGTCGACCTGGTAGCCGTCACGCCCGCCGAACCACTCGACGGTGATCTCCTCACCGCTGGTCGTGGCCAGCACGGTGCGCTGCGGCTGGGACACGACGTTGCGCCAGGCCACCGGGATCGCCTGCTGGACGATCCGGTTCTCGCGGGCACGCTCCGCGAGGGCGATCGCTGCCGCGACGGACGGTCCGCGCAGGTCCGTCGCCGCTCCGGCCAGGTCGTAGCCGCCCAGGAAGTCGGTGCTGACGTTGCCGGCGAGCACCTGCTCGTCGCGCAGCAGCCGGACCAGGAGGTCGCGGTTGGTGACCAGGCCGTGGATCCGGGAACGCTCGAGCAGGCCGGCCAGGCTGCGGAACGCCGTGGCGCGGTCCGGTCCCCAGGCGATCACCTTGGCGAGCATCGCGTCGTAGTGGGTGCTGACCTCGCTGCCCGAGACGAAGCCCGAGTGCAACCGGGTCCCGTGCAGGGCGAGCTGCTCGAAGCCGCCATCGGCCGGCACCTCGAAGGTGTCCAGGCGTCCGCTCTGCGGCTGGTAGTCCGCGGCCGGGTCCTCGGCGTACAGGCGCACCTCGACCGCGTGGCCGCGGGGGTGGCTCGGTGCGGCCGGGACGGTGCCGCCCTCGGCGACCTGGATCTGGGCCTCGACGAGATCGATGCCGAAGACCGCCTCGGTCACCGGGTGCTCCACCTGCAGGCGGGTGTTCATCTCCAGGAAGGAGACCTTCGGCTCCTGGCTGGTCGACCCTGTCGAGACCATGAACTCCACCGTGCCGGCGCCGACGTAGCCGATGGCGCGGGCGGCCAGCCTGGCCCCGTCGTGCAGCTGGGCCCGGACGGCGTCCGACAGGTTCGGCGCCGGGGCCTCCTCGACAACCTTCTGGTGTCGACGCTGCAGCGAGCAGTCCCGCTCGCCGAGGATGAGCACGTTGCCGTGGGTGTCCCCGACGACCTGCACCTCGACGTGGCGGCCGTTCTCCAGGTACGGCTCGCAGAACACGGTGGGGTCGCCGAACGCCGACGCGGCCTCGTCGGAGGCGAGCTTGACCTGACCCGGCAGGTCGGCGAGGTCGCGGACGATGCGCATGCCGCGCCCGCCGCCGCCGGAACTGGCCTTGACCAGGATCGGCAGGTCGGCCTCCGTGACCGCCGCCGGGTCGAGCTCGGCGAACACCGGGACGCCGGCATCGCCCATCAGCTTCTTGGCAGCCACCTTCGACCCCATCGCGTCGATCGACTCCGGGGTCGGACCGATCCAGGTCAGACCGGCGTCGCGGACCGCGCGCGCGAAGCCGGCGTTCTCCGAGAGGAAGCCGTAGCCCGGGTGGATCGCGTCGGCACCGGACGCCTTCGCGGCCTCGATGATCTTCTCGCCGCGCAGGTAGGTCTCGGCCGGGGTGTTCCCGGGCAGCCGGACCGCGAGGTCGGCCTCGGCCACGAACGGCAGGCCCGCGTCGGCGTCGGAGAACACCGCGACGGTGCCGATGCCGAGGCGACGAGCGGTGGTGAAGACGCGGCGCGCGATCTCGCCGCGGTTGGCGACCAGGATCTTGTTGATAGTCGTCATCTCTCCATCACATCCGGAAGACGCCGAAGCGGTCGGTGCCCTCGATGGGCCGGTTGGCGATCACGGAGAGGCAGATGCCCAGCACCGTGCGGGTGTCGCGCGGGTCGATGACCCCGTCGTCGTAGACCATCCCGGAGAGGAAGAACGGCAGGCTCTGCTCCTCGATCCCCGCCTCGACGAACGCCCGCATCGCGGCGTCGGCGTCCTCGTCGAAGGGCTGACCCTTCGCCTCGGCCGCGGCCCGGGAGACGATGCTCAGCACCCCGGCCAGCTGGGCCGGGCCCATCACCGCGGACTTCGCGCTAGGCCAGGTGAACAGGAAGCGCGGGTCGTAGGCGCGTCCGTTCATGCCGTAGTTGCCGGCGCCGTACGACGCCCCCATGATCACCGAGATGTGCGGGACC
>JBJMIP010000228.1:0-3177 GCA_045806825.1 Marmoricola sp.
GGTTCTGCGTGACTTCGTCGATGGGTGACGCGGTCCTGGCGGACCTGGTCTCGAAGGTCGCGCCCGGCGTGGACGTCATCTTCCTCGACACCGGCTACCACTTCGCCGAGACGATCGGCACCCGCGACGCCGTGGCCGCCACGCTTCCGGTCAACTTGCTCAACATCACCCCGGTGCAGACCGTGGCCGAGCAGGACGCCGAGTTCGTTGCCGAGCTCTACAAGCGCGACCCCGACCTGTGCTGCAAGATGCGCAAGGTGGACCCGCTGAACAACATCATGAAGTCGTACGACGCGTGGGCCACCGGCCTGCGTCGCGCCGAGACCCACAACCGGGTGATCGCGCCGGTCGTCGGCTGGGACGAGAAGAAGCAGAAGGTCAAGGTCTCACCGCTGGCCCGCTGGACCGACGACGAGGTCGAGAAGTACATCGCCGAGAACGGCGTGATGGTCAACCCCCTGCAGTACGACGGCTACCCCTCGATCGGCTGCTGGCCCTGCACCGCGCGCGTTGCGCCCGGTGAGGACCCGCGCAGCGGACGGTGGGCCGGCCAGAACAAGACCGAGTGCGGGATCCACCAGTAACACCGACCACGCAGAAGCAATCGCAACGACAACGGCGTCACCGCGAGATCGAAGAGAAGGGAGACCGGTCCATGACCGCTCCAGCCCTCATCGCGCTTGCCCACGGCAGCCGCGATCCCCGATCCAAGGCGACGATCGAGGCGCTGGTCGCCGAGACGCGTCGGATGCGCCCCGACCTGCGCATCGAGGTTGCGTTCCTCGACCACGTACGCCCCTCCTTCGAGACGGCGGTGAACAAGCTCGTTCGCGCCAAGTTCGAGGAGATCGTGGTCGTCCCGCTGCTGCTGTCCGAGGCGTACCACGCCAAGGTCGACGTGCCCGAGGCGATCGCGCAGGCGATCGCGCGGCACGAGGGTCTGCAGATCCGCGCCACCAAGGTGCTCGGCCTCGAGCACGCGTTCCTCGAGGTGCTCGACAAGCGGCTGCGCGAGGCGCTGAGCGCGGCCCGCGTCCGCGAGCTCGATGCGCTCGTGCTCGCTGCCGCCGGTTCCTCGGACCCGCTGGCCAACCAGGCCGTGGCCCGGCTCGCCCGGGTCTGGGGCGCCCACCACAAGCTCCCGGTCACCGCGGCCTTCGCCTCGACGACCCCGCCGGCCACCGGTGAGGCCGTCCGCGCGTTCCGCGCCGAGGGCCGCCGTCACGTCGCCGTCGCCTCGATGTTCCTGG
This sequence comes from Marmoricola sp., assembly GCA_045806825.1. GTDB lineage: Bacteria > Actinomycetota > Actinomycetes > Propionibacteriales > Nocardioidaceae > Marmoricola. The sequence continues at coordinate 1,251 of JBJMIP010000228.1, forward strand.
CGCCCGGTTTCCTGCCGGACCGTGCCGCGGAGCTCGCGTTCGAGGCCGGCGCAGTGGCAGTTTCCGAGCCGCTGGGCGCCGACCCGGAGGTGGCTCGGACCATCCTGGCTCGTTACGCCGTCGGCGCTGTGGAGCTCGTTCCGGTCTGACCGACCAGCAGGTCGAGCAGTCGGCCCACCTCGGCCGCCGGGTCGTCGGTGATCCCGCCGTGCACCGGGCTCGGCTGCACCACGGTCGACCGGGGCGCCTTCAGGAACCCGAACCGGGTGCCCAGGTCTCCCGACGCTGCGGCGCCGAGCTGCGCGTCGCCACGGCACACCCCGTCGACGAACGCGAGCGCGCTCCTCAACGAATCGATGTTGAACTCGGGCCAGAGCGCTCGGACGCGCGCCTCGTCCACTCGGCAGCCGGACTGCAGCAGGTCGGCCTGCTGGCAGTAGACGACGACCCCGACGTTCACGAACTCCTCGCGGTCCACCCGCGGGACGCAGCGCAGCACGACGTACTGGTACGGATTCATGCGGCACCACGGCGCGGCAGCCAGCTGCGGTGGCCGTCGCGACGAGCCAGCAGGAACGCCCGGTACGCCGCGCGCAGCTCCGCGGGAGGGACCGGTCCGACCAACCACGCGTCCGGCACCCGGGCCAGGATCTCGTCGACCACGGCGTCGGTGATCCGGTCCCCCAGCTCCTGATCGAGTCCGGCCACGGCGTCGAGGTGCGCACCGAGCACGTGGTCGTCGGCCGACCACGGCTGCTCGGCGAACCGCGACGGGTCGGTCACGCCGCTGGACCAGCCGTGGTGGAAGTAGAGCGAGGCGCCGTGGTCGATGACCCAGACGTCGCCGTGCCAGACCAGCAGGTTCGGGTTGCGCCAGCTGCGGTCGACGTTCGCGACGAAGGCGTCGAGCCAGAGCACGGTCGCGGCGTAGGTCGGCTCGACCTCGACCCCGGAGTCGAACCCGAAGGAGCCCGGCAGGAAGTCCACGCCCAGGTTCAGCCCGAGGCTGGCGTTGAGCAGGTCCTGGACCTCCTCGTCGGCCTCGTAGCGGGCGATCGGCTCGGTCAGGTCGACCTCGACCAACCGCGGCGTGCGCAGGCCAAGCGCCTCAGCCAGTCCGCTGACGATCACCTCGGCGACGAGGACGGGAAGGCCCTGGCCGGCGCCGCGGAACTTGCAGACGTAGGTGCCGAGGTCGTCGGCCTCGACGATGCCGGGAAGCGAACCGCCCTCCCGCAGCGGCGTGACGAACCGGGTCGCGGTGACCCGAGGAAGTGCGTTCACTGCTCGGCCTCGAGGCGGGCCTTCTGCGCGTTCACGTCGTAGTCCGGCTGCGGCCAGTCCAGGTCCATCGCGACGAGGTGCTCGCGCAGGAGCTGGCCGATCGCCCAGTTGCGGTACCACTTGCGGTCGCTCGGGACGACGAACCACGGCGCCGCCTCGGTGCTGCAGCGGTCCAGCGCGATCTGGTACGCGTCCTGGTACGAGTCCCAGTAGCCGCGCTCGTCGACGTCCTCGGGCTTGAACTTCCACTGCTTGGTGGGGTCGTCCAGTCGCGCCAGCAACCGCTCGCGCTGCTCGTCCTTGGAGACGTGCAGCATGCACTTCACGACGACGCACCCGGAGCCGACCAAGTTCTTCTCGAACGCGTTGATCGCGTCGTAGCGGCGCTCGAGCTCCGGAGCGTCCGTGAGCTGGTGCACGCGCACGACCAGCACGTCCTCGTAGTGGGACCGGTCGAAGATGCCGATCTCACCAGCAGCGGGAACCTCGCGCTCGATCCGCCAGAGGAAGTCGTGGGAGAGCTCCTCCTTGGTCGGCTTCTTGAAGGACTTCAGGTGCATGCCGCCCGGGTCCAGGAGACCGACGGCGTGGCTCAGGATGCCGCCCTTGCCGGAGGTGTCCATGCCCTGCAGCACCAGCAGCA
>JBJMIP010000229.1:0-2232 GCA_045806825.1 Marmoricola sp.
CGACGTCCTGGTCTCGGGCCTGCTGCTGGCCGACCTGATGTTCTACCAGTGGTTCGACGAGCTGGTGCCGTTCCGGATGGCGAGCGAGGCCAGCCAGGTCTCCGGGGTCGGCGAGAGCACGCTGAGCACGTTCAGCCCCGTCCAGCTGCTGCTGTTCTCCGACCTCGTCGTGCTCGCCGTGCTGGCGCTGGTGCTGCGTGGGCGGATCGTCACTCCGGTCCTGCGCGCTCCCCGGTCCTGGACCTCGGCGGGCGTCGCCCTGGTCGTTTCCCTGGCAGTCCTGGTCGCCGGGGGTTTCGACGCCGGGACCAGGAGCCTGCGGGAGCGCTACTCCACGGCCGCCCTGTCGCGTTCGGTCGGGCCCGTGCCGTACCACCTCTACGACCTGGCCTGGTCGGCTGCCGGCCCGGGCGAGCCGAAGGCCAAGCCGGCCGACCTGGTCCACTGGGAGCAGGCCCGGCGCGCAGCCGACGTGCACACCGAGCTCTCGGGCGCAGCCAAGGGCAGCAACCTCCTGATCATCCAGATGGAGGCGATGGAGAACATCCTGATCGGCCGCAGCGTCAACGGTCAGGAAGTCACCCCGACCATGAACCGGTTGGTCGCCGGCAACGCCCTCTACTTCGACCACTACCACACGCAGATCGGCGTCGGGAACACCTCGGACGCCGAGCTGATGAGCCTGACCTCGCTGCACCCGATCGCCGGTGGCTCGGCGTACCTGCTGCGCTCCCACCAGGACTACCCGGGGTCGCTGCCCAACGTGCTGCGCAGCGCCGGGTTCTCCACGGCCGAGGCCTTCCACGGGTACGACCGCAGCTACTACAACCGCTGGCACATGTACCCGCACCTGGGCTTCACCGGCTTCCACCTCGGCGGCGACTTCGACCGCACCGACAAGGTCGGGATGGGCATCTCGGACGAGTCGTTCTTCTCCCAGACGGCCGACAAGCTCAAGGGCGTGCAGGGTCGCTGGTTCGGCTTCGTGATCAGCCTGTCGGGTCACCACCCGTACCGGTTGCCGGCGCAGCTGCGACCGCTGGACATCCCGGACGGCACCTACAGCAAGGAGTTCACCGCCTACCTCCAGGCGCAGGCGTACGCCGACCGGGCGCTGGGGCACTTCCTGGACCGGCTGCGTGCCGACGGGACGCTCGCGAACACCACCCTCGCGATCTACGGTGACCACTGGGGCTTCGGTTGGCCGACGAGCGACACCGAGAAGTTCGTCGGTCGCCACGGCTCCGACGCGGTCGACCATGCCGACGACACCCGGGTCCCGCTGGTGATCGCACTTCCCGAGGGGCACAAGCCGGGCAAGTCGCGGCTGATGCCGGTGACCGGCGGGGAGATCGACCTGACCCCGACCTTGCTCGACCTCTTCGGGATCGCGCCGACCGGCTTCTACTTCGGTCGGAGCCTGCTGGCCGGACCGGACCTGGTGGCTCAGCGGCACTACTCACCCCTGGGCAGCTACATGGACTCCGACCACGTGTTCCGGGCCTCGGCCGACGGCAACCTCGAGGGAGGTCAGTGCGTGGAGTACCGGACCCGCAAGGTCGTCCCGGTCGCGGACTGCAAGAAGGGCTACGACGAGACCCGGTGGCGGATCCAGATGTCGGACAGCGTCATCGACGGCAACCTGCTCCCGCAGCTCATCGCGGACGAGCGGACGTTGAACCTCAAGGCGTCCGGGACGCCAACCGGCTGATCTGGGCGTAGGCCTTGTCCGGGCTGACGACCCGGCAGCCGAGCGCCGACGCGCGGGCGACCACCTTGCCCTGGAGCCACGCCAGGTGCAGGCCGCGCCGCAGCAGGACCAGCGGCGGCTTGCGGTGCTCGCTGAGGTCGCGGGTCAGCCGGCGGGCGAAGGTGACGGCGGGGTGCTGGGTCACGCAGAGCGCATCGGCCAGCAGGCCGCGTTCCCGGCACTCGGCGACGATCTCCTGGGCGAAGATCCCCTCGGCGATGAGGTAGGCCGAACCGCCGAGGTCCAGCAGCTGGTGCCCGGTGCGGCGGCTCTGCGCGATGTCGTAGACGGGGACGTCGGCCCGGCCGGTGGCGCAGAGCGCGGCGATCGCCTCGACCGCGTCCGCGGCGTTCCACGACCCGGCGTCGTCCCAGTCGACGATCGGAGCACCGCCGGCCAGGTCGATGCAGGGCAGGGTCGGATCGTCGCCGTCCTTGTAGAAGTCGTCGAGCACGAGCACGGGCAGGCCGACGCTCTTCGTC
>JBJMIP010000230.1:0-3823 GCA_045806825.1 Marmoricola sp.
AGCACCATCGTGTGCTCGAAGTCGTAGTCGACGGCACCCACTCCTCCAGGCTAGTCGGGAGGCTAGGGTCGCGATCATGAGCGACGCACTCGTGGAGGCCGCCCGCGCCTGGGCGGCCGAGGACCCGGACCCGGCGACCCGAGCAGAGCTGGAGGCGCTGATCGCCGCCCGGGACACCGTGGAACTGGCGGACCGTTTCCGCGGAACCCTCGAGTTCGGCACCGCCGGCCTGCGCGGCGCGCTGGGAGCCGGGCCCAATCGGATGAACCGCGTGGTCGTGCTGCGTGCTGCCGCCGGTCTCGCGGCGTACCTGCGCGACAGCGGCGCGGCGCCGGGGTCCTCGGTGGTGATCGGGTACGACGCCCGCCACAATTCCGACGTCTTCGCCCAGGACACCGCCGAGGTGATGTCCGGCGCCGGGTTCACCGCCTACCTCCTCCCGCGACCGCTGCCGACCCCGGTGCTGGCCTTCGCGATCCGCGACCTGGGCTGCGTCGCCGGTGTGATGGTGACCGCGAGCCACAACCCGCCGCAGGACAACGGCTACAAGGTCTACCTCGGGGACGGGAGCCAGATCGTCCCGCCCGCCGATGCGGAGATCGCCAACCGGATCGCCGCCGTCGGGAGCCTCGCGCGCATCCCGCGCGGTCCGGCGGCCGGCTCCGGATCCAGGATCGAGGTTCTGGGCGAGGAGGTGCTCGAGCACTACCGCAGCAGGGTGGCCGGGCTCGTCGGCCCGGGTCCCCGCGACCTGAAGATCGTCTACACGCCGCTGCACGGCGTCGGCGGCAGCACCGTCCAGCAGGTGCTCGCCGAAGCCGGGTTCTCCGCTCCGCACGAGCCACCCGCGCAGGCCGAGCCGGACCCGGAGTTTCCGACGGTCGCGTTCCCGAACCCCGAGGAGCCCGGCGCCATGGACCAGGCGATGGCGCTGGCCGCCGAGATCGGCGCGGACATCGTGGTCGCCAACGACCCGGACGCCGACCGCTGTGCGGTCGCGATCCCCACCGGCGATCGGTCCGAGTCGAGATCCGGCTGGCAGATGCTGCGCGGCGACGAGGTCGGTGCGCTGCTGGCCCAGCACCTGATCAACCGCGGCAAGCACGGGATCTACGCCCAGTCGATCGTCTCCTCGAGCCTGCTCGGCGCCATGGCGGCCGCTGCCGGCGAGGAGCACCAGGAGACGTTGACCGGCTTCAAGTGGATCGGCCGGATCCCTGGCCTCGCCTTCGGGTACGAGGAAGCACTCGGCTACTGCGTCGACCCCGAGCACGTCAAGGACAAGGACGGCGTCTCTGCGCTGCTGCTGGTCTGCGAGCTGGCGGCGGAGGCCAAGGCTGCCGGCCGCACGGTCCGGGACCTGCTCGACGACATCGCCCGGCGGCACGGGCTGCACGCCACCGACCAGCTCAGTGTCCGGTTCTCCGACCTCTCCCAGATCCCGGCGACGATGGCGCGCCTGCGTCAGCAGGCGCCCAGCACGCTGGGCGGCCTCGCGGTGCTCGAGGTCGAGGACCTGGCCGAAGGCTCCGCCGACCTGCCGCCGACCGACGGCCTGCGGTTCACCCTCGCCGACCACGCCCGGGTGATCGTGCGGCCCTCAGGCACCGAGCCGAAGGTGAAGTGCTACCTCGAGGTCGTCATCCCGGTCGAGGCCGACGCCGAGGACGGGGTCGACGCTGCGCGGATCGCTGCCGCCGGACGGCTCGACGCGATCAGGGCCGGGGTCCAGGAAGCGGCCGGGCTCTAGACGAGGTAGCTGCTCGCGAAACCCAGGACCAGCAGGGCGAGCAGCCCGAGCTCGACCCAGGCCCAGTGGCGCTGCACGGGACCCACCTCGCGCCCGGCCTCACGGGCTCGGTCGGCGGCCGCCAGCACCTGCTCGGTGACCAGGTCGGCGATCGCTTCAGGCGTGTTCACCTCGGGGTGCTTGCTCGGTCGCCGCGGCGGGTCGCCCAACGCGCGGCCCGCGTCGGCGAAACCGTCACCGCGCTTGATGACCTCGCCGCGGACCATGTTCCGGACCCGGCGGCCGACGCCGATGCCGTCGTAACCGCGCCCGTCGACCTCCACGCGCATGATCGCCTTGACCCGGACCCGGGTGACCCCGGTCAGCGGCAGCACCCACGTGGAGAACGCGTTGCGCAGCAGCAGCGTGGCGGGCTCGCGGATGATGACCCGGGGACGCAGCACGTAGGACCACACCACGACGGCGGCGAAGCCGAGAGCGAGGGCGAACCGCACCCGCCCGGTCGTCGGGTCGGAGATCACGCTGGAGGCACCGCCCAGGCAGATCACCACGCCGACCCAACCGGTGAACGCACCCGTCGTCGGCCCGTACTTCTGCTCGGTGATCGTGACTGCCACGGGCCCAGCCTAGGCAGCAGCGGTGAGGAGCGCGTGATTAGCCGTCACCCGGGCAGGCTCCTAGACTGGCGCGGTGACGATCCTGAACTCAATGGCGAGTTCGGTGTCCGAGGCAACCTCCTCCGACGCTGCGCTCCGCCGCTTCCTGCACGGACTCCCCGGCGTCGACCAGGTCGGTGCCGAGCAGCGCGCCGCAGGTCTCGGAACCCGGTCCATCAAGACCACCGCCAAGGCCTGGGCGATCGACCTGGCCATCCGGATGGTGGACCTGACCACGCTCGAGGGCAACGACACCCCCGGCAAGGTGCGGGCGCTGGCCAGCAAGGCGATGCACCCGGACCCGCTGGACCCGACCTGCCCGAGCACGGCGGCCGTCTGCGTGTACCCGGACATGGTCGCGACGGCCAGTAAGACGCTCGGCTCCTCCGGGGTGAAGGTCGCGGCCGTGGCCACCGCCTTCCCGAGCGGACGCGCCGCGATGCCGATCAAGCTCGCCGACACCCGTGACGCCGTCGAGGCCGGCGCCGACGAGATCGACATGGTGATCGACCGCGGGGCGTTCCTGTCCGGCCGCTACCTAGCGGTCTTCGAGGAGATCGTCGCGGTCAAGGAGGCCTGCGGGGACGCGCACCTCAAGGTGATCCTCGAGACCGGAGAGCTCCAGACCCTCGACAACGTACGCCGCGCCAGCTGGCTGGCGATGATGGCCGGCGGGCACTTCATCAAGACCTCGACCGGCAAGATCCAGCCGGCCGCCACCCTGCCGGTCTCGCTGGTGATGCTCGAGGCCGTGCGCGACTTCCGCGAGGCGACCGGTCAGATGGTCGGCTACAAGCCGGCCGGCGGCATCCGGCACGCCAAGGACGCGATCAAGTACCTGGTGATGGTCAACGAGGTCGCCGGCGAGGACTGGCTGGACCCGGACTGGTTCCGGTTCGGCGCCTCGACGCTGCTCAACGACCTGCTGATGCAGCGCAACAAGCTCAAGACCGGTGCGTACTCCGGTCCCGACTACGTGACGTTGGACTGAGGACCATGGCCACCAAGAACCCAGCCACGGAGACAACCGGCGAAGGCAAGACGCCAGCAGAAGTCTTCGCCTACGCACCCGCCCCCGAGTCGCGCGCGATCGTCGACATCAAGCCGTCGTACGGGCTGTTCATCAACGGCGAGTTCGTCGACGGCCACGGCCGCTCGTTCAAGACCATCAGCCCCAGCACCGAGGAGGTGCTCGCGGAGATCGCCGAGGCGGACGAGGCCGACGTCGACCTGGCCGTGAAGGCCGCCCGCCGCGCGTACACGCGGGTCTGGTCGAAGATGTCCGGCGCCGAGCGCGGCAAGTACCTGTTCCGGATCGCGCGCATCATCCAGGAGCGCGCCCGCGAGTTCGCCGTCCTGGAGTCGATCGACAACGGCAAGCCGATCAAGGAGACCCGCGACGTCGACGTCCCGACCG
>JBJMIP010000231.1:0-19473 GCA_045806825.1 Marmoricola sp.
TCTCGCCGGCCTCCTGGGCGGCGGTGACCAGCAGGTCGGCGTTGCCGTAGATCGTCTCCCGGGAGTGCGTCATCAGCGCGGACTCGCGGCCGACGGCCTCGACGAGCTCGGTGAAGATGTGCTTCTTGGTGGCGGCGTAGTCGACGAACGCGACCAGCCACAGCTCCAGTGCCTCGGCAGGGGTGTGGTTCGGGATCACCTTCTCCGCGGTCTCGCGGAGCACGTCCACCTCGTCGCGGTAGACGGCCTCGAGCAGGTCGAGGCGGGTGGGGAAGTGGCGGTACAGCGTGCCGATGCCGACCTCGGCCGCCTTGGCGATCTGCTCGAGCGAGGCTTCACCGCCGTGCTCGGTGAACACCGCCCGGGCAGTGGCGACGAGCTTGGCCCGGTTGCGGGCAGCGTCCGCCCGGAGCTTGGGGGCTCCCGGGGTCACGTCCTGCGTCATCGAGCGTCGCCTTTCGAGCGGGGATCGAAAAAGGGCCTTGCAAAAGCGGAGGCACCCTCCGTATAGTAACCGGAGGAACCCTCCGCTAATACCGGAGGCGCCCTCCACATCATACGCCTGATCTGAACGGAGCACACATCCGTGACTGAGCAACTCGTCGCCGACACCCCGGCGACCTCTGTCCCGAACCAGGGCGGGCAGGCCGCGCGCCACGAGCGCCGCGGACTGGTCCTCGCCGTCATCCTGATCGCCCAGCTGATGGTCGTCCTCGACCTCAGCATCGTGAACGTGGCGCTGCCCGACATGCAGCGCGCGCTCGGGTTCAGCTCGACCGGACTCTCCTGGGTCCTCAACGCCTACAGCCTCGCCTTCGGAGGACTGCTGCTCCTCGGGGCCCGGACCGGCGACCTGCTCGGCCGGCGCCCGACCTTCCTGGTGGGGATCGCCGTGTTCACGCTGGCCTCGCTCGCCGGCGGCTTCGCGGTCGACGGGACCGCGCTGATCGTCTCGCGCGCCGTGCAGGGCATCGGGGCGGCGTTCGCCGCACCGGCGTCGCTGTCGCTGCTGACCACCATGTTCCCCGAGGGGCGGGAGCGCACCCGTGCTCTCGGCCTGTACACGGCTGTCTCGGTCGGCGGCGTGTCCTTCGGCCTGGTGGCCGGTGGCTTCCTCACCGAGATCGCCTCCTGGCGCTGGGTGATGCTGGTCAACGTCCCGATCGGCATCCTGGTCGCCACGCTCGCGTGGATCGCGGTCCCGCACACCCCGCGCCGGCACGGACGGTTCGACCTGGCGGGGGCCATCACCTCGACGGCCGGCGTCTCGGGGCTCGTGTTCGGCTTCGTGCACGCGGCAAGCCACGGCTGGGGGAGCCCGGTCACGCTGACCACGATCATCGGTGGCGCCGCCCTGCTGGTCGGCTTCGTGCTCGTCGAGCGCCGGGCCGCGGAACCGATCACGCCGCTGGCGTTGTTCGCCAGCCGGATCCGCAGCGGCGCCCTGCTGGCCCGGATGTTCTTGATGGCGGGCGCGATGGGTGCCTTCTTCTACCTGACCCAGTACCTGCAGGACGTGCTCGGCTTCAGCCCGATCCAGGCAGGTCTGGCCTTCCTGCCGATGACCGCGAGCGTGTTCATCGCCTCGCAGTCGAGCTCACGGTTCCTCGTGGAACGCTTCGGGGAACGCCCGGTGATGATCGTCGGAGCGGTGCTCAGCCTCGCCTCGATCCTGTGGCTGACCGGTCTCGACGTCACCAGCGGGTACGCCGACGTGGTGGTCGCGCTGGTCCTGCTCGGCTTCGGCAACGGCCTCGCGTTCGTCCCGCTGACCGCCTCGGCGCTGCACGCGGTGCGGCCCGAGGAGGCCGGCGCCGCCGCCGGTCTGGTCAACGTCGCCCAGCAGCTGGGCTCGGCCCTGGGCCTGGCCGGTCTGGTCACGGTGTCGGGACACGCGACCCGATCACTCGACCTGCCCAGCGGTCTGGACGCGGTGCACCGGGCGCACGAGACCTTCCTGACCGGCGCCCACGCCGCGTTCCAGGCGGCCTCGGTCACCCTGGTGATCACGCTGCTGCTGGTCACGCTGGTGATCCGGCGCGAGCAGCAGCACGCCGAGCCCGAGCCGGACGAGGCCTACGAGCTCGCCGCTTGAGCGGCGAGAGCCCCGCTCTCAGAAGACGGTGATGGTGACGGTGGTGCCCTTGGGCGCCATCGTCCCCTCGCCGGGGCTCACCTTCACCACGTAGTTGGCGCCGACGTAGAGGTCGCTCTTGTCGACCTCGACCTTGAACCCCGCATCCTCGAGGGTCCGACGCGCGTCGTTGGTGCGCATGCCCCGCACGTGCGGGATCTCGAACAGCTCGGGTCCCTTGGACACGACCAAGGTGATCTCGTCGCCCTTCACGCCGTTGCCCGTGCTCGGCGTCTGCGAGACGACCGTGCCCTTGGCGACGTCGTCGCTGAACTGGTCGTCGACCGTGACCTTGAAGCCCTGCTCCTCCAGGGCCTTCTTCGCCTTCTTCGCGGGCTTCCCGGTCCAGTCGGTGATCGCGATCGGCTTCGGTCCCTTGCTGACCAGGACATCGACCGCCGAGTCGCGCTTGAGCAGGGTGCCCACCACCGGGTCGGTGGTGACCACCCGACCGGCCGGCACGCTCTCGGAGTACATCGGCTTGATGTCGCCGACGCTGAGCCTGGCGTCCGCGAGCAGCTGCTGGACGTCCTCGAGCGACTTGTCCCGGACGGCGGGAACCGCGTGCCGCTCCGGTCCCAGCGAGAGCACGACCGTGACGGTGCCGCCCTTCGACACCCGGTCGCCCGGTGCCGGGTCGGAGTCCATCACCGCGCCCTTGCTGTAGTTCTCCGAGTACCGCGGCGTGCCGACCTTGAACTTCAGACCGGCCTTGGTGATCTTCGCCTTGGCATCTGCCTGCGACAGGCTGATCACCGACGGCGTGGTCGTGTAACGGCCCAGCTGCCAGGCGCCGATGCCGACGATCAGCGCGACCGCGAGAACGCCGATCAGCAGGAACAGTCCGCGACGCGAGCGCCGCGGCGGTCGGTACGTCCGCGGCTCGGCGGCGACCACCGGCGGCGGCACCGGGCGCGGCGGTTGGTTGTGGGCCAGGTTCTGCGGCGGCAGCGGCCCGACGATGCCGCTGACCTCGCGGCGTCCGGCCGTGGTGACCGAGCCCTGCGGGATCGGCGTGGTGAACTCGGTGTCCTGGTCGTAGACGTCGTCGGCGCCGAGGATCGCGACCTTGTCGAGCTCCCCGGTGACCTCGCCGGTGTCGCTGGTGGCACGGCCCGCGGTGGGGAGCAGATCGGCGGTCAGCTCCGGGTCGTCGGTGACGCCGTGGTCGAGCGCCTGGCGGACGCGGCGGACCTGGTGCAGCAGCACGCGCGCGTCGGAGGGCCGCAGGTCGCGGTCGCGTGCCGTGGCCCGGGCGACCAGCGCGTCGACGTACGCCGGCAGCGCGGGCTCGCGCAGGGACGGCGCGGGCACGTCCTCGTGGACGTGCTTGTACGCCACCTGGATCGGGCTGTCGGCCTGGTGCGGCTTGACCCCGGTGAGCATCTCGTAGAGCAGGACCCCGACGGCGTAGACGTCGGAGCGGGCGTCGGCCTTGCCGTCGACGACCAGCTCGGGGGAGAGGTAGGAGACCGTGCCGATGAGCACGCCCCCGGTGGCGGTGTGCTGGGTCTCGGCGTTGACCGCGCGAGCCAGGCCGAAGTCGGCGACCTTGATCCGTCCGTCGTCGGCGAGCAGGACGTTCTCCGGCTTCACGTCGCGGTGGATCATGCCGGCGCTGTGCGCCGCGGCCAGGGCGGCGAGCACGGGTTCGAGCAGCTCGAGCGCCTTGCCCGGCTTCATCGGGGCGTCCTTGCGGATCAGGTCGCGCAGGGTCAGGCCGGGGACGTACTCCATGACCAGGAAGAGCGTCCCGCGGTCGTCCCCCTGGTCGAAGACCGAGACCACGTTGTGGTGGGAGAGCCGGGCCGCGGAGCGCGCCTCGCGCTCGAACCGGGAGACGAACTCGGGGTCGTCGGCGAGGCCGGAGTGCATGATCTTGACCGCGACCGTCCGGTCCAGGCGCAGGTCGCGAGCCTGGTAGACGGTGGCCATGCCGCCGCGGGCGACCTTCGGGCCGACCTCGTACCGGCCGTCGAGGACGCGGCCGATCAACGGGTCGTCGCCACGACCCAGATCAGTGCGCTCCACAACGCCTCCCATGCAGGACCGGTTGGGGAAGGGCCCGGTCAAGGAGCGAGTTTAGTTGCCAGGAACCCGGAATCGCGGCAACGCGGCGCGCCTGGCAGCATGGGTACGTGCCAGAGATCACTCCAGGAACCGCCCCTGAGAACCCCGCTGAGAACCCCACCGCGGACGCCACCGCGGACCCCGTCGACCTGGGGGAGCTGATCCCCGAGTGGCTCGACTGGAAGGCAGCGGGCAACGCGCTCGGCGTGTCGGTGACCAAGGTGCGGACCTGGATCCGCGAGCACCACCTCGCCGCGGCGGTGCCGCGGCCGGGCGCGGGGCAGCAGGTTCCGGCCGAGCTGATCATGGACGGCGAGATCGTCAAGGGCGTCCCCGGGCTGCTCACGATCTTCCACGACGGCGGGTACGACGACCGCGAGATCCTCGAGTGGATGTTCACCCCGGACGACTCGCTGCCGGGACGCCCGATCGACGCGCTGCGGGAGAACCGCGGCTCGGAGGTGAAGCGACGCGCCCAGGCGATGTCGCTCTAGGTCTCAGCTCTCCGGGTTGTGGTGCCGTCGCGGCGCGGCCGGCAGGTCCAGCGGCGCGGGTGATGGCGCCGAGCTCGCTTCCGGTTCGTCGTCGAGCCAGCCGTCGTACCGGTCCACGAGCACTTCGAGGACCAGGTCGGGTGCATCAGTGCTGACCGCCCACGGGTGGTCCTCGTCGTCGTCCTCGCCGGCGTAGCGGACCCGGCTCAGGGCCACGTCGTAGCCGTCCGCCGCGAGCAGTCCCTCGACCGTCCGGGCCTCCTGCTCGGAGAAGAAGATCCCGCGCAGGCTCATACGGTCCTCTGGGTCGCGGCCGCGGCCAGCTCGCGCAGCACGCTGCGGGCGTCCTCGCGGATGTCGGCCGCCTCCAGGGACTCCAGCGCGCGGGCGGTCAGCTCGTCGATCAGCTGCTCGACCCGCTCGTGGGCGCCGCTGCGGGTGATCAGCTCGCGCAGCACGCCGACCTCGTCCTCGGTCAGCGGCTTGCCGAGGCTCGTGTCGAGGTGCTCGCGGCCGGCCGGGTCGAGTGCCCTCAGCGCATGCGCAACCAGGACGGTGCGCTTGCCCTCGACGAGGTCGTCGCCGGCCGGCTTGCCGGTCACGGCGGGGTCGCCGTACACGCCGAGCAGGTCGTCGCGCAGCTGGAACGCCTCGCCGAGCGGGAGACCGAACCGGGACAGCTGGTCGAGCACACCGGGAGGGCCCCCGGCCAGGGCTGCGCCGATGTGCAGCGGGCGCTCGATCGAGTACTTGGCGGACTTGTAGCGGACCACCCGCATCGCCAGGTCGACCTCGGAGGTCGCTCGCGCCTGGGCGGAGACGTCCAGGAACTGACCCGTGACCACCTCGGTCCGGGTCAGGTCGAAGTAGCCGAGCGCGTCCAGCACCCGGTCCGGCGGGAGGCCGCAGGTGCGCAGCAGCTCGTCCGACCAGGACAGCAGCAGGTCGCCGAGCAGGATCGCGGCCGACGCGCCGTACTGGGTCGCGCTGGCCGCCCACCCGTTCTCGCGGTGCAGGGCCTCGAAGGCGCGGTGCGTCGCCGGTCGTCCGCGGCGCACGTCGGAGGCGTCCATGTAGTCGTCGTGGACCAGCGCGCTGGCGTGCAGCAGCTCGAGCGACGCGCACGCGCGCAGCAGCGCGACGTGGTCGACGGGCTCGGCGACCGCGAGGTGGCCCCACCAGCAGAACGAGGCGCGGAAGCGCTTGCCTCCCGAGACGCTCACCCGGGCGTGCTCGACCAGCCGTTGGGCGTCCTCGCCGAGGGCGGCGAGCCAGCTGGCCTGGCCGTCGACGAACGCCTGGAGCGTCGACTCGATGCCGTCGCGGAACCCGCTCGGGTCCCAGCCGGAGGGCACGACTTCGTGAGACTCAGTCACGCGGCGAGCGTATCGCCGTATCCTCTGCGCCATGGCTTCGGGACGTCCCACGAGCATCGCATCCCTGCTGGCGCAGGGCGAGCGCTCCTTCTCCTTCGAGTTCTTCCCTCCCAAGGACGCTGCGGGGGAGGAGGTCCTCTGGCGCTCGCTGCGCGAGCTCGAGGAGCTGCGACCGACGTTCGTCTCGGTCACCTACGGCGCCGGCGGGAGCACCCGTGACCGGACCATCGAGATCACCGGCCGGATCGCCCGCGAGACCTCGATGACGCCGATGGCGCACCTGACCTGCGTCGGTCACACCGTGCCCGAGCTCAGCGACATCCTCGACTCCCTGGCCGGTGCCGGCGTGGCGAACGTGCTCGCGCTGCGCGGTGACCCGCCCGGCGGTCCCGGCACCGAGTGGATCCGCACGACTGGTGGCGTCGACTACGCCGCCGAGCTGGTCGCGCTGGTCAAGCAGCGCGAGGAGTTCTCGGTCGGCGTCGCCGTCTTCCCCGAGGGCCACCGCGACTCGACCTCGCTCGACGCCGACGTGGCGGTGATGAAGGCGAAGCACGAGGCCGGCGCGCAGTTCGGCATCACCGAGATGGTGCTGCGGGCCTCCGACTACTTCGGTCTGGTCGAGCGTTGCCGCGCCGCGGGCATCGACATGCCGATCATCCCGGGCATCATGCCGATCCTGGCCATCGGGTCGATGAAGAAGATGGTCGAGCTCTCGGGTCGGGAGATGCCGCAGCAGATCCTGGACCGGATCGAGCCCCTGGCCGAGGACCCCGAGGCGGTCCGGGCCGAGGGCATCAGGATCGCGACCGAGCTCTGCGACGAGCTGCTCGCCGGCGGCGCGCCGGGCCTGCACTTCTACACGCTGAACCGGTCCAAGGCGACCCGGGAGATCTACTCCTCGCTGGCCTGCCACGCCTGACGGTGAATTGGTCAGGCCGGGCCGATGGCCTGCGCGACCAGCGCGGCGGAGAGCCCGACGCTCGGCAGGCCTGCGCCCGGGGTGGTGTGCGCACCGGCCAGGAAGACGCCGCTCACCGGCGCCACCGTGCCGATCCGGTTGCGGACGGTGCCGCGTCCCTGCCACAGCACGCCCTGGGGTGAGCCGTTCCAGTCGGCGACGAGGTCGCGGGGGCTGAGGTCGATCCGGGTCGCGACCTGGTCGCGCACCCGGAGGCCGCGGCGTGCCAGCGCGGTGACGATGTCCTCGGCCAGCTGGCCACGCCCGAGCACCGTCCAGGCGTGTGCGCCCTCGGGGGCGGTGCCGTTGGTGCGGACCACGAGCGTCGGGTGCCGGCGGGGGTCACCGTGCAGCACGACCTCGTGCGGCAGCTCGGGGACCTCGCCGACGATGCCGATGTGGGAGATGACCGGCGGGATGCACGGCATGGTCCGCTCGACCAGCGGAGCCAGGTGCGGCAGCCGGCGCGGATCGATCGCGACCACGACCTTGTCGGCTGCGAGCACGTGCCGACCGCCGTCGATCCAGACCTCGACGCCGGTGACCGCCCCGTTCTCCTTGCTCGTCACGAGGTCCTTCGCCTCGGTCGAGGTGAGCACCTGGACCCCGCGGGTCTCCAGGCGGCTCGCCAGTACGTCGACCAGCTGGCCCATGCCGCCGGGGATCGTCCAGGACCCGAAGTTCTGCTCGATGTAGGACCACATGCCGACCCAGGCCGGGACGTTGCGCGGCTCGTGACCCTCGAACCGGGCGTGGTGCAGCGCGAGGGTGCGCAGCCGGGCGTCCTTGAACTCCTTCTCCACGAGCTTGTGCAGCGTGAGCCGGCTGTCCAGCAGCTGGCGCGTCTGGGGGCTCACGTGGTCGGCCGACCACGGTCGCTCGAAGAGGTCCTTGCGCAGCGCCTCCCAGACCTCGCCGAAGTCGTCGACGTAGCTGGCCCAGCGGGCCCCGGCGCCGTTCCCCAGGGCTGCCTCGACCGCCTCGAGCTGGGCCGCGCGGCTGCCGCCGGGGAGGTCGAGCACGGTGTCGTCCTCGAAGCGGTGCTGCTGCACCGGTTCGACCGGTACCAGGTCGATCTCCTTCTCCGCGGGCCGCCCGGACTTGCGGAAGAAGTCGCGGATCACCGCCGGGAGCAGGGTGCTGGTCGGGCCGGTGTCCCAACGGAACCCGTCGGCCTCGACGAACCCGAGCGCGCCACCGAGCTGCGGGCGGGCTTCGACCAGCGTGACCTCGTGCCCGAGCTTTGCCAGCCGGGCCGCGCTGGCCAACCCTCCGAAACCTCCACCGACCACCACGACGCGCGCCATGCGCACACCCTAGTGAGCGTCCCGATATCCCGTCGCGGGGCACCACCGCGGCGGCGTACCGTCGGGGCGTGGAGCAGAACTGGACCGAGATCACCGACGTCGAGGCACTGGTCGAGCTGATCGGTGTGCCCGTGCCGCGGGTGCGCGACAAGGCCCGGCACGCACTGACCGAGCTCGATCGCGACTGGCTGGCGGCCTCGCCGTTCTGCATGCTCGCCACCGCAGGTGCGGACGGCACCTGCGACGCGTCACCGAAGGGTGACCCGGCGGGTCAGCTCGTGCACGTCATCGACGAGGTCACCATCGCGCTCGCCGAGCGGCCGGGGAACCGACGGGCCGACGGCTACCAGAACATCATCGAGAACCCGCACGTCGGGCTGAACTTCCTGATCCCGGGGCGCGGCGACACGCTGCGCATCAACGGCCGGGCACGGTTGGTCTCCGACGCCCCGTTCTTCGACGCGATGGTGGTCAAGGGTCACCGGCCGGTCCTGGCGGTCGTGGTCGAGATCGAGGAGCTGTTCCACCACTGCGCCAAGGCGTTCCTCCGCTCGGGCCTGTGGGACCCGGAGACCTGGGACCCCGAGGGCGTCGTGCCCCGGCGCGCGGTGCTCGCCCAGCAGCTCGACGCCACCGAGCTCTCGCTCGAGGAGCTCGACCGGTACTACGGCGAGCAGTACGGCCGAGGCTTGTACGAGCCCACCCCGTGAGCTGTCGCTAGGCCTGCTCGCGGGCCACGATCCCGGCCACCGTCCCGGGGTCGCGCGCGAGGACCGTGGTGAGATCGCTGGCGGTGATGATCGGCCGCTGGATCGCGCGCGGGTTCGCCGCCAGCGCGCTGATCCACGCATCTCGGTGCTCGGCGTCCTTGGCCAGGTCGATGCCGGCCTCCTTCGCCTCGGCCGCGCGCGCGATGTCCCAGGGGTCGAGACCCAGCCGACCGAGGACGTCGGACAGCTCGGCCGTCGTCGGCGGCTCGTCGAGGTAACGGCGCTCGACGTACTCGACGCCGGCCGCGTCCAGGTCGGCCTTGGCCGAGCGGCACTTGGAGCACGAGGGGTTCATCCAGATCTCGACCGCCATCAGTTCACCTCGATCTCGACGGCGCCGGTCATCGTCTTCAGCTCGGCGTAGCTCGTCGAGTACACCGCGGCCGGGTGTCCGGCCGCGGCCCAGACCACGTCGAAGGCCTGCATCGTGCGGTCGAGGTAGGTGCGGACCGGCGCGGGGTGGGCGAGCGGGGAGACCCCGCCGATCACCTGCCCGGTGTGCTCCTTGACGAACTCGGGCGTCGCCCGGCGCAGCTCCGGTACGCCGATCAGGGCCGCGACCTTGGCCGTGTCGACGCGGTGGGCGCCCGAGGTCAGGATCAGCACCGGTTCGCTCCCGGCGTCGAACAGCAGGCTGTTGGCGATCGCACCGACCTCGCAACCGAGTGCCTCGGCGGCCAGCGCGGCGGTGTGCACCGAGTCGGGCAGGACGACGATCCGACCGGTCCCGCCGAGCTGCGTCCAGGTGCTGCGGAAGTGGGCGATCGAGGGGTGCTCGGGGGCCTCGCCGACGTGCTCGCTGGACATGCCCCGGACCGTATCCCAACGGTCCGAAACAGGTCTTGACGGGCTGTCCGAGGGCGGGTGTACGGTGGTGTCATTCGAACAGATGTTCGAATGACGGCCCGGTGGGGGATCGACTCGACCCCCATCCTCCACCGGGCCACCGACAAACATCCCAGGAGCGGAAGGAGCGGACGATGCGGACCTACTCGGACCAGGTGGAGGTGCGGACCGGCCCCGTCCCCGGCTACGGGTTGGACGGCGCCCCGTCATCCTTCGGCGACACGCTCCTGCTCGACGAGCGTCCCGAAGACGCCCCTCAGCAGTTCCTCTGGCGCGGCCGGCTCTGGCAGGTGCGAGAGGTGCTCGCGCACTGGATGGAGGTCGGCGCCTGGTGGGTCCGACGACCGGAGGACGCCCCCGGGCGCTCGCAGCTCGTCACCGAGCGCCAGGTCTGGCGGGTCAGTGCCGCCCGCGGGCGCGCGGTGGCGACCACCGGAGACCCCGGGTTCGGGGTCTTCGACCTGACCTTCGACGGAGCCGAGGGCGCCTGGCGCCTGGCCGGCTCGCTGGACTGAGGACGCCGTGCACGTCCAGCTGCCTGCCGCGACGCACTCCTACCTGGAGCGGTCTGCCGAGTCGTTGCGCGAGGCGATCCTCTGCTCCGACGTCCCGCAGCGCTACGCCCTCGCGCACGTCTCCGCCCTGCGCGCGACGGCAGCGCTCCTCGCGGCCAGGGCCCAGCCGTTGCCGGTCGCGCGTCGCCGGCAGAAGAACGCCTGGGTGCTGCTGACCGAGGTCGCACCCGAGTTCCTCGAGTGGGCGCAGTTCTTCTCCGCCGGCGCGCAGAAGCGCTCCGCAGCCGAGTCCGGGTCACGGCGGGCGGTGACCGAGCGCGAGGCCGACGACCTGGTCCGTGACGCCGACCGGTTCCTCGCCCTGATCGAGACGTCGCTGGGACTGACCGAGCACCCGGCCATCCGCGTGGCATGACACCTGCACGGTGCCGGCAGCGCGCCTGTCGACGTCAGGAGATCCGAGGGCTCGCACTAGTGTTCCTGCCATGGAGCGAGACCGTCCCCTCGAGCGCCGGGCCTCGGTGCGAACCGCGGTCGTCTGGGACGCCTGCCGTGCCCGCCTCGACGGCGCCGCCGACCAGACGGTCATCGACATCGGCGGCGGAACCGGCGGTTTCGCCGTCCGGGTTGCCGAGCTCGGTCACCGGGTCACGGTCATCGACCCGAGTCCCGACGCCCTGGCCGCGCTCGGCCGCAGAGCGGCGGAGCGTGGCGTCGCCGACCGCATCGTCGGTCAGCAGGGCGACCTGGCCTCGCTCCCGGACCTGGTCGCCGCCGGCAGCGCTGATCTCGTGCTCTGCCACGACGTCCTCGGCCTGGTCGACGACCCGTCCGAGGCGCTCCGCACGATCCACGGGGTGCTCCGCAGCGGGGGTGCACTCAGCCTGCTGGTCGGACAGCTGCACGCGGCGGTGCTCGCCCGGGCGATGGCCGGCCACTTCGCCGAGGCGATCCGCACGCTCGACGGTGAGATCGGGGCCGAGCGTCGGTTCAGTGCCGACGAGGTCCGCCTGCTGCTCGTCGACACCGGCTTCACCCTGGCCGACATGCACGCGGTCCGGGTGTTCGCCGACCTGGTTCCCTCCACGTTGCTCGACCTCGAGCCGGGTGCGGTCGCCGGGCTGCTCGATCTCGAGCGAGCCGTGGCCGACCGTGCGGAGTACCTCAGCCTCGCCTCCGCGATCCACACGATCAGCACCGCCTGACCGGGGGTCCGGGTCCTCGCGGGAGCGAGGGCCGGCGTGAACGACGGTTCCCTCGACTGCCCGATCCTGCACGTCGACATGGATGCGTTCTACGCGTCGGTGATGCTGCGCGACCGACCCGAGCTCCGCGACGAGCCGGTGGTGATCGGCGGCGGGCACCGGGGCGTGATCCTGGCGGCGAACTACCCGGCCCGCGCCTTCGGTGTGCGTTCCGGCATGCCGGGGCGGGAGGCGTTGCGGTTGTGCCCGCAGGCGGTGCGACTCTCCCCGGACTACCGCTTGTTCGAGAAGGTGTCGTCCTCGGTGATGGAGACGTTCCGCCGGGTGACGCCGCTGGTCGAGGCGTACTCGCTGGACGAGGCGTTCCTCGACGTCTCCGGAGCCTCGCGCCGTCTCGGCACACCGCTGCAGGTGGCCCAGTGGCTGCGCGCCCAGGTCTTCGACGAGCAGCGGATCACCTGCTCGGTCGGGCTGGCCCGCACGGTGTCGGTCGCCAAGCTCGCCTCGCGCCGTGCGAAGCCCGACGGGGTCCTGGTGATCAGGCCCGACTCGATGATCGAGTACCTGCACCCGCTCGACGTCGGCGAGCTGTTCGGGGTCGGGGAGAAGACCCGGGCCAAGCTGCACAAGATCGGGCTGGTCACGGTGGGTGACGTGGCCCGGATCCCGCTGCCGACCCTCCAGCAGATGCTCGGCCGGGCCAGCGGCGCCCACCTGCACCAGCTGGCCTGGGGGACCGACCGCAGCACGCTGGTGCCGCGCCGCTCGGACGACGACCCCGAGCGCAGCATGGGTGCGGAGGAGACGTTCTCCCGCGACACCGCCGACGCTGTCGTGATCAGCCGCGAGCTGCTCCGGCTGGCCTCGCGGGTGACCTCGCGGATGCGGGCCGCGGAGCTGGCCGGTCGTACCGTGGCGATCCGGGTCCGCTACAGCGACTTCACCACGCTGTCCCGCTCACACACGCTCCCCGACCCCACCGACGTCACGGCGCAGGTGCACGCGGAGGCGCTCAGGCTCTTCGAGGCGCTCGCCGCGCAGGCCGGGCCGCGTCGGATCCGACTCGTCGGGGTCCGGGTGGAGGGTCTGCGCTCCCGGGTCGGGGCTGAGCGGCAGCTCGCCCTCGGCGAGCGTGAGCGCGGTTGGCGCGAGGCGGACCGCGCGGTCGACCGGGCCGGCCAGCGGTTCGGGCGCGGGGTGGTGAAGCCCGCCGCCCTACTCGGCGGCGACCGGCCCTAGGCCGATGTGAGCGCCAACGGGAGGTGCGTGACAAGTCGTGACCTATGAATTCTCGGTCTCGGGTACCGCGTTCACCGGTCCCTGCCTATCCTTGTTACGTTGGATTCGTTCTGGTCAATTCGGAGGAAGTCGTGCCGCTGTCGGAAGAGGAGCTCCGTCTGCTCGAGCAGATGGAACGCGCCCTCGCCGCGGAGGACCCGAAATTCGTCTCCGCACTGCAGGGACGGACGCTGCGTCGGGTTGCCCGCCTGCGCACGCTCATCGCCGGTGTGGTGTTCCTGGGTGGCATCGCACTGCTGATGGGCGGTGCCATCGCTGAGCTGCCCTGGCTCGGCATCCTGGGCTTCCTGGTCATGCTCGGCTCGGCGATGTTCGGCATCGCCGCCTGGCGCGGTCACCGCGTCCCCGAGGAGCGCCCGAGCGCGGACGCGCTCTTCGACTTCGACGACCACCCGCACCGGTTCGAGGTGCTCGACGGCGGCCGGTCCGGCAAGGTCAAGCGGGAGCGCAAGCCGCGTCAGCGCCGCTCGCGCCAGGCCCGGCACGGCACCTTCATGCAGCGCATGGAGCAGCGCTGGCAGCACCGTCGCGACCAGGGATTCTGATCCGCCGCGACTGACCAGCCGTGGGGCTCAGCTGATCTCGGTGAAGCTGTTCGGGTCCGCCTGGGTCTGTGCCGGAGCATCGACCTCTGCCTGCTTGCGTGAGCTGAGCACCGACCGCGGCAGGAACCGGGCCAGTCGCGCCCGGCGCGGCGGAGCCGAGTCGGCCAGGACTCCTGCCCAGGTCAGCACGGTCCGCCGGCAGTCCTGGCGGGTCGCGTCGTCGAGCTCGAAGTGTTCCCGGTAGCGGGCCTGCTCCAGGACGCCGACCAGTCGGCCGAGGTCGTCGGCCTGGTCGGGGCCGGCGTTCACACGGTGGCAGATGATCCGGGCCGCCGTCCGCGGTGAGCGTCCGTCGGGCCACCCGATCCGCAGGTCGGCTGCCGTGGCCCGCAGCTCGCGCCACAAGTTCTCGACCTCGAGCCGGGAGTCGCGGCGCGAGGTGAGCCGACGACGTCGCTGGGCCCGGCGGAGCAGCGAGGGCACCGCCAGGGCGGCGAGCAGCACCAGGACCACGAGCAACCGCAGGTAGGCCGAGGTCGAGCTCCCGCTCGAGGTGGACGACGTGGTCGTCTCGGTCGGCTTCTTGGTGGGCTTCGGAACCGGCGAGGGGGTCGCGGTCGTCGGCGACGGGGAGCTGGTCGGCTTGGTCTGGACGTTGCCCCGGGTCCACGACGGCGCGGTGCCGGTGCGGGCCGACGGGGTCGGCTCGAACCGCACCCATCCGCTGCCGCGGAAGTAGACCTCGGGCCAGGCGTGCAGGTCGTCGCTGGTGTAGACGTAGCGATCCTCGGCGACCTTCTCCGGCGAGAGGAAGCCGACGACCACCCGGGCGGGGATGCCCAGCGCCCGGGTCATCACCGCCATCGCCGCGGCGAACTGCTCGCAGTAGCCGACCTTCTCATCGGTGATGAACCGTTCGAGCTGGGACATCCCGTCGCCGGGGCCGGGGTCGAGGGAGTAGCGGAAGCCGCCGTCGTTGCGGAACCAGTCCTGCAGCAGCACGACCTTGGCGTAGTCGGTGCGGCCCGCGGCCGTCACGGCCCGGGCGATCCGGGTGACGGTCGGGGTCAGCTGGGGTACCCGGGTCATCGGCTTGAGGATGTCGTCCGGGGCGACCGACGCGGAGTTGAGCTTCGCCGGGTCGTAGGTCTGAGCGAACCCGGTGAGCTGGTAGCTGACCGGGACCGGCGGGTTCTGGTCGGTGCTGGCCAGGTCCAGGGTGGTGATGTCGTAGCGCCAGTCGCCGGCGTTCACGGTGATGTCGCGTGTCAGGTACGGCGCCGGCAACCAGGAGGTCAGGAATTGGTCGGTCGTCTGCAGCTGCCAGTGCGAGGTCGTGCCCGGGGTGGTGGGGGAGATCCCCGACGGGTCGGGGAGGCGGCCCTGGGCGATGTTCGTCCCGGGCAGGTCGCGGTGACCCGGAGTCCAGGCCCGCCCGTTGAAGTTGTCGAGGACGGTCGTGCGCAGGTACGAGGGGTCGGCGGCGTCGGTGAGTGCGTCGAGCAGCCGCACGTGGTCGTTCTGCACCAGGTCGCGGCGCAGGTTCGCCATCGGGTTCCGCAGCTGCACCGGTTGCCCGGCACCCCGGCCGTTGGTGCCGTTGTCAGGCCCGGTGTCCAGGACGCCGTGGCCCATCGGGACCAGGATCGGCAGCACCAGGGCGCCGGCCGCGGCGAGCAGGCCGATCTTCAGCGCGGGCACCTGCGCCGAGGCGCGGTCGAGCACCTGGTCGGACCCGTCGCCGCGCTGCCGCCGACCCGTGACCGCCTGGCCCCAGGCGAGCGTGCGTTCGTTCTCGACCGTGGCGAGCAGCATCACGAAGAGCACCGCGGTGCCGACGAACACGTGCGCGGCCAGCGGCTCGGTGAGCACGCTGATCGGGACCGTCAGGGCGATCAGCACCGGCAGGCCGGCCCAGGTGGGCCGGCGCAGCCCGGCGGCGATGAAGTCCACGGCCAGCATCAGCAGCAGGGCCAGCGCCAGCAGGTAGACCGGCGCCGTCACGCGCGCCGCGCGTACCGGTGCGACATAGGTGTTGATCGCGGAGGCGCCGCTGCGGACCTGGTCGGCGATCGCGGTGATCCCGTTCCCGGTGGGCAGCCAGCCGCCGTACGCGGAGCTCACCTGCTGGTGGTGGTAGAACCACAGCGCGACCAGGACCAGCTGCAGCCCCAGCACGGCGTACGCCGGCAGTCGGATGCCGCGCAGCACCGCACCGGAGACGGCGATCAGGAACGCCGCGGTCAGTGCTGGTCCGGTGAACTTCAGCGGCTCCTCGACCATGCCGTTCCAGGAGTGGATCGCGAACCAGGTCATCGCGTTGGCCAGCACGGCGACCATCAGCCGGGCCGGGAACCGGCTCTGCGGCGCGCTCACCGGCCGAGCTCCGTCCAGGCGTTCGCGACCGGCTCCCAGCGGGACAGCTCGGCCGCCTTCCAACCGCGGTTGTGCAGCCAGTTCACCGCCTCCTCGCGGTGGTGCTCGGGCGGCACGTCCGAGGGCGAGGGTGGCGTGCTGCCGCGACCGCTCCAGTCGGCGACGTCGAGCAGCACCGCGTACGAGGCACTGCCGGCCCCGTGCAGGCGCGAGAGGAACGCCCGGTCGTCGGCGGTGAGACCGCCGAAGACGCCGATGAACATCCCGCCGGTCACGGTCTCGTCCACCCAGCTGCCGGAGATGTCGGGGGCCTTCGTGGTCGGCAGCACCGCGAGGCGTTCCAGCACCGGGCGCGCATGCGCTGCGACGTCCCCGTCGTGCCAGGCGTGGTCGACCTCCTCGCCGTCCGCGCTGACCAGGCGGACCTGGTAGCCGAGGTCGGCGAGGTGGACGGCGACCGAGGCCGCCACGGTGATCGCGCGTTCGAGCGAGGAGTCCGGGCCGCTCCCGCGGTGGGAACCGGCCCGGTTGTCCACGAACAAGGTGCAGCGCGACTGCCACGGCTGCTCCTCGCGCCGCACCATCAGGTCCCCGGTGCGTGCGGTGCTGCGCCAGTGCACCCGGCGCAGGTCGTCCCCGCGCCGGTACTCGCGCACGGTGACATCGGCTGCGCTGCCGGTGGAGAACGGTCGTGGCCGGTTGTCGCCGCTGCCGGACCAGGCGCCGCCGAGCTGGATCGTCGGCAACGGCTCGGCGGCCGGGATGACCACCAGGGAGGAGGTCTTGGTGAACGACCGGTTCAGCGACAGCATCCCGAACGGGTCGGCGACCCGTAGCCGCATCGGGCCGAGCTCGTAGATGCCGCGCACCTCCGCTCGCACCGGGTAGCTCACCTTGCGGCGCCAGCCGGGCTGCATCGCGTCGATCACGAACCGGGGTCGTTGGCCCAGTGCCCAGGGCACCTGCTCCTCGACCAGCAGCAGGCCGGTGGTGCTGCCGACGTTGAGCAGCTCGAGCTGGACCTCGAGGGTGTGGCCGACCTCGATCTGGGTCGCGGCCAGGGTGCGGGTCAGGCTGAGCCGGTTGCTGCGCAGGGCGGTCAGTGCGGCGGTGACCAACGGCAGCAGCGCCACCAGGAAGCCGATCCGGACCAGGTCCCGTTCGCCGAGCACCAAGCCGGCGACCGCCGCGGTGACGCCACCGGCGACGAAGCCGCGACCGCGCGCGGTCAGCGACCCGAGTCCTTCGCGGAGCCCGGTCGGGGGACGGTCCGCCGGGCGGGCCCGGAGCGAGGCAGCCACGGTGCTACTCGGGGACCGGGACGGACTCCAGGATCCCGGACAGGATCTCGGCGGGCTCGCGGCCGGTCCGGGTGGCCGGCAGCAACCGGTGTGCCAGCACGGTCGGAGCCA
The DNA here is from genome assembly GCA_045806825.1 of Marmoricola sp. Lineage (GTDB taxonomy): Bacteria > Actinomycetota > Actinomycetes > Propionibacteriales > Nocardioidaceae > Marmoricola. The sequence continues at coordinate 17,311 of JBJMIP010000231.1, forward strand.
GCCCGTGCACGTCGTCGGGGAGGACGAAGTCGCGTCCGGAGATCGCCGCGGACGCACGGGCTGCGCGCACCAGGTGCAAGGTCGCCCGCGGCGAGGCGCCGAGGCGCAGCTCGGGGGAGTTGCGGGTCGCCGTGGTCAGGGCGACGGCGTAACGCTGCACCGCGGCGGAGACGTGCACGCCCGCGACCACGGAGATCAGCTTGCGGATCTCGGCCGCGTCGGTGACCGGTTCGAGCTCCTCCAGCGGGCTGGTGGTCGTTCGGGCCGAGAGCATCGCGATCTCGGCGGCCATCACCGGGTACCCCATCGAGACCCGGGCCAGGAACCGGTCGCGCTGCGCCTCGGGCAGCGCGTAGGTGCCCTCCATCTCCAGCGGGTTCTGGGTCGCGATCACCATGAACGGCGAGTCGAGCTCGAAGGTCTGGTTGTCGACGGTGACCTGACGCTCCTCCATGCACTCGAGCATCGCGGACTGGGTCTTCGGCGAAGCGCGGTTGATCTCGTCACCGATGACGATGTTCGCGAAGACGCCGCCAGGGCGGAACTCGAACTGCCGGGTGTCCTGATTGAAGATCGACACCCCGGTGACGTCGGAGGGCAGCAGGTCCGGGGTGAACTGGATCCGGCGCACGGTCAGGTCGATGGAGCGGGCCAGGGCCTTGCACAGCATCGTCTTCCCGACACCCGGCACGTCCTCGATGAGCAGGTGGCCCTCGGCGAGCAGCACCACGAGTGCCGTCCGGGCCACCTCGGGCTTTCCCTCGATGACCTTCTCGATGTTCGCCTGCACCCGATCGGTCACGGCTTTCAGGGCCTCCAGCCCCGCTCGTGACTCTGCTGCGTCTCCCATGACCCCAGTCAACCTCATGGGCGTTCGACGCCGCAGGAACAGCGGTGGATCCCCGGGGCGCAAAAAGGGAGAGATGTGGGGCGAATGTGGTTGACGGTGGGGGGATGTGGAGTAAAGTGGGGGAAAGTGGTGGAAGAGAGGAATGAGGTGGCGAGTTGTTCTCCGGCACCTTCAAACCTCGGCTCGACGACAAGGGCCGGCTCTTCCTCCCCGCGAAATTCCGAGAGGCGATGGGGGACGGGCTGGTGATCACCCGAGGTCAGGAGCGCTCGATCGACATGCGCACCCAAGCCGACTTCGCCGTGTTCGCCGAGAAGTTCCAGAACGCCTCGCAGACCGACGCCCGGCTACGTGGTTACGGGCGGATGCTCTTCGCCCTGGCTTCCGAGCAGGTGCCGGACAAGCAGGGCCGCATCTCGATCACCCCGGAGCTCCGCGACTACGCAGGCCTGCAGAAGGACTGCGTGGTGATCGGCATCTACAACCGTGTCGAGATCTGGGAGCCACAGGCCTGGGCCGAGTACACGGCCGCCCAGGAGTCGGCGTTCTCCGACGTGCAGGAAGAGATCTTCCCGGGCTTCTGACGGGGCACAGCCAGCAGCACCTATCCACAACTCAACAGCGGTGATCGCAGGACGAGGCTCGTGTCCGCTCCCTGACGAGGACGCCATCTGTCGCACCTTCCCCGGTGACAGAGGGCAGAGCTCCTCGAAGTGAGCGGACCCGAACCTGGACCGGCGATCACCTGCTCCTCACCACGTAGCAGCAGCCAGCCAGCCAGGGGTCGAAACCATGAGCGGTTCAGTCACACCCGCACGGCGGGTCCGTCACGACGTTCGTGACGGCCTGGCCGTGATGGCGTTCTCTGCCGCCACCAGCGCCGGCGTCGCCGGCGTCTGGATGCTCCTCGTCGGACTCGGGAAGTAGGGGCCGAGCCGATGAGCAGCCCCTCCCACGTCCCGGTGCTCCTCGACCGGGTCGTTGCTCTGGTGGCGCCGGCACTCGCCGAGCCCGGCAGCGTCCTGGTGGACGCCACCCTCGGCCTCGGGGGTCACAGCGAGGCGGTGCTGACCCGTTGCCCGCAGGCCCACGTCGTCGGCGTCGACCGCGACGTGCACGCGCTCGAGCTGGCCCGCAAGCGCCTGGAGCCGTTCGCCGAGCGGACCACCCTCGTGCACGCCGTCTACGACGAGATCCCCGACGTGCTCGCCCGGGCCGGGCTCGGTCCGGTGCAGGGCATCCTCTTCGACCTCGGAGTCTCCTCGATGCAGCTCGACGTCCGCGAGCGCGGGTTCGCCTACGCCGAGGACGCA
>JBJMIP010000232.1:0-3082 GCA_045806825.1 Marmoricola sp.
ACTGCGTCCAGCCGGAAGCCGTCGATTCCCAGGTCCAACCAGAACCGCAGAACGTCGATCATCGCATCGCCGACGGCGGGGTTCTCGTAGTTCAGGTCGGGCTGGTGGGAGAAGAACCGGTGCCAGAAGTACTGGCCGCGGACCGGGTCCCAGGTCCAGTTCGAGGGTTCGGTGTCGACGAAGATGATCCGTGCGTCGGCGTACTTCTCGTCGGTGTCCGACCAGACGTAGAAGTCGCCGTACGGGCCGTCCGGGTCGTTGCGGCTCGCCTGGAACCACGGGTGCTGGTCCGAGGTGTGGTTGGCGACGAAGTCGATGATCACCCGGATGCCGCGCGCGTGCGCGGCATCGAGGAAGGCGTGGAAGTCCTCGACCGTGCCGCACTCGGGGAGGATGTTGGTGTAGTCGGCCACGTCGTAGCCGCCGTCACGCAGCGGCGAGGTGAAGAACGGCGGCACCCACAGGCAGTCGACCCCGAGCCACTTGAGGTAGTCGAGCTTCTCGATCAGTCCGCGGAAGTCCCCGACCCCGTCGCCGTCGGAGTCCTTGAAGGAACGGACCAGCACCTCGTAGAAGACCGCGGTCTTGAACCACTCGGGCTGCTCGGCGAGGTGCTGGGCCTCCTCGGCGATCCGCTCGAGCTCGGTGGTCTGGTCGACCAGCTCGTGGCTCGGGGCTTGGCTCGGGGCTTGACTCAGGGCGTCGCTCACGCAGTCCTCACGCTCAGGATGTGGGCCACCGCGACACCGGGGTCGAGGCGGACGTAGTTGTCCTGGCTCCACTGCCAGGTCTGGTCGGAAAGCTCGTCGTGCACCTCGAAGCGGGCCTCGGGAGGCAGGCCGAGAGCGGCGAGGTCCAGGTGCACCACGGTCTCGTGGGCGGTGTGCGGGTCGAGGTTGATCACCACGATCACCGTGTCCTGCTCGTCGTCGCCTCCGCCGGTCGAGGCCCGTTTGCTGAAGCAGACGATGTTCTCGTCGTCGCCGCCGTGCACCGTCAGGCTGCGCAGCTGCTGCAGCGCCGGGTGCCGGCGACGGATGTCGTTGAGCTCGGTCAGGTACGGCGCCAGTGAGCGGCCCTCGGCCTCGGCGGTCTCCCAGTCGCGGACCTTCACCTCGTACTTCTCCGAGTCGAGGTACTCCTCGCTGCCCGGACGCACCGCGATCCGCTCGCAGAGCTCGAAGCCGGCGTAGACGCCCCAGCTCGGCGACCCGGTCGCGGCGAGGGTGGCCCGGATCCGGAACGCGGCCGGCCCGCCGTACTGGAGGAACTCGTGCAGGATGTCGGGGGTGTTGGGGAAGAAGTTCGGCCGCAGGAAGTGCGCGGTCTCGTGCGCCAGCTCGGTCAGGTAGGACTCCACCTCGGGCCGGGTGTTGCGCCAGGTGAAGTAGGTGTAGCTCTGGTGGAAGCCGACCTTCGCCAACGCGTGCATCATCGCCGGCACGGTGAACGCCTCGGAGAGGAACAGCACGTCCGGGTCCTTGCGGCGCACCTCGGCGAGCAGGCGCTCCCAGAACGCGACCGGCTTGGTGTGCGGGTTGTCGACCCGGAAGATCCGCACCCCGTGCTTCATCCAGACCCGGATCACGCGCAGCACCTCTTTGTAGATGCCGTCGGGGTCGTTGTCGAAGTTGACCGGGTAGATGTCCTGGTACTTCTTCGGCGGGTTCTCGGCGTAGGCGATGGTGCCGTCGGCGCGGGTGGTGAACCACTCCGGGTGCGACGTCACCCAGGGGTGGTCCGGAGCGGCCTGCAACGCCAGGTCGAGGGCGACCTCCATCCCCAGCGAGCCGGCCCGCTTCACGAACGCGTCGAAGTCCTTCATCGACCCCAGAGCCGGGTGCACCTTGTCGTGGCCACCCGCCTTCGAGCCGATCGCCCACGGCGAGCCGACGTCGGTGGGTGCGGGCGTGAGCGTGTTGTTGCGGCCCTTGCGGTTGACCTCGCCGATCGGGTGGATCGGGGGCAGGTAGACCACGTCGAAGCCCATCGCCGCGACCGCGTCGAGCCGCTTCGCCGCCGTGGTGAAGGTGCCGGCGACGACCTGGCCGGACTTGTCGACGTACGCGCCCTCGGAGCGGGGGAAGAACTCGTACCAGCTGCCGTACAGCGCGCGGGAGCGATCGACGAAGAGCGGGTAGGGGCCCTCGGCGGTGAGCAGGTCGCGCAACGGGTACGCCGTCAGCGCCGCGACCAGCGCCGGGTCCTCGGCGGCCGCCAGCCGCACCTCGACCGGGCGGTCGGTGTCGCGCAGGGCACTGATGGCGTCGAGCACCAGCCGACGCTCGTCCTTGGGTGCCTGCACCTCGCGGCCCCAACGCTCCAGCAGCAAGGTGCCCTCGAGGAACATCAGCTCGACGTCGACCTCGGCGCGGATCTTCACGCCGGCGTCGTGCACCCAGGTGCCCAGGGTGTCGCTCCAGGACTCGATCGTGAACGACCACGCGCCCACCTCGTCCGGAGTCACCGTGGCGGCGCGGCGGGCGGTCTCCTGCGGGAGCGGCGCCATCCGGACCGGGTCGCGCCGGTTGCCGCCGGGGTCGGTCAGCACGACGTCCGCTCCGAGCTGGTCGTGACCGTCACGGAAGACGAGGGCGGAGACGTCGAAGGACTCGCCGACGGACGCCTTCGCGGGGTAGCGCCCGTGCTCGACCACGGGTGCCACGTCCATGACTGGGATGCGTCCCACCATGTCTCAACCCTTGCGAACTCCGGCGCCGGAAGCAAACGGGAGCGGGGATCGGTGTTCCCTCAGCCGTGGATCAGCGGCGCCATCGCCCGCGCGACCACGCTGCGCCGACGGGTCAGCCGCTCCTCGGCGTCGGCGAGTCGCATCGCTTGCAGCCCGCCGTTGATGCCGAGCCAGCGCAGCGGTTCCGGCTCCCAGGCCGGGCTGCGGTGGTCGACCCACGGGAGGGTGACCAGGTCCGAGCCCCTGCCGGTGATCAGGTCGGCCAACGTGCGCCCCGCCAGGTTGGTGGTGCCGACGCCGTCGCCGACGTACCCGCCCGCCCACGCCTCACCGGTGACCTGGTCGTACCCGACCGAGGCAGCCCAGTCCCGGGCGATGCCGAGCGGTCCG
>JBJMIP010000233.1:0-5426 GCA_045806825.1 Marmoricola sp.
AGGGCGTGGAACGCAGGCAGGTCCTCGGCGGTGCCGACGCTGACCTCGACGCCGGCCTTGTCGGCCTTCTTGATGTTGCGGCGCCACTGCTGGTTCATCCCCGCGAGCACCGACTCCTCGGTGCGGGCACCGTTCTCGTCGGCGAGCGGGACCTGGAAGTTGTACTGCGGTTGGCCTGCCGCGAACCCGCCTGCCACCGACTGGCACTGCCAGCCGAGCTCGCGCAGCTGGGAGACGACAGCAGCGCCGACCTGGCTGCGCTCGGACGGGGGCAGCTGGGTCAGGGTCGTGACGGCGTCGTCGGCGATGCCCTCCTTGATCTGGGCGGCGTCCCAGCGCCGGGTCACGACCGGAGGCCCGATCCGGATGCCGAAGGCACCCTGGGACCTCAGGTGCGCGGCCATCGGACTGAGCCAGGCACCGAGGTCGGGGGTCGACCAGTCGATCACCGGACCTTCGGGCAGGTAGGCCAGGTAGCGCTTGACCTTCGGCAGCTGCCGGTAGAGGACCAGCGCCACCCCGGCCACGTCGTCGCCGCGGAACCAGCCGATCGACTCGGCCCTCCACTCGGCCTTCACGGCCGCCCAGGCGGGTGTCTGCAGGAAGCTGGCCGACGACTGGCGTTGCAGGAACGCGAGGTGGTCAGCCGCGGAGATCGTCCTCACGGTGAGTGGCGCAGCGGCATCGTTGTCGGGCACGCACCGAGACTAACGATGCGCCCGCACCCGGGTCTTCCCGCACCGCGGGCGTGGTGAGGATGACCACTAGTCGGTGCCGCGGCCGGCGAGCCGTGGGGACAGGTCGTCGAGTGCCCGACGCACCCGCTTCCAGGCCTGCGAGGTCGGGTCGATCAGCGCGAAGTGGCCCCCGGGGACGTCGAGCCGGGTGACCGGCCGCCCACGCTGCTGGACGAGGTAGGTCGCTGCCTGGGAGGACGGGACGACCTGGTCCTGGGCCCCGACGACGACGGTCACCGGCTGCTTCGGCGCGAGCAGGGCGGGATCGGCCTGGCGGTAGCGGTCCGGGACCTCGTCGGGGAAACCGCCGAGGAGCTCGGCGGCCGCTGCTCCGCCGACGCCGTGCCGGGCGGCGCCTTGCAGGTCCAGCACCCCGGCGAGCGAGAAGGTGTGCCGCGGCAGGACCGCGGCCGCCCCGCCCGGGGTGCCAGCGGTCCGGCTCGCTGCCCACGTCGCGAGCTGGCCCCCGGCGGAGTGCCCGACGGCGTGGACCACCAGACCCGGCACGATCCCGTTGACCAGGCCTGGCATCCGGTGCACGTGGTCGAACGCAGCGGCGACGTCCTCGAAGGTGGCCGGCCAGCCGCCGCCGTCCCCGAGTCGCCGGTACTCGATGTTCCAGGTCGCGTACCCGGCACCGTGCAGGTCGTCGGCGAGCGGTTGCATCAGGTCGGCGCCGTAGCTGCTCGACCAGAAGCCGCCGTGGACGAGCACGACCAGGGCGCGCGGCCTGTCGCCGGGAGTCCGCAGCTGCCCGTACTGGTCGGGGTGCGCGGAGCCGTAGCGCAGCCGCTTGCTCTCCGGACCCGGGCTCGTCGAGGAGCAGGCGGCGACACCGGCCACGCCGAGCGTCGCCGCGGCCAGCAGGCCGCGGCGGGTCAGGATCAGAGGCGGGCGCGCAACCACGCGAAGTCGTCGCTGTGCTCGGCCGCGCCGCCCGGGGTCTCGCAGATCACCGGGGCGCCGGCGTCACGAACCACCCCGACGAACTCGTCCGGGTCGAGCTGGCCGTTGCCGAAGTTCGCGTGCCGGTCGGCGCCGGAGTCGAACCCGTCGCGGCTGTCGTTGGCGTGCACCAGGTCGATCCGGCCGGTGATCGCGTGCAGCTGGTCGACGGCGTCGGCGAGCTTGATGCCGCCCGCCCACGCGTGGCACGTGTCCAGGCAGAACCCGACGTTCTCGGCGCCGGCGGCATCCTGGATGGCCGCCCAGGTGCCGGCGATCCGGTCGAGCTGGCGCGCCATCGCGTTCTCGCCGCCGGCCGTGTTCTCCAGCAGCAGCGGGATCTTCAGGTCGGTCGCCTCGATCGCCTTGCGCCAGTTGTCGAAGCCCTTGGCCGGGTCGTCGGAGGCGTTGACGTGGCCGCCGTGCACGATCAGACCCTTCGCCCCGATCTCCGCCGCTGCGTCGATGTGCTGCTGGAGCAGCTTGCGGCTCGGGATCCGGATCCGGTTGTTCGTGGTGGCGACGTTCACGATGTACGGCGCGTGCACGTAGAGGTCGATCCCCGCTGCCTCGGCGTCCGCCTTCAGGCCGGCCGCTCCCCCGGCGTACCGGAACTCCGGGCCCTTGTAGCCCTGCGGGTCGCCGAGGAAGAACTGCACCAGCGTGGTGCCGCGTGCCTGGGCCTCGGCGATCGGGTCGTTCTGGTCGACGTGGGCGCCGATCGCGATCGTGGTGCTCATGCGCCCAGCCTAGGTCGCCCGGCCGACACGATCAGCGTCGCTTCCGTGCCGCGAGCAGGGCCGCGGCGCCGAGCCCGAGCTCCATCGCGAGCGAGCCCCAGTAGACGGCGTCCGTCCGGGGCCGGTCCTTCTGCATCGCAGCCAGCCGGACCACACCCGCGCCGAGCCAGGTCGCCGCGATCGCTCGTTGGGCGCCGGCGGTCGGGCTGAGCAACGCGTAGGCGCCCAGGGCCGCGTAGGTGCCGCCGAGCCCGGCCCGGGTCTCGGTGATGCCGCGGCCCGAGCCCGGAGTCAGGTCGAGCGCCTCGACGAACCGCTCCGGGATGGCGATGCCCGCGGCACCTGAGAGCATCAGAGCAGCGCTGGCGAGGTGGCCGGAGTCCATGGCTAGGACGCTACTGCGGGTTGCGCATTTGAACACGTTCAAATAGCGTTGGACCATGAGCCCCCGCCAGGACACCCGGCAGCTGATCCTCGACACCGCGCTCCGCCTCTTCGAGGAGCGCGGGTACGCCGCGACGACGATGCGCGCGATCGCGGAGGAAGCGGGAGTCACCCCCAGCAACGCGTACTACTGGTTCGCCAACAAGGACGAGCTGGTCCAGGCCTTCTACCTGCGCATCCAGACCGAGCACGCCGAACGGGCCGCGGTCGTGCTCGCCTCCGGACTCCCCCTGACCGATCGGCTGCGCGCCGTCGAGCACGCGTTCCTCGACGTGATCGGCGACTACCACGGCTTCGGGTCGGCCTTCGTCGGCATCGCCATCTCCCCGGGCAGTCCCAGCAACCCGTTGAGCGAGTCCTCCGCGCCCGCGCGCGAGCAGTCCCAGGCGATCTACCGCGAGGTGGTCGCCGGGGCCTCCCCGCGGGTACCGGACAAGATCGCCGGGCTGCTGCCCGACCTGCTCTGGCTCTGCCACCTGGGCATCACCCTGTTCTGGGTGACGGATCGGAGCCCGGGGCAGGAGCGGACCCGCCGCCTGGTGGATGCGACGGTGCCGCTGATCGCGCCGATGATGCGGGTCGCCCGGTTGCCGTGGGGCGCCAGCGTGGTGGACCAGGTGCGGGACGCGCTCGCCGTGGCGCTGGAGCAGCGGTGAACCGGCCGAACACGCCGGGGTTCGCCGGCTACGTGGTCGCGGTCCTGGTCAGCTTCGCCGTCTTCGGGACGTTGGTCGGGTTCTTCGCGATGTTCGCGGCCGACAGCCCGGCCAACGCGCTCGCCATCATCGTCGTCTTCGCGCCGATGGCCGCGATCGCAGCAGGGACCCTCGGGCTGCCGGTCGCGGTCGTGGGCGCGGTCCTCGTCGCCTTGTGCCTGCGGCGGGTCGACCAGCAGGTGTGGCACGTGCTGGGCGCTGGCGTCGTTGGCGCGGTGCTGACGCCGGTCTACGTCTGGCTCCTCTTCGGCGCCGACGGCAGCCCCAGCGCGCTCTTCGCCCCGGGAGTCGGGCTGGCGGCCGCACTCGGGCGTCTCGCGGTGGTCCCGCTGGTCAGCTCGCGCCGCCGCCTCGCCGCCGAGGCCGGCTGACCGCCGCGACTGGTTGTTGATTTCCCAGCGGCCGGTGCGATGCGTTCCTAGACTCACGGTTCTACGAGGCTGGTTCGGCCTCGCCTTTCGTCTTGGAGTGTTGTTGTGCGCTTAGCCGCTGGACTCGTCGCTGCGACCCTTCTGACCGGCCTCACGGTGGTCGCGCCCGGAGCAGGCCGGGCCGCCGCTGCGGGTCTCGCCGTCTCGTCGGTCCAGGACACCGTCGTCGACGCCGCACACAGCCGGATCTACGTCAGTGGCGGGGGACTGGCCACCGCCGACCTGACGGGCGCCGCCACGGGCACGGTTGCGGGAGTCTCGGCCGCCCGCCAGATGGCGCTGACCCCCGATGGCAATCAGCTGGTGGTCGCCAACGGTGATGGCCTGGCTGTGGTCGACGCGGCCACGGCAACCCTCGTCCGCACCATCTCCACGGGTCCCAATTCCTGCCCGAACGCGGTCGCGCCCGCCGCAGGCAAAATGTTCTTCACCTACGGAGACTGCACCGACGGGACTCCGGGTCTTGGTGCGGTGGACCTGGGGACCGACGCCGTGACGAAGTCGATCGACACGGGTCCAGTCGTCGTGCAGCACTTCGACTGGGCCGCGGACTCGGTCGTGATGAAGTCGGTGGCCGTGGCCCCGAACATGCTGGTGCTCCAAGCAGGAAAGACTTTCGTCGTCCTGGACGCCGTTGGCGGGACCACTCCGACGGTGGCCGTCCGCACCACGAAGACGTTCACGGCTGTGCCGGGGGCGACGTTCGCCATCAGTCCGGACGGGTCCGAGTACGTGACCGGGACGGGCTCGTCCCAGCCGGCTCGCGCGTACGCAACCGCGGACATGGCGTTCCGACGGACGTACCCCAACCACGAGCCCCGCGGGATCGCGTTCCGCGCCGACGGCCGGCTTGCCATGGCGGCCGGCGCCGTCGGGGATGTCGGGCTGTTCGCGCCCGGTTCGACGACCGAGACCCCTCTGACCTTCCGGGCGACCGGCACCAACTTTGTATCGCGCGGGCTCGGTTACGGCGGGGATCAGCTGTACGTCGTGATGAGCGGCGCGTCGGGATACTTCATCACCCGTGCCCCGGTGGGGCCCAAGGCATCGATCACCATCAGCACCGACCACTACGCGTACAACTACAAGGGCACGGCCGCGGTGACCATCAAGCTGGCCAGCCCGACGCACAGCAGGTCGGTCAGCCTGTTCGCGCGAACGGAGGGCCACGACCTGAGGTTCGTGAAGACTGCGAGTGTCGGTGCAACGTCGCGCACGGTCGTCATCAAGATGCCGGGTCTGATCTACAACACCTCCTTCCTGGCGACGTTCGCGGGCGACGACGTCTATGCGCGCAACTCGGCGTCCCGGGCCGTGAAGGTCCGGGCCAAGCTCGTGATCTCGAGCTCGTCGACATCGGTCGTGAACGGCTACCACCGCTTGCACCCGAGCCCGGCCCCGACCTTGACGTTC
>JBJMIP010000234.1:0-6583 GCA_045806825.1 Marmoricola sp.
GGCTGCTGCAGGAGCAGCTTGCACAGGGCGACACGACGGCGCTCACCACCGGAGAGGTTGTCGACCAGCGTCTCGGGCGGCGGGCAGCGCAAAGCGTCCATCGCCTGGTCGAGCCGGCTGTCGAGGTCCCACACGTTGGCGGCGTCCAGCTCGCTCTGGAGATCGCCGGCTTCCTGGTTGAGCTTGTCCAGGTCCGCGTCCGGGTCACCCATGGCCATGTAGAGGTCGTCGAGGCGCTTCATCTTGGCCTTGGTGTCGGCCACGGCCTCCTCGACGTTCTCCAGGACGGTCCGGCCCTCGGTGAGCGGCGGCTCCTGCTGCAGCATGCCGACGGTGGCGCCGGGGTCGAGCATCGCCTCGCCGTTGTTGGCCTTGTCGAGCCCGGCCATGATCTTGAGCAGCGTCGACTTTCCGGTGCCGTTCGGCCCGACGACACCGATCTTGGCGCCGTGCAGGAACGACAAGGTCACGTTGTCGAGGACCACCTTGTCACCGTGGGCCTTGCGGACGTTGCGCAGCGTGTAGACGTACTCACCCATAGCCACCAACCCTACGGGGGCCGCGCCACGGGTCAGCCAGTGGGTTCAGCCATCTCGGCGACCGCGTTCCCGTCGGCGTCCAGGCGCGGTCCGACGGGGTCATAGGCGTGCAGCATCTCGCGCACGGCCTCGTCCAGCGGGTCCGCTGCGCCCGAGCGTGCCGCCTTGGCGAACACGGCCGTGCCCCGGTTCAGGTCGTGGCCGACGAAGGTCGCGTCCACGATCCAGGAGACCGACGGCGGCTGGCCCTCGCGCTCCCACACGTCGACGCGCACCCGGCCGTGCACCACCACCGGGTCGCCCTTCTGGATCGAGTCCGAGACGTTGCGTCCCAGCACCCTCCAGCAGTTCACGGTGAACCACGAGGTCTCACCGTTGGTCCACACCCCGCCCTTGTTGTAGCGCGGAGTGCAGCCGAGACGGAACGAGCTGCACACCGTCTCCCCCACCTCCCGCAGGTCGACGTCGTTGCCCACCCACCCCTGCAGCGTCACGTAGGACTCGTTCATCAGCTTCTCCTCCCGGTTTCTGGTCGGAGAAGCCTCGTTCCGCGGCGCAACCAGCTGCCAGCACCTGCCGGGATCCTGTGCACCACCAGGCGGGTCAAGCCGCCTGTGGACGGAAAACGGTCAGCCGCGTGCGGCGCGCAGACCCTCGGTCGTCAACCGGTAGGCGAGCAGCTCAGCCTCGATGGGCTCGATGATGAGCTCCTCGGTCACGTCGTCCGCGGCGCGGCGCAACCGGGCCCCGGCCGCCGCAGCCTTGCGTCGTGCGCTGCGGCGTACGAGCAGCCGGCAGAGCACCGCCAGGAGCACCCCGAGTCCGGCTCCCCCGAGGAGCATCAGGGTCGGGACCGGCACCGATCCGACCTTCGTGTCGGGCAGGTCGGGGAGCTTCAGGAAGCTGATCCCGGCCAGGGCGACCAGCCACGCACCACCGGCGATCGCGGAGAGCAGCAGCAACCACTGGAGCGCCCGCACCGCGCGGGTCCAGAACGGCACCCGGGAGACCCCGAGGTCGGTCTCGGCCACCACCCGGTCCAGGCGCGCCTCGAGCTCGGGCAACCGGGAGACCGACGCCCGGCGGATCGCCGTGGCCCAGGGACGGGAAAGGTCGGCCGAGAGCCGGTCGGCGAAGTCCCGCACGGCCGTGTCGACCCGGGCGTTCTGGACCTCGTTCGCGTCCGGGACTGCGGAGCGCGCACCGGCGATCAGGTCGCGGGTCCCGCTCGGCACGTCCAGCTGGAGCTTCTTCAGCGGATCCGCTCGCAAGCGCCACATCCAGGAGGTCAGCGGCCACCCGGTCGCCCGGCGCGCGCGGATGAGCGTCGCCTTCTCGACGGCCTCGACGACCACCGGGATGCCGGCCGCGTCGGCGACAGCGGCCCGGATCTCGGCGTGGTCGCGCACCGAGAACGCCGGTGACGGCGCATCGCCGCTCACGGCGGTCATCGCCGCGGCCACCTCGCTGATGTTCGTCGCCATCCGGTGGCGGGTCGCGGCCTTGTCGGCCACCCGGGCCGAGATCGTCCGGCGCAGCTCGTCGATGCCGATGCCCTCGCGCGCCGACGTGGCCAGGAGCGTGATGCCCTCGAGGCCGTCGTCGTCGAGCAGGCGGCGCAGGTCGGCCATCATCCCGGGGCGACGCTCGGGCGCCACCTCGTCGATGTGGTTCAGGACGATCAACATCACGTCCTTGTGCGCGGCGAGCGGCTTGAGGAAACGGTCGTGCAGTGCAGCGTCGGCGTACTTCTGCGGATCCAGCACCCAGATCAGCAGGTCCGCCAGCTTGACCAGGCGGTCGACCTCGAGGTGGTGAGCCACCTCGGTCGAGTCGTGGTCGGGCATGTCGAGGAGCACCAGGCCGTCGAGGTCCTTGGCCTCACGGCCAGTGTCGAGCATCGAGTCGCGCAGGATCTGGTGGCGCGGCGGGATGCCGAGCCACTCCAGGAGCTCGTTGGCCCCCGCTACGCCCCAGGTGCAGGCCGTGGCCCAGGACGTCGTCGGGCGGCGCACGCTGACCGAGGCGAGCTCGAGGCCGACGAGCGCGTTGAAGGTCGAGGACTTGCCCGAACCGGTCGCACCGCCCAGCGCGACCACGGTGTGGTCGGCGGAGAGCCGGAGCCGCTCCGCGGCCTTGCCGACAATCTCGTCGGCCGGGTCGAGCAACGCGTCGTCCAGGCGCCCGCGGGCAGCCTGCACCGCGGACTCGAGGCCGTTGACCCGGGCCCCGATGTCCGTTCCCCGGGTGACCAGCCTCTTGGCACCCTCAAGCAAGGACGACATCTGCTCCCTCTGCACGCACGACCGATTGAGGCTTCAGCCTACCGAGTTGGCAGCGCGCGGCGTGCCGGACGGGAGAACCCGGGTACCGGACCAGGACTAGGAGGGTGTCGCGAACCGGATGTCGTCGATCATCCGCGCCCCGGAGCGGAGCTCCTCCTCGACCTGGGCGGAGAGACCGAGCCCGTCGAGCAGGGCGCTGTAACGGCGCTGCTCGCCCTCGAGAAGCAGCATCATCCGGTGGTTGAGGTCCTCACGCGCCCGCGCCGCCAGGCGGCGTACGGCCTGGTCGCCGAAGACAGCCTCGAGCAGCTTCTGACCGATCACCGCCGAGCCGCCGGCGATGCCGACCTCGGCCCCGGTGACCCCGCCGGTCGAGGCGAACACGGTGACCATCAGCGCCACCGCGAGGCCGTTCACGCCGAGAGCCAGGAACCGGGCGGAGCTGCGCTTGTCGGCGCCCTCCTCGCGGACCATCTCCAGCACCGAGTCCTGCCAGTCACGGATCGCCCGCTCGGCGCGGGCCCGCAGATCGCGGGATGCCCGGGACAGGTCCGCGTCGGTGGTCGCGAGCAGCTCGCGGCCCGCGGCGATCGAGCGCCAGGACGCGTCGGCCTGCTCGGCCGCCGCCTCCGCGTGCTCCATGACCAGGGCCTGCAGGCCGGTCTCGACCGCGACCGTGAGTCGGGTCGCCTGCTGGGGCTGACCCTTCACGGCGTTGGTCACCCGGTCGCGGATCCAGCTCACCTTCGACTCGAGCGAGTTGATCAGCTCGCCGGTGCCGACGAACTCCTGCCAGCGGGCCAGCACCTCGCCGCGCATCAGGGTGCCGTCGGCAGAGGCGTGGTCGATCGTGGCCAGCGCGTGCTCGTAGGCCGACTCGGCGTCGCGGCGCAGCCGGGCGGCGATCTCGGTCTGGTCGTGGCAGGCATCGGCGACCGCGAACGTGCGGGTCGAGAGGGTCCGGATGACTCCCTCGAGGGTCTGCCGGACGATCGTCTGGCGGGCCGAGGCGTCACCGGCGAGCGAGCTCAGCCAGCCGCGGATCTCGCGCACCGAGGAGGACGGCAGCAAACCTGCCTCGTCGACCTCGCCCTCCGGTACGACGAACAGGGGCGAGTCGCGCAAGCCGCGCGCGGACATCATCCGGGCCAGGTGCGTGCTGACCTCCTCGATCGCCTCCGGCCGGGTCCGGTCGAGCACGATCGCGACGGCAGCGCTGCGGTCGGCGGCGGACTGGAGGAAGTCCCACGGCACCTGGTCGGCGTACCGGGCGGCCGAGGTGACGAACAACCACAGGTCCGCTGCGCCGAGCAGCTGTGCGGCCAGTGTCCGGTTCTGCTCCTCGACCGAGTCGATGTCGGGTGCGTCCAGGACGGCCAGGCCGGCCGGGATCGCGTCGGAGGCGACCAGCTGGAGCGAACCCGGGTTGGCGCCGGCGTTGTCGGTGCGCTGCAGGTCGGGCAGGATCCGGTGCCCGGCGAACCACTCCGCGTCGGCCGGGTTGTAGACGAGCACGGGCGAGCGCGTGGTCGGGCGCAGTACCCCGGGCTCGGTGACTCGCTCGCCGACGAGCGAGTTCACCAGCGTCGACTTGCCGGCGCCGGTCGAGCCGCCGACGACCGTCAGCAACGGTGCCTCGATCTGGATCAGCCGCGGCAGTACGTAGTCCTCGAGCTGGTCGACCATCTCCTGCCGTGAGACCCGCGCGCTCTCGACGTCCGGGATCTGCAGCGGCAGCCGCGCGGCCTCCAGCGCCTCGCGCAGGCGGACCAGCGTGGTCACCATCTGTGCGGCGGCGTGGCCGCTCATCCCGCCGGCGGTCATCGCAACGCCCCGAGGACGTTCTGCGGCCACACGAGGGCCGGTCGCAGCTCGTGCATCCGCTGGACGTGGGCCTGCCCGAGCTCCGCGTAGTGCGCGGGCGCCGTGCCGCGCAGGAACCGGTGATGCAGGAATCCCAACTCGATTGCCTCCGACTGATAGCTCTTCATCGCGTCGAGGGCTCCCTCCCCGCCGGTGCGAGCAGCGTACAAGCGTGCCGCCTTGCGCGCGGGGATGCGGGTCAGCCAGGGCACCTCCCCCGGTTCGAGGTACCCGAGCCGGACGCAGTCGGTGAGCGCGGTCGCGAGCAGCACTCCCTCGCGCCGACGCGACCACACCGCGAAGGTCACCATCACCAGGAAGGCCGGCACCATCAGCAGCAGGTACGCCGTGAGCGCACCGCTGCCACCGTTGATCAGCAGCGCCGCGTTCCAGGCCGCGTGCGCGCCGACGGCGCAGACGAGACCGAGGACAGGCGCCCAGATCCGGGTCAGGCGGCCGCGACTTGTCACCGCGATGCCGATCCCGATCCCGGTGAACGCGGTGAAGAAGGGGTGCGCGAACGGGGCGCCGATGCCGCGGAGCACGAACAGCCCGACGGCGTCCTCGATGCCACCGGTCCGGCCGTCCTGGCCGACGTAAGCCTGGGTCAGGTAGAGGATGTTCTCCATGAACGCGAAGCCGACGCCGACCATGCCGGCGTAGACGATCCCGTCCAGGATCCCGTCGAGCTCGGCCCGGCGGTAGAGGAGCAGCAGCAGGATGAACAGGCCCTTGGCGGCCTCCTCGGTCACCGGTGCGACGAGCACCGACTGGGTCGCCTCGGTCGGGCCGAAGGCGAAGGCGTCGAACGCTTGCAAGAAGATCGCGGCGCTGGTGGCCACGAACGCACCCCAGCCGAGGGCCAGGAGGAGCAGGGAACGCGGCTCCGGCTCGTAGCGGTCCAGCCACAGGTAGCACCCGATCACCGGGCCGACCGGGATCGCGGCCAGGACCAGCCCGACACCGATCGCCTCCGGCGCCCCGGCGGCGACCAGGACCAGCGCCATCACCGCTGCTCCCACCAGCATCGTCGCACCGAGCAGCACGGTGAAGACGACGGTGTCGCTGGTCCTGCGCATGGCCGAAACTCTAGCGAGATGCCGCGCGCGCCCGACGTACAGTGGCTGGGTGAGCGACGAGGAGATGACAGCCCCGGAGGGAACCGACGGACCCAAGGTCGAGAGCCACGACCAGCCGGTTCCGGAGAAGTACGCGGCGTTCATGCGCACCGGTTGGGGAGACCGTGAGCTCGACCTGCCGCCGCACCCGGTGGTGCCGTACGCCGCTGCGCGTCGCGCCCGCCTGGCCGAGCTGATCCCCGGTGAGCGACTGGTGATCCCCTCGGGCACCTTCAAGGTCCGCGCCTACGACACCGACTACCGGTTCCGCGCGGACACGGCGCACACGCACCTGACCGGCAACCAGACCAGCGACGCCGTCCTGGTCATCGAGGGCGGCGAGTCGGTCCTCTACGCCCGACCGCGCACCTCGCGCGAGACCGACGAGTTCTTCCGTGACCGCCAGTACGGCGAGCTCTGGGTCGGGCGCCGCCCGTCGCTCGGCGAGATCTCGGCGTCTCTCGGTATCGAGACCCGGCACATCGACGAGCTGCCCGGCGTCCTCGCGAGCTCCACGAAGACCCGGGTGCTGCGCGGCGTGGATGCCCGCGTCGACCGCGAGGTGTCGCGCGACGAGGCGCGCGACGCCGATCTGGTCCGGGTGCTCTCGGAGCTGAGACTGGTCAAGGACCCGTGGGAGCTGGGCGAGCTGCAGCACGCGTGCAACACCACCACGCTAGGCTTCGAGGACTCCGTCGCCGAGTGGGACCGGGTGCTCGAGTTCGGCGAACGCTGGATCGAGGGCACCTTCTTCCGCCGCGCCCGGGCGATGGGCAAC
>JBJMIP010000235.1:0-11693 GCA_045806825.1 Marmoricola sp.
CATCAGCGACTGGGGCCACGACTACCGGCCCGACTACCGCCGGATCGGCCGCATCCTCGACCAGCTGGCCGAGGCCATCCCGGTGCTGTGCACCACGGCGACGGCCAACGACCGCGTGGTGGAGGACGTGGTCGAGCAGCTCGGACGTGACGTCCTGGTGCTGCGCGGGGAGCTCGACCGGGAGTCGCTGAGCCTGGCCGTGCTGCAGCTCAAGCGGCCCGAGGAACGCCTGGGCTGGCTCGCGGACCACCTCGGCGAGCTCGACGGCTCGGGGATCATCTACACGCTCACCGTGGCCGCCGCGTCCGAGATCGCGGACTTCCTGCGCGACCGGGGGCACGACGTCGCCGCGTACTCGGGGCAGACCGAGACGACCGAGCGCCAAGCCCTCGAGCAGGACCTGCTCTCCGGCCGGCTCAAGGCGCTGGTCGCCACCAGTGCGCTCGGGATGGGCTTCGACGCGCGGCTCGGTTTCGTCGTCAACGTCGGCGCCCCGGCCTCCCCGGTCGCCTACTACCAGCAGGTCGGACGCGCCGGTCGCGGCACCGAGAAGGCGACCGTGCTGCTGCTCCCGGCCTACGAGGACCGCGACATCTGGCGCTACTTCGCCTCGCTGGCGTTCCCGCCCGAGCAGCACGTGCGCACGGCGCTGTCCGCGCTCGAGGCGCACGGCGGTCCGATGTCGACGGCGACGCTGGAGACGTTCGTCGACCTCTCGCGCAACCGGCTGGAGATGATGCTCAAGGTGCTCGACGTCGACGGAGCCGTCCGTCGGGTGCAGGGTGGCTGGACGGCGACCGGGCAGGACTGGGTCTACGAGCAGGAGCGCTACGACCGGGTCGCTGCTGCACGTCGCGACGAGCAGGCGTTGATGCTGGAGTACATCGACACCGACCGCTGCCGGATGCGCTTCCTGCGCGAGGCGCTCGACGACCCGGGCGCGAAGGACTGCGGCCGCTGCGACAACTGCGCGGGTCTGCAGGTCTCCGCCGACGTCTCCGCCGCTGCGGTCGCCGGTGCCGGGGACCGGCTGGCCCGCCCGGGCGTCGCGGTGCAGCCGCGCAAGCTCTGGCCCAGCGCCTTGACGAACCTCGGCATCGCGCTGTCCGGGAAGATCGTCGGTGCCGAGGAGGGCCGGGTGGTGGCCCGGATGACCGACCTCGGCCTCGGCCAGGCGTTGCGCGACGTGTTCCGTCCGGGGACGCCCGACGCCGAGGTGTCCGCGGCCCTGGTGCAAGGTGTGCTCGCCACGCTGACCGACTGGCAACCGCGCCCGGACGGGATCGTCGGGTTCGAGTCGCGGACCCACCCGCTGCTGGTCGACAGCCTGGTCGAGGGCCTGTCCCGCGTCGGCCGGATCCCGGTGCTCGGCAAGGTCGCGATCCGCAACGACGACGTGGCCCCGGGGCAGGGAGCGACCAACTCGGCCCAGCGCGTCTCCGCGGTCACCCGGCGCTGCACCCTCGACGTCGGCGACGTCACCGGCAAGAGGATCCTGCTCGTCGACGACCTGATCGTCTCCGGCTGGTCGATGACGCTGGCGGCGTACTGGCTGCGCGAAGCCGGCGCCGAGGCGGTGCTCCCGCTCGCACTCGGCAGCGAAACCTGATCCGCCGAGTGGGCCTGAACTCCCCCTTGAGTGGGCCCGGACTCGCCGGCGGTCAGGCCTCTTCGGAGCGGAGCTTGTCCAAGCGCGTGGCGAGCAGCTCGCGACGGTGCGCGTTGCCGGTGAGGTCGACGTAGCCCTGGCCGAACACGGCGAGCAGGGCATCGTCGAGGCGCCGTACGGCGCCGGGCGGGTACTTGTACGCCAGCCGTGTGTTGATGACCTCACTGTCGACCGAGACGAGCAGCGCGGCGAGCTCCTGCAGCGAGGTGATGCCCAGCTCCAGCAGCAGGCCGGAGATCCAGGCGTAGTGGTCGGTGCGCGACCAGCCGGCATCGGCGAACTGCGCCGAGAGGAACGCGGCCAGGTCCTGGGCCGACAGCCGCGGGTCGCCGGGATCGTCCCCGTCGCGGTGCCGCGGAGCTGCCGCCTGCATCCGGTCGCGGATCTCTGAGAACTCGCGGTCGGCCAGCTCCAGCAGCCCTGCGGCGAGCGTGAACCGGCGGTCGAGGTCGGGCACGTGCTCCTCGGGGACCGTGCCCTTGTAGCGGATGTCGTGCTCGAACTCGGCCCACGCGTGCTGCAGCACCGTGCGGATCTGCACCGAGGCCGGGCGTGGCAGCGGGTTCTTGGAGTCCTCGACCAGCACGTGCCGGCTGGCGTACCCGAAGCTGCCCTTGTCGGCGGTCTCCTGCGCCATGTCCCGGTCGTCGAGGACGTGCAGCTGGTCGGCGAGGAGCTCGGCCACCGCGGCCACGTCGCTCAGCACGTAGGTGATCACCCGTACGCCGCACTGGTCGGTGATGCCGGCCATGGGGTCGTCGTGCGCAGGGGTCCCGGGAAGCGACCGGTTCGCCTTGGCGGCGAAGGACGGCACGCTCTTGGTCCGCCCGGTCACCGAGAGGTAGTTGATGCCGGCGTCGTCCAGGAGCCGGGTGACCTGGTCGATGTAGGCGTCGGTGACCTCGACCAGCCGCGGCTGCAGCTCGGCGTACGCCTGGACGGCGCCGTGCACCGGTCCGGTCGTGGACGCCTCAACCTCTGTGCTCACCGGACCATCATGGCGGCTCGGCGCCGAGTCAGCGACCGACCAGGCCGTGCTCGTGCGCGAAGACCACGATCTGCACCCGGTCCCGCAGCGCGAGCTTGCGCAGGATCGCCCCGACGTGGGTCTTCACGGTCGACTCGCTGGCGAAGATCTGCTCGGCGATCTCGGTGTTCGACAGGCCGCGGGCCACGGCAGCGAACACCTCGCGCTCCTTCTCCGTCAGCCCCTCGTACGCCGCCGGCGCGGGCGTCCGGGCCTGGAACTGCCCCTCGAGCAGCACGGTCAGGTCGGTCGGCGCGAGCACCGCGTTGCCGGCGTGCACCGTCCGGATCGCGTCGCGCAGCATCACCGGCGTGGTGTCCTTGAGCAGGAAGCCGCTGGCGCCGTGCCGGATCGCGGTCGCGGCCCGGTCGTCGAGGTTGAACGTGGTCAGCACGATGACCCGCACGGGCTTGGCGCGCTTCTTGACCCGGTCCGGGGAGAAGATCTGCCGGGTCGCCTCGACGCCGTCCATCTCAGGCATCCGGATGTCCATCAGCACGACGTCCGGCGCGAGCTCGTCGACCAACCGGACTGCCTCCAGACCGTCGGCTGCCGAGCCGATGACCTGCATCCCCTCCTGGGCACCGACGATGACGGCGACGCCCTCCCGAAACAGGTCCTGGTCGTCGACGAGCAGCACGGTGATGTCAGGGGTCCCGGAAGTCATCGCGGCCTCACCGGGATCCACGCGGTGCAGGTGAAGCTGACGCCGTCGGCCTCGTCGCGTCGGCGCACGTCGAGCCGTCCGCCGACCGCCTCGAGGCGACGTCGCATCCCGGCCACGCCCTGCCCGCTGCCGGCCGGGATCGCGCCGGTGTCGTCGGGGCTGCCCACCATGTTGCGCACCTCGATCCGCAGGTCGTCGTCCGCCAGCTTGCCGTCCGGCCAGTGTCGCTCGACCCGCACCGGCTGGCCGCGACGGCCGTGCCGGATCGCGTTCGTGAGCATCTCCTGCAGCACCCGGTAGGCCACCACCTCGAGCTCGGGCGGCAGCGGTTGCGGGCTGCCGACCTGGGTGGACTCGACCTGGTCGCCACCCCCGCGGACGCCGTCGATAAGCGAGTCCAGGTCGCCGGGTCGCGGCGCCGCCGGGGCCTTCGTCGCCGAGAGCACCTGGCGCACGTCTTGGAGCGAGGTCCGGGCCGAGGTCGCGATCGTGGCCATCGTCTGCTTGAGCGCGGCCGGGTCGTCGGGTTGGTACTGAGCCGCCTCGGCCTGGGCCAGGATCACCGCCAGGGAGTGGCCGACCACGTCGTGCACGTCCCGGGCGAGCTTGGCCTGGTCCTCGCGCAGTCGCGCGATCTCGCGGGCCTGCTCGGACTCGACCTGGGCGCGCTCGGCGTCCGCCTGCGCTGCCTGCTCCGAGATCCGCGACTCGGTCGCTCGCGTGCTGAACCTCAGCGCCAGGCCGGCCAGCCAGGGCGCGGCCAGCAGGACCGTGCCGAGTGCCGCCGCGGCGAACTGCCACGAGGTGCCCGTGGCCCGGACGGCGTCGATGATCCGCCGGTACTGGGCCTCGTTCACCACCGCCGCGAACAGGTCCGAGCTGGCGTAGGCGGTGAGCAGGATGCCGGCGGCGGGGATCGACAGGCCGCTGGCGAACACGGTGAGCGGCCGGCCCCAACGGGCGGCACCGAAGGCCACCACCGCCATGGTCACCTGCACCAGCATCAGCTGGACCGAGGAGACCAGCTGGAACCCGCAGACGGCCCAGACCAGCGCCAGCGCAGCGCTGGGCAGACGACGGCTGAGGGAGACCGCCAACGCGGTCAGCACGGCGATCCAGATCAGGCCGAGCCTCGTCTGGGAGCTGATGTAGTGGGTCGAGAAGGCCTCGATCAGCCCGAGGAACAGCACGAAGAGGCCGCCGACCGCTTCCGGGACCCAGTTGCGGGGGTGGGCCCACACCTCGTCCCAGCTCATGCCGGTAATGGAATCACGCTGCTCGCTGCGGCCAGTGCATCGGTGATCAGCAGGTCGAGCAGGTCGGCGTACCTGGTACCCGCGGCAGCGAACATCTTGGGCACCTGCGACGCGGCGGTGAAGCCGGGCATCGTGTTCACCTCGTTCAGCACCGGGCCGTCCTCGGTCAGGAAGAAGTCGACCCGGGCGACGCCGGCGCACCCGAGCGCGTCGTAGACAGCGACCGCAGCGGACTCCAGCGCTGCCAGCTCGGCAGGGGCGAGAGCCGCCGGGATCCGGAAGTCGGCGCTGCCGTCGTACTTGGTCTCCAGGTCGAACAGTCCGTCGACGAGGATCTCGAGAGCCGGAGCGACCAGCCGGGTGCCGTCGGGCCTCCCGAGCACGGCCAGGTCGATCTCCCGGCCGACGACCAGGTCCTCCACCAGTACGCGGTCGTCCAGGGCGAGGGCCGCCCGCAGCGCCGGCGCCAGGTCTCCTGCCGTGCGCACCAGGCTCACGCCCTGGCTCGACCCGGCGGCGACCGGCTTCACCACCACCGGGTGGGTCCACCTGTACGCCGCAGCTGTCGCCGAACTCAGCAGCAAGCCGGGCGCAGTCCTGACGCCGACTGAGGAGGCCAGCAGCTTGGTGGCGTGCTTGTCCATCGCGAGCGCGCCGGCCCGGACCCCCGACCCGACGTACGGGACGGCAGCGAGGTCGAGCAGTGCGGCCAGGGTGCCGTCCTCGCCGCGCGGACCGTGCAGGGCCGGTACGACGACCGCGCAGGACTGCAGCAGCGTGACCGCTGCAGCGAGGCCGAGGTCGGTGCCGAACGCGTCCTGCCAGCGCCCGTCGCGGCCGATCGTCAGCCGGACGGCGCGGTACTTGAGGGGGTCGAGCGCGTCCGCGATCCCGGCGGCCGAGGCCAGCGACACCTCGTGCTCGCAGCTCTGCCCGCCTCCGACGACGGCGACCCGGGTCGTCACGACAGCCCCCGCAGGCGGGTCGGGGCGAGGGTGAGGACGCGCTCCACCCGGCGGCCGATCCCGGTGACGAGCTCGTGCTCGAGCACCCCGGCAGCATCGGCCCAGTCCCGCACCGTCGGCTCGCCGGCGCGGCCCGGACCGAAGATGCAGGCCAGGTCGCCGAGCCCGGCGGGGGTGTCACCGAGGTCGACCACGGTCATGTCCATGGAGATCCGGCCGACCACCGGGACGCGCCGTCCCGAGACGAGGACCTCGGCGCGTCCCGAGGCCGACCGTGGCAGGCCGTCGGCGTACCCCAGGGGCAGCAGCGCGAGCCGGGTGGCCCGGGGCGCGGACCAGGCGTGGCCGTACCCGACCGGCGTCCCGGCGCGGACCGAGCGGATGCCGACGATCGGAGCGGTCAGCGTCAACGCCGGCCGCAGGTCGGTGCTCCGGCTGGGGTCGATGCCGACCAGGCCGGCACCAACCCGGCTCATCGTGTGGTGGGCGAGCGGGTCCAGGAGCGTGGCAGAGGTCGCGGCCAGGTGCCGTTGCGTCGGACGCAGCCCGGCTCCGCGGGCGACCTGCAGCCCCCAGGCGAACCGGGTGCGGCCGGCGAGGTTGGCCGGGTCCTCCGGTGCGTCGGCGCAGGCGAGGTGGCCCATCAGGCCGACGACGGCCAGCTCGCCGCGCTGCTCGGCCCGACGAGCCGCTCGGCACAGTCCGGCCCACTCGCTCGGGGCGGCGCCGTCGCGCCCCATCCCGGTGTCGAGGTGCAGGTGCACCCGCGCGCCCCGACCGCGTGCGCTGACCGCCTCGAGGTGCTCGCGGCTCGGCACCGCCACCTCGACGTCGTGGAGCACCGCACCCGCCCAGTCGGCGTCGAGCGGATTGAGCCAGCTGAGCACCGGTGCCATCAGACCGGCCTCGCGCAGCGCGAAGGCCTCGTCCAGCGACGTCACCCCGAGCCGCGTCGCGCCGGAGGTCAGTGCGGTCCGAGCCACCTCGGCGGCACCGTGACCGAAGCCGTCGGCCTTGACCACGGCCATCACCTCGCCGGTGGTGCGGCGGGCAAACAACCGGGTGTTCACCGCGACAGCGTCGAGGTCGACCGTCAGCTGCGGCCGTGTCGGGACGGCGGCGGCTGCCGCGGGCTGCAGCCGCCTCATGCCGCCACGTCCGGGGTCCGCGCCGGGCCGTAGAGCGCGTTACCGGCGCCGGTGACCAGCGCCCAGTAACGGTCGCCGTAGGACCAGTGCCACCACTCGGTCGGGTAGTTGACCAGACCGACCACGCCGAGCACCTCGGCCAGCAGGTCCCGGTGGGCCCGGGCGTCGGCACTGATCCGCGTCGAGTCGAAGTAGCAGCGGCCACCGGACTGCTCCGGGGTGGCGTCGATCGGCGTGCCGAGATCGAGACGGTCCCCGCAGGCGTCGAGGAGGGTGAGGTCCACGGCGGCGCCGGCGACGTGCGGCGCCACGGCGATCGGGGCCACGAACCTGCTGGCGAGCCGGTCGAGCTCGTCGGCGGAGATGCCGGGGTGCGCGGCGCAGATCTCGGCGGAGTAGCGGGCGATGATCGCCTGCTGGTCGACCGGAGAACGCATGCCCTCGACGACGTCGAGCCGGATCCCGGCCGGCAGCAGGCCGGCGGCGACCTCGAGACGGGTGGCGAGGGAGGCGCGGACCAGCGCGCGGGCAGGTCCGAAGGAGGGATCGAGCGCGACCAGGGGCTCGCCGCACTCGACCACCGGAACGGCGCCGACCCGGGGGTCGGAGAGCAGGATCGTCATGGCTCCACGCTCGCCGTCACACGTGGGTCGGTGCCTCCACCTGGGGTACCGACCTGGTGTCCTGCAGGACGAGTCAGCCCGCGGCTGCGGTGTACGACGAAGCCGGGGCCCGTCGCTGCTGCGGTACCTGCGCGAAGGTCGCGCTGCTGAGCCAGCCGAGCCCGAAGGTGCGCTGGGCGGCGAGGTCGAGCGCGTGCAGCAGGTCGCCCGCGCTCTGGAACCGGTCCTCCGGTGATGGGCAGAGGGCCTGGTTGAGCACCGGCCGCAGCGGCCCGGGGATCAGCTCGACCGGCGGTCGGGCCGTGGCCGAACCCGCCCGCAGCGTCCGGCTCAGCAGCCGGGCGAGAAGGGCCGCCGCCGAGAAGACGTCACTGGCCGGGGTCAGCACCTGACCGTTCTTGCCTTCCGGGCTGGTGAACCGCGGGGCCGAGGGAACACCGGTGGTGCCGGTCGGACCGGCCAGGCAGAAGTCGAAGAGCCGCGGCAGCCCGCCCGGCATCACCACGATGGTGGCGGGGCTGACGTCGCCGTGCACGATGCCGAGGTGGTGCGCGTGGGTCAGGCCGTGCAGCACGCCGGCCATGGTGGCCACCGCCTGCTGGGCGGTCATGGTCCCGGCCGGCAGCTGGTCGAGCAGGACGCCGTCGACCCACTCCTCGACCAACCAGAGCGCGTCGCGGCTGTAGACGAGACGGTGCACCTCGACCAGGTTCGGGTGCGGGGAGGCGGCGAGGACGTCCACCGCGGCGCGCAGGCGCGAACCTGCGCCCGGGCCGGCGGCGACGATCTGCTTGAGCCCGACCGTGCGGCCCTCGATGAGGTCGGTGGCCCGCCAGAGCGCACCGGTCGGCGGGTCGAGAACCTTGCCGTGGATCTCGAACCCGGCTACTTCGACCATCGGTCCTCCTGCACGCGCGTGAGCGCGAATCCCGTCCGAGACCTGGCAGGACCCTAGTGCGCGGATCGGCCGAACGGTTGGCCCGGTCTAGCCAAGAGGGACTATGGGAGCAATGCCCGAAAAGCCATTCCCGTGAGGATCGGACGCATCGCGTCGTCGGAGACCAGGGCGCTGTGCGGCGTGGAATTGATCAGCCCGAACGCGGCGTGCACGGTGGCCCGGCCTCCCGCCAGGGTCATCTCCGGGTTCAGCGAGCGGAGCACCTTGACCCAGACGTCGACGTACTTGCGCTGCGTCTCGCGGACCTTCTCGCGGGCCTCGAGGGGCAGCGCGGACCAGTCCCGGTCCTGCACGACGATCAGCGGCTTGTGGGCCAGGGCGAAGTCGACGTGCCAGGCGATCAGCGACTCGAGTGCCGCCTTGTCGTCGCCGGCGTCGCGGACGCGCTGCCGCCCCTCGCGGAGGAGCTCCTCGCTGATCGAGACCAGCATCTCGGACAGGATCGCCTGCTTGCCGCGGAAGTGCTTGTAGAGCGCCGGGCCGGAGAACCCGCACGCAGCGCCGAGGTCCGCGATCGAGACCCCGTGGAAACCGTGCTGCGCGAACAGCGCAGCCGCGGTCTCGAGGATCTGGTCGCGGCGTGTGGTCACGGGGGCATTCTAGGGGGAGATGGACGGGTGGCAGGGACAGCCCCTAGGATAGGTTAACGATCATTAACCTCGACGTGAGGATGCCAGTGGCGTCGGACATGAAGGAGCTCGTCGCGCAGCTGCGCGCACGGCTCGACGTGGTGCGGCAGGGCGGTTCGGAACGTGCGCGGCTCAAGCACACCGACCGCGGCAAGCTGCTCGCGCGCGACCGGATCGATGCGCTGCTCGACCCGGGCAGTCCCTTCCTGGAGCTGAGCCCGCTCGCGGCGTACGGGATGTACGGCCAGGACGGCGAGGAGCACGCCGTCCCCAGCGCGAGCATCGTCACCGGAGTCGGTCGGATCAACGGTCGGCTCTGCATGGTCGTGGCCAACGACGCCACCGTGAAGGGCGGCACCTACTACCCGATCACGGTCAAGAAGCACCTGCGCGCCCAGGAGGTCGCGGCCGCGAACCAGCTGCCCTGCGTCTACCTGGTCGACTCGGGCGGCGCGTTCCTGCCGATGCAGGACGAGGTGTTTCCGGACAAGGAGCACTTCGGCCGGATCTTCTTCAACCAGGCGAACATGTCCGGACGCGGCATCCCGCAGATCGCCGCGGTGATGGGTTCCTGCACCGCCGGCGGTGCCTACGTCCCGGCGATGTCGGACGAGACCGTGATCGTCAAGGAGCAGGGCACGATCTTCCTCGGCGGCCCGCCGCTGGTGAAGGCGGCGACCGGCGAGGTCGTCACCGCAGAAGACCTCGGCGGTGGTGACGTGCACGCCCGGAAGTCCGGCGTGGTCGACCACCTGGCCAACGACGACGCGCACGCGCTGGCGATCATCCGGTCCGTGGTCGAGACGCTGCCCCCGAACGAGGTCTCGGCTGCGCTCGACCGTCGGGACGATCCGGCCCAGCGCCCGGAGGTCGAGGAGCCGCACTACCCGGCAGAGTCCTTGTACGACGTGGTCCCGACCGACAGCCGCACCCCGTACAACGTCCGCGAGGTCATCAACCGCATCGTCGACGGCAGCCGCTTCCACGAGTTCAAGAAGCTCTACGGCGAGACCCTCGTCTGCGGCTTCGCGACGATCTGGGGACGCCGCGTCGGCATCGTCGCGAACAACGGCATCCTGTTCTCCGAGTCCGCCCTCAAGGGTGCGCACTTCATCGAGCTGTGCAACCAGCGCAGGACCCCGATCGTGTTCCTGCAGAACATCTCGGGCTTCATGGTCGGCCGCGAGTACGAGAACAACGGCATCGCCCGCGACGGCGCCAAGCTGGTCACCGCGGTGGCCTGCTCGGTGGTGCCGAAGTTCACCGTCGTGATCGGTGGCTCCTTCGGGGCGGGCAACTACGGCATGTGCGGGCGCGCCTACGACCCGCGGTTCCTGTGGATGTGGCCGAACGCGCGCATCTCGGTGATGGGCGGCGAGCAGGCGGCCTCCGTCCTGGCCACCGTTGCCGGTCGTGCGGACGACGAGGAGTTCAAGGCTCCGATCCGCGAGCAGTACGAGACCCAGGGGTCGGCCTACTACTCGACGGCCCGGCTCTGGGACGACGGCATCATCGACCCGGCCGACACCCGCCGGGTCCTCGGCATGGGCCTGGCCATCGCCGAGCAGGCTCCGATCCCGGAGCCGCGCTACGGAATCTTCCGGATGTGACCGGGATGGTTTCGACAAGCGCGACCAACCGGCTGAGCACCCTGCTCATCGCCAACCGCGGCGAGATCGCGATCCGGGTGATCCGGTCCGCCCGGGCGGCCGGCATCCGCACCGTGGCGATCCACACCGACCTCGACGTCAGCGCGCCGCACGTGCGCGCGGCCGACGTCGCCGTACCGGTGGGCTCCTACCTCGACATCGACGCCGTCGTCGCGGCGGCCGTGTCCGCGGGGGCGGACGCGATCCACCCCGGCTACGGGTTCCTCTCCGAGCGGTCCGCCTTCGCGCGTGCTGTCGAGGCTGCGGGGCTGAAGCTGGTCGGCCCGTCCTCGGCCGTGATGGACCAGATGGGGCGCAAGGACGCGGCGCGCGAGATCGCCGTGGCGGCCGGCGTCGCGGTGGTGCCGTCGTGGTCGCTGGAGACCCCGGCCTCGGAGCTCGCCTACCCGGTCCTGGTCAAGGCGGCGGCCGGCGGCGGCGGCAAGGGCATGCGGATCGTGCGCAGCGCCGGCGAGTACCCCGGTGCGCGCGAGGCCGCAGCCCGTGAGGCCGCCAACGCCTTCGGCGACGACACCCTGCTGATCGAGAAGTGCGTCGAGTCCGGACGGCACATCGAGGTGCAGGTGATGGCCGACACCCACGGCAACGTGGTGCACCTCTTCGAGCGCGACTGCTCCACCCAGCGTCGCCACCAGAAGGTGCTCGAGGAGGCTCCGGCCCCGACGATCACCGCGGAGATCCGCGCCGCGGTCACCTCGGCCGCGGTCGCGCTGGCCGCAAAGGTCGGCTACGAGAACGCCGGTACCGTCGAGTTCCTGCTCGACACCGCCACCGGTGAGGCCTACTTCCTGGAGATGAACACCCGGCTCCAGGTGGAGCACCCGGTCACCGAGCTCGCCGTCACCGTGAACGGAGAGCACCCCGACCTGGTCGCGCTGCAGCTGCGGGTCGCTGCCGGTGAACCACTCGGGTTCGGCCAGGAGGACGTCGCGCTGGCCGGCCACGCCATCGAGGCCCGGGTCTACGCCGAGGACAGCTTCGGTGGGTTCCTGCCGCAGGCCGGCACGACCTCGATCGTCCGCTGGCCCGAACGCGTCCGCGTCGACCAGGCCCTGGAACCGGGGCAGGTCGTCTCCACGGC
>JBJMIP010000236.1:0-5310 GCA_045806825.1 Marmoricola sp.
ACCTCGACCTCGCGTTCGGCGACGTCGCGATCACGCTGCAGCTGATCCCCGAGCACACGATCGCCGAGGCGGTCGACGCCGAGGAGCACCTGGACTTCAGCCTGCTGGAGACGTTGCTGACCCGGCACGAGAACTGCTCGATCCTGGCCGCACCGACGCACCCCGAGGGCAAGGACCGGGTCTCCCCCGCCCTGATCCGCCGGGTGCTGCGGATCCTGCGCCAGCACTTCGACTACATCCTCGTGGACACCTCGCCGTCGTTCGACGACCAGGTGCTGCACGCCTTCGACGAGACCGACGAGTGCATCCTGGTGGCCACGCTCGACGTGCCGACTGTGAAGAACGTGAAGGTCGCGCTGGAGACGCTCGATTCCTTGAACCTGGTCGCCGGTCACCGGCACCTGCTGCTCAACCGGGCCGACGACGAGGTGGGCCTCTCGCCCAGCAACGTCGAGAGCCTGCTCAAGATGCCCGTGAAGACCGCGCTGCCGTCGGCGTTCGCCGTCGCCAACGCGACCAACCACGGACGTCCGATCGTGCTCAGCCGTCCGGACCACCCTGTCAGCAAGGCGCTGATCAAGCTGGCCCAGGACCTGAGCGCGGGCAAGAAGGACATCGTCGCCGCGAACAACGCGGTGGCGCAGGCGCCTGTCGAGGACGACCAGAAGCGCGGACTCTTCGGACGACGCCGGAAATAACGTGGGGGTGGGAGCATGAGCGATTTTTCGGATCGGCTCGCAGAGCTGATGCGGAACACGGCTGGGGAGCCGGGGGACGCTGAGGGCACGTCCGGAGCTGCAGAGGGAGCAGCCGCGGACACGGGTGCGGTACCGCCGCGCCCGGCCGAGACCTACGCGGCACCGGCGGCCGCCGCCGTGCCGCCGCCGAGCAGCGGGCCGGTTCCGCCGCCCGCCGGGGGCCAACCGCAAGCCCCGCGTACCGACCCGGGAGCCCGAACGGCCCAGCCGGGCCAGCCGAGTCAGCCGGGCCAGACCGTCCAGCAGTCGCAGTCCCGCTCGATCACCGGCGGCGCGCGCGCCAAGCCGGTCAAGGGCCGCTTCGACGACCTCAAGGAGAGCGTCCACGAGGAGCTGCTGGTCCAGCTCGGACCGAAGCTGTACGACGCGAACCTGGCCGCCGGCGAGCTGGAGGCGATGGTCCGCCAGGCGCTCGCCGACGTGATCGCGTCGACGGACCGCCCGCTGACCAGCAACGACCGGCAGCGGATCACCCAGGAGATCGCCGACGACATCCTGGGCTACGGCCCGCTCGAGCCCTACCTGCGCGACGACAGCGTCGCCGAGGTCATGGTCAACGGCCCGTTCGACATCTGGTTGGAGCGCAAGGGTCGCCTGGTCAAGGTGGACGGCACCTTCAACGACGAGGCGCACCTGCGCCGCACGATCGACAAGATCGTGTCCCGGATCGGACGTCGCATCGACGAGGCCTCGCCGATGGTGGACGCCCGTCTCCCCGACGGAAGCCGTGTGAACGCGGTCGTCCCGCCGCTGGCCATCGACGGCAGCACGCTGACCATCCGTAAGTTCTCCCGGGACCCGCTGACCGCGGAGCACCTGATCGACTTCGGCTCGCTGTCGCGCAAGACCGCCGACTTCCTGGACGCCTGCGTCCGCGGCCGTCTGAACGTGATCGTCTCCGGTGGTACCGGTGCCGGTAAGACCACCACCCTGAACGTGCTCTCCTCCTTCATCCCCTCCGACGAGCGGATCGTGACGATCGAGGACGCCGCCGAGCTCCAGCTCAAGCAGGACCACGTGGTCCGGCTCGAGTCCCGGCCGTCGAACATCGAGGGCAAGGGCGAGGTCAGCATCCGTGACCTGGTCAAGAACTCCCTGCGTATGCGCCCCGACCGCATCGTCGTCGGTGAGGTCCGTGACGCCTCGGCGCTGGACATGCTGCAGGCGATGAACACCGGTCACGACGGCTCGATCACCACCGTGCACTCCAACGGCCCGCGCGACACCCTGTCCCGGATCGAGACCATGGTGATGATGGCGGGCATGGACCTGCCGATGCGCGCGATCCGCGAGCAGGTGGCTTCCGCGGTCGACCTGATCGTCCACCAGGCGCGACTCAAGGACGGCACCCGCCGGATCACCCACGTGACCGAGGTCGAGCGGATGGAGGGTGACGTGATCACGCTCCAGGACATCTTCCTGTTCGACGCCAGCGCTGGCTTCGACGCCGACGGACGCAGCCTCGGCTCGCTGCGGGCGACCGGCCTGCGTCCGAAGTTCCTGGAGAAGATGGCGTTCGCCAACGTGACCGTCGACCCCCGGATCTTCGTTCCGGAGTCACCGTGACCCGGGGCCTGACGCGGGTCGCGGCGGGCTTCGCGGCAGCCCTGGCGGCCTCCTTCGCGGTCCTCGCCGGCACGGCGTACGCCGCGGACGACGCCACCATCGACCACACCGAGCTCACCAAGTCCGGCCTGCAGGTGCTGGTCACGGTTCCCGGCAACAGCGAGGTCGACCTGACGTCGGTGAAGGCGACGATCGACGGCACGCCCGTCGACGCCACCGCCGACCTCGCCAAGAACGCGACCCAGGTCCAGCGCACCACGGTGCTGGCGATCGACCTGTCCGGCAGCATGGCCGGTGAGCGCATCCAGGCCGCGAAGGCGGCTGCGCTCACCTACCTGGACACTGTTCCGGCCAACGTGAGCGTCGGCATCGTCACCTTCAACAGCACGGTCGACGTGGCCCAGGCGCCCAGCCTGGACCGCGACGCGTCCAAGGCGATCAT
Source organism: Marmoricola sp. (assembly GCA_045806825.1). Taxonomy (GTDB): domain Bacteria; phylum Actinomycetota; class Actinomycetes; order Propionibacteriales; family Nocardioidaceae; genus Marmoricola. The sequence goes on from JBJMIP010000236.1 coordinate 2,767, forward strand.
CAACGGCCTCAAGCTGAAGAGTGCCACCGCGCTCTACCAGGGCGTCGAGGCGGCGATCGAGGCCACCGGAACCGGGGACGGTCTGCGCCAGGTGCTGGTCCTCTCCGATGGAGAGGACAACACCAAGACACCGCTCCAGCCGGTCATCGACGCGATCAAGAAGTCGAAGGTCAAGGTCGACGCAGTCTCGCTCGAGCAGGGCACGGCTGCGCCGCCCGCTCTGCAGCAGATGGCCGACGCCGGCGGCGGCAAGGTGATCTCGGCCGATGCCGCGACCCTTGAGGACACGTTCACCAACGAGGCCGACGTGCTCGCCCGGCAGATCGTGGTCACCGTCCCGGTCCCGGCGGACCAGAAGGCCGACGACGCCACCGTGCAGGTGAGTCTCGACTCCGGTGGCTCGACGCACAGCGCCTCCGGTTTCTTCGTGGTCAAGGACAAGAACTCCGCGGCCACCCCGGTGAACAACGACACCCAGATCGTCAAGTCCGACTCGAGCAGCCTGAACATCCCGAAGCCCGTCGTCTACGGCGCCCTCGGCGCGATCGGCCTCGGCGCGCTCGGCCTGATCGCTGCTCTCATCGGTGGCGGCAACACGGACAAGCGCGCGAGCATCGCCGAGCAGATGCAGGTCTACAGCGCCTCAGCAGAGACCAGTCGGGTCAGCAAGGCCCAGGTGCAGGCCGCCCAGGCCCAGCCGACCTCGTTGGCACAACAGGCTCGCTCCGCCGCGGAGAACGTGCTCGCCTCGAACACCGGCTTCGAGGCGAGGATCGCCGACCGCCTCGAAGGGGCCGGGATGGCGCTCAAAGCTTCGGAGTGGCTGCTGCTGCATTTTGGCATCGCCTTCTTCGCGGCCATGCTCGGCCTGCTGCTGAGCGGCGGCAACCCGTTCGCGATGCTGCTCCTGTTGGCCCTCGGCATCGTTGGCCCGTGGATCTACCTCGCGATCAAACGTTCGCGACGTCTCGCAGCGTTCGATGCCGGCCTGGCGGACACGCTCCAGCTGATGTCGGGCAGCCTTTCGGCCGGCCTGTCACTCGCCCAGTCCATGGACACCATCGTCCGTGAGGGCGTCGAGCCGATCACCGGCGAGTTCCGCCGAGTAATCGTGGAGAGCCGCCTTGGCGTGCCGCTCGAGGACGCGCTCGAAGGCATCGCGATCCGGATGCAGAGCCAGGACTTCAAGTGGGTCGTGATGGCGATCCGCATCCAGCGCGAGGTCGGCGGCAACCTGGCCGAGCTGCTCAACAACGTGGCTGCAACGCTGCGCGAGCGCGAGTACATCCGCCGCCACGTGCGGGCGCTCTCCGCGGAGGGTCGGCTGTCCTGCTGGATCCTCGGTGGGCTGCCGCCGGGCTTCCTTGTCTACCTCACCCTGACCAAGCCGGACTACGTCCACCCGATGTACACGACCCCCGTGGGCTGGATCATGTGCACCGCTATGGCCGTGCTGCTCAGCGTCGGCATGTTCTGGATGACCAAGGTCGCCAAGGTGGAGGTCTGAGATGACAACCGGAATCATGATCGCCGGGATCGTGCTGATCTTCGTCGCGATCCTCATCACGATCATCGCGATCGCCTCGGCGCCCAGCGAACAGGTAGGTGTCAACCGCTCGATGGCGGTGTTGGAAGCGCTCACCTCGGCTCCGAGGGAGATGAAGAAGGAGCTCGACGCACCGTTCGCGGACCGAGTTCTGCTTCCCCTCCTGGCCAGCGCCCAGGGCATGGGTCGCCGGCTGACCCCGGCGGACGCCAACGAGCGCATCCACGCGAAGCTCGAGCTGGCCGGAAACCCGGGCGGGTGGACTGCCGACCGGGTCAGCGCCGGAAAAGTCGTCGGATTCTTCGCCGCTTTGGTCGTTTCTCTGATTCTCTCTCTGGCTATCGGATTAGGTTTCCTGCCAACACTAGGCTTCGTCGTACTGGCGTCGGTCCTCGGCTACATGGCACCCAACTACTACCTGTACCAGAAGGCCTACGACCGCTCCGCGGTGCTGCAGAAGGCTCTCCCGGACGCGATTGACCTGCTGACCATCTCGGTGGAGTCCGGCCTCGGCTTCGACGCAGCCTGTGCCCAGGTCGCACGCAACACCGACGGCCCGCTGGCCGACGAGTTCGCGCGCATGCTCCAGGAGATGCAGATCGGCCGGGGCCGGAGTGACGCGCTGCGCTCGATGGCCGACCGCACGAACCTGGCCGATCTGCGGGCGTTCGTGAGCGCGATGGTCCAGGCAGACGCGTTCGGTATCCCGGTCGGCCAGGTGCTGCGCGTGCAGTCCTCGGAGATCCGGGTGAAGCGCCGGCAGTGGGCCGAGGAGATGGCGCAGAAGGTGCCCGTCAAGATCCTGGTCCCGCTGATCTTCTGCATCCTGCCCTGCCTGTTCATCGCGGTCCTCGGGCCAGCCGGCATCTCGATCATGGATAACTTCAACGGCACTCTGAAGTGAACGATCTTCGTCGTGTGACGATCGCGGCCAGGGTCTTCACCCTGGCCGTGATCGTCTCTACGGCGCTGGTCAGCGACCTCTCCATCGAGGGCGT
>JBJMIP010000237.1:0-7943 GCA_045806825.1 Marmoricola sp.
GATGGCCACCGGCGTGCTCGTCGTCGGGATCAACCGCGCCACCCGGTTGCTGGGACACCTCATGCTGACCGAGAAGTCGTACGACGCCACGGTGCGGCTCGGGGTGGCCACGACCACGGACGACGCCGAGGGCGAGGTGACCTCGTCGACCACGGCCAGGTTCGACGAGCCGGGGCCCGTCGAGTCCGCCTTCGCTCAGCACGTCGGCGAGATCCTGCAGGTGCCGACGTCGGTCAGCGCGATCAAGGTCGGCGGCAAGCGGGCCTACCAGCGCGTCCGTGACGGCGAGGAGGTCGCGCTCGCGGCCCGCCCGGTGACCGTCCACTCTCTCGAGGTGCTCGACCAGCGGGTCCACGGCGACTGGCTCGACGTCGACATCGCGCTGCGCTGCTCCAGCGGTACCTACGTGCGGGCGATCGCCCGGGACGTCGGAGCGGAGCTGGGCGTCGGTGGGCACCTGACGGCGCTGCGGCGCACCGCGGTGGGTCCGTTCGGCCTGGCTGCCGCCCGCACCCTGGAGCAGCTCGCCGAGGACTTCGCGTACGTGGACATCTCCGTGGCTGCGCGATCGGCCTTCCCGGCCTACGACCTGGACCCGACCCAGTCGGCCCTGGTCCGCGTCGGCCGGAAGCTGCCGCTCGACCTGCCCGCCGCGGGCCCGGTTGCGGTGTTCGACCCGGAGGGGGAGTTCCTCGCCCTCTACGAGCGTGGCGGTGACCTGGCCCGGCCGGTCGCCGTGTTCGTCTAGGCCCATGGCTGACCGGATCTTCCACCTCGCGCTCGCCTCGGACTGGGCAGCGGCCCAGGACCTCGGCGACTACCGGATCTCGACGCTCGGTCGCACGCTCGAGCAGGAAGGCTTCATCCACGCCTCCCGCGAGGACCAGTGGCGCGCGACCCGGCAACGGTTCTACGCCGACGTCCCCGAGGAGCTGGTGCTCCTCGAGATCGACCCGGCGCGGCTGACCTCCGAGCTTCGGATCGACGAGGTCCCGGACGCGGGCGACAGCTTCCCGCACATCTACGGCCCACTGAACCTCGACGCAGTGGTGCGGGTGCACGAACAGTAGGCTCAGCCCGTGTTTGTGTGGCATTCCCTCGAGCAGGTGCCGGCCGACCTCGGCCGCACGGTCGTCGTCATCGGCAACTTCGACGGCGTCCACCTCGGCCACCAGCACGTGATCTCGCGGGCGCGGGAGATCGCCGACGCCGAAGGCATCCGCCTGGTTGCGGTGACCTTCGACCCGCACCCGATGGCCGTGCTGCGCCCCGACCACGCCCCGCTGACGCTCACCGACGTCAACAGCCGTTGTCTCCTGCTGACGCGGGCGGGCGCGGACGACGTCCTGGTGATCCCGTTCTCGCGTGAGATCGCGTCGTGGACGCCGCAGGAGTTCATCGACCGCGTCCTGGTCGCCACGCTGCACGTGAGCGCGGTGGTCGTCGGCGCGAACTTCCGGTTCGGGAACCGGGCCGCGGGTGACGTGGCCACGCTGACCTCGTCCGGGGCCGAGAACGACTTCACCGTCGAGGGCATCGCCCTGGACGGCGGGCCGCAGGTGTGGTCCTCGACGTACGTGCGGACCTGCCTGCTGGCCGGTGACGTCGAAGGCGCCGCTGAGGCGCTCGGACGCCCGTACGCGGTGACCGGTCACGTGGTCAAGGGCGACCAGCGGGGTCGCGAGCTGGGCTTCCCGACCGCCAACGTGCCGACGCACGGCATCGCCGCGCCGGCCGACGGGGTGTACGCCGGGTGGCTGCGGAACCTCGACGAGCCCGGCACCGCCCCGATGCCCGCCGCGATCTCGGTCGGCACCAACCCGACCTTCGACGGGGAGCGCGAGCGCCGGGTGGAGGCCTACGTGCTGGACCGGACCGACCTGCAGCTCTACGGGGTCGCGGTCGAGATCTCCTTCGTCTCCCGGATCCGCGGCATGGTCGCGTTCGAGGGGATCGAGGCGCTGGTCGAGACGATGAAGGGCGACGTCGTCCGGACCCGGCAGCTGCTGGGCGTGTGACGCGCCGGTGACCTCACCCGTGCTGGCGCCGCTGCGTGCCGTCGTGGCCGCGTTCTCGTTCCTGACGGTGCTCCCGTTCGGACGCCTGGTCGTCCTGGACGGCCGTGACGTGGCCCGCGGCTCGGTGCTGTTCCCGGTGGTCGGCGCCTCGATCGGGGCGCTGGGCGGGGGAGCGGCCTGGTTCCTCGGCGACCACCTGCCGCCGCTGCTGGCCGCCGCGCTGGCGGTCGCCGTGGGTGCCGTGGTCACCGGCGCGCTGCACCTGGACGGGCTCGCTGACTGCGCTGACGGCTTCGGTGCGCGCACACCCGAGGACCGGCTGCGGGTGATGCGCGACCACACCAACGGCACCTACGGCGGCACCGCGCTGCTGCTGGACCTCCTCATCCGGGTCAGCGCCCTGGCCGCGGTCGCGGGCACCCAGCACGCGCTCCTTTTCTCGGTCGCCGCCGGAGCGCTGAGCCGGACCGTCGGCCCGCTCCTCGCCGTCGCCCTGCCCTACGCCCAGGCCAGGCCCGGCGCCGGAGAAGCCCTCAACTCCTTCCCGAGCCAGCCGCGGGCCGCCGCGGTCATCGTCATCGGCGGCCTGATCACCTTCTGGTGCGTCGGCGACGCGGGTGCCTACGCGGCCAGCATCGCCGCTACGGCGGCGGTCATCGGCCTGGTCGGCTGGAGTGCGAAGAAGCGTCTGGGCGGGGTCACCGGCGACGTGATGGGCGCGTGCTCGGAACTCGTCGAGATCGCTGTCCTGACAGTGCTGGTGGCGATGCTGTGAAGCTGGAGCGCGGCACGATGGGCTCGATCCCGTGGGCTGCCACGGGCTCTGGCCGCCCGGTCGTGGTCCTGGCCGGTGTCTCGCCGGGCACGGGCGTCGACAGCACCTTCCTGGTCCGTACGACGCTGGCCCCGGTGCAGTCGCTCGGAGGTGCCCGACGCCTGTACGCGCTGAACCGGTGGCGCGGCCTTCCTGCCGGTCTCACGATGGCCGACCTGGCAGCCGAGCACGCCGCCGCTTTCGCCGACCACTTCGGGGAGCCCGTCGACGTCGTCGGCATCTCCACCGGGGGAAGCATCGCCCAGCAGCTGGCGGCCCAGCACCCGGAGGCGGTCCGGCGACTCGTGCTGATCAGCACGGCGTGCCGACTCGAGCCGCTCGCCCGGGCCGAACAGGCTGCGCTCGCGCAACGCCTGCGCGCCGGCGAGGTCCGTCGGGCCGGGGCGCTGCTCGCCACCGATGTGTTCCCGACGTGGGCCCAGGTCCCGGGCCGGGCTCTCGGCTGGGCGGTTGCGCCGTGGATGCTCGGCGGACGGACGGCTCGAGCAGACCTGGCCGCCACCCTGGAAGCCGAGGACGACTTCGACCTGGCCCGCTGCACGGGCGCCATCACCGCCCCGACCCTGGTCGTCGGCGGTGCCAAGGACCGGTTCTACAGCAACGACGTGCTTGCCGAGACCGCCGCCCTGATCCCGGGTGCCGAGCTGTTGCTGGTCCCCGGCCGCGGGCACGTCAGCGTCGTGAGCGACCGCTCGGTCCGGGCGCGGATCGCCGCGTTCCTGCACTGACGGCGCCTCGGACCGGCCCTCAGGCCGGGCCCCTCAGACCGCGGCGGCCACCAACGCCTCGACGCTGACCGGTACGCCGGACAGGGCGGCGTTGCCGCTCACGTCGAGACGCTCCGGGTCGGTCAGGTCGTTGATCGAGACCCCGGCTACCCCCTGGGCGTGCCCGAGCCGGGTGCCCTCGACCTGGTGTCCGTAACCGTGCGGCAAGGAGACCACGCCGGCCATCATGTCCTCGGCCGCCGCGACCTCGACCTCGACGCTGCCGACCCGGGAGCTGACCCGGACGACGTCGCCGTCGTTGATCCCGCGGGCAGCCAGGTCGTCGGGGTTCATCAGCAGCTGGTGCCGCGGCTTGCCACGGGTCAGCCGCTCGTTGTTGTGCATCCAGGAGTTGCAGTCCTGCTTGTGGCGGCGGCCGATCAGCACCAGCTCACCGTCGGCGGGAGCGGGCAGTGAGGTGCGCAGCCGGTCCAGGTCGGCGACGAGCGGGTCCGGTGCCAGGTCGATCCTCTTGTCCTTGGTGTGCAGCCGCTCGGGAAGCGTGGGGCGCAGCGGTCCCAGGTCGACCCCCTCGGGGTGCTTGCGCAGCTGAGCCATCGACGTCTTGCGACCGTAGGCGAGCAGCAGCGCCACCATCGTGCTCGGGCTCATCGACAACCGAGCCCGTTCCGCCAGGCGCTGGGCGAGCGGCTTCTTGCGGTGCAGCCGCGCGTTGGTGCGCAGGGCCAGCTCGCGGAAGATCTCCCAGTCGTGCATCGCGCCGGGTTCCTTCGCGAACACCGCCGGTGTGAACCGCGCGGTGTTGCGCACGCTGAGCATGTGGAAGACCAGGTCGTACTGGTCGCGCTCGAGGGCCGTGGTCGGCGGCAGGATCACGTCCGCGTGCCGGGTGGTCTCGTTGAGGTAGATGTCGACGCTGGCCATGAAGTCGAGGCCCGCCATCGACTCCGAGAGGCTGCGTCCGTCGGGGGTGGAGAGCACCGGGTTGCCCGCTATCGTCAGGACCGCCTTGATCTGACCCTCGCCCGGGGTGTCGATCTCCTCGCGGAAGCAGGACACCGGGAGCTCGCCGCCGAACTCGGGCATCTGCCGCACGCGGCTGCGCCACGCGTCGAAGTGACCGGCCCCGAGCAGGCCGTTCTTGGCCGTGTCGATGGCCGGCTCCGGGAAGAGCACGCCGCCCTCGCGGTCGAGGTTGCCGGTGAGGATGTTGAGCAGGTTGATCGCCCACTGGCAGATCGACCCGAAGCCCTGCGTCGAGAGGCCCATCCGGCCGTAGGCCGCGGCGCTGCCGGCGGCGGCGAAGTCCCGGGCGATCCCGGTGATCACCTCGGCCGGCACGCCGGACCGCTCCGCGGCGTACTCGGGGGTGAACTCGGAGATCGCCGACCCCAGGGCCTCCAGGTTGTACGCGTAGGCCGGTGGCGTGGCGAGGCCCTCGTTGATCAGCGTGTTCACCATGGCGAGCAGGACCACGGCGTCACTGGCCGGACGGATGAAGTGGTGCTCGGTGCCGACCTTGGCCGTCTCGGTGCGCCGGGGGTCGAAGACGACCATGCGGCCGCCGCGGGCCTTGAGGTCGCGGACCCGCTGCGGGAAGTCCGGCACGGTCCACAACGACCCGTTCGAGGCCATCGGGTTGGCGCCGAAGACCAGCAGGAACTCGGTCCGGTCGATGTCCGGGACCGGCAGCAGCAACTGGTGGCCGAACTGGAGCATGCCGACGTACATGTGCGGGATCTGGTCGACCGAGGACGCGGAGAACTTGTTCCGGGTCTTGAACGACTTGACCAGCTCGAAACCGTGGGTCATCGCACCGAGGGAGTGGGCGTTGGGGTTGCCGATGTAGATGCCGAGGGCGTTCTTGTCGTTCTCGTTGATCGCCTTGGCCAGTCCGTCGGCGACGGTGTCCAGGGCCTCGTCCCAGCCGATCTCGGTCCAGGTCGCGTCCGCGCCCTTCCCGGTACGCCGTACCGGGCGGCGCAAGCGGTCCGGGTCGGTGTAGATGTCGGCCAGGGCGACGCCCTTGGGGCAGATGTGTCCGCGGGAGAGGGGGTCGTCCTCGTTGCCGCGGATGTTGGTCACCTCGCCGTTCTCGATCGTCAGCTTCAGGCCGCAGACCGCCTCGCAGAGATTGCAGACCCCGAGGCGGGTACCGGTGAAGTCGCGGGGGACCGGGTTGCCGAACCCGACGATGGGCAGCGAGCGGGCGGCCCGGTTCACGTCCTGGGAGAGATCCATGTCCAGCATCCTCACATCGCGGGCAGGCGGGGGGAAGAGCCCCGCCGACACGCCGGTGTGTCGCTGTCGACAGTAGTGCGCAATGCGCAGTACTGTCCGTTGCATGGATACCACCCAGCTCCTCAAGGGAGTACTCGACCTGACCGTGCTGGCGGTCGTCGAGGACGAGGACGGCTACGGCTACGACATCGTCCGACGACTGCGTGACGGTGGCCTCGCCGACGTCGGTGACGCCTCCGTCTACGGGACCCTGCGCCGGCTCTACTCGGCCGGCGCGCTGACCTCCTACGTGGTGCCGAGCGAGTCGGGGCCGCACCGCAAGTACTACGGCATCACCCCGGCCGGGCGTTCGCAGCTGAAGCAGCAGCGCGACGACTGGACGGTCTTCTCCAGCACCGTGTCCGCACTTCTCGGAAAGCCCAGCCTCGAAGGAGTTCCCGCATGAACACGATCGTGATCGCACCCGAGGTCCTGACCTTCGTGGCCGTCGTCCGCGTCCAGCTCGCCGATCTCGGCCCCGAGGAGCTGCTCGAGATCACCGACGGGCTCGAGGCCGACCTGACCGAGCTGGTGGCCGAGCAGGGGCTGGACGCCCTGGGCGACCCGGTGGTCTACGCCCGTGAGCTGCGCACCGCGGCGGGCCTGACCGAGACCGCGACGAAGCGCCGTCCGCGCCCCTCGGTCGCCGCCGGGGTGCACGGGCTGCTGGACGGGGTCAGGGCTGGCTGGGACCGGGTCCTGGTCCAGCTCCCCGGGGACCCGGCCGGCTTCCTTGCCGCCCTGCGGCCGTTCTGGTGGGTGGCCCGTGCCTGGGTCGCCGTCGAGCTGGTGGCGATGCTCGCCGGCGACAGCTACCCGACGCTCGTCCCTGGTCGCTCGACCCTCGGCGCGCTGACGATCGCCCTGGCTGCCGTGGCGAGCGTCCAGCTCGGCCGTGGCAAGGTCTGGCCGGGGGAGCGGATCCGCACCGTGGCGGTGCTGCGCCTCGTTCTGGTCGCGCTCAACGTCGTCTGCGTCGCGATGGTGCCGTACCTGGTCGACAAGCTCCAGGAGACCGCGCGGATCGATCACGGTGACGCCTACACCGCCGGTTTCAGCAGGGGCGTCGGCCAGGGCTACGCCGACGGCTCCGCCGGCACCGGCGAGAAGGCGGGCCTGTACGTCGACGGCCACTGGGTCTCCAACATCTATCCCTACGACGCTGCCGGCCACCCGCTCGTCGGAGTCCAGCTGTACGACCAGAACGGCAAACCCGTCGACGTGCTCACCGCGACCGAGTGCGTCTACGACTCCGGCGAGCAGCAGACGGACTCCGTGCGCCAGTACTTCAGCTGGTCGGATGGGGCGGCCCAGAAGCACAACGTCTTCCCGGTGCCCAGCAAGGTCACCTCGGGCAGCTCGCCGGACCCGGACGCGTCGGCCTTCTCGGGCAAGGACCGCCCGACGGTCAGCGGGTTCCCCTTCGCCAGCATCCCGAAGGTGTCCCTGCCCGGCCTGCTCACCAGCACGGCCAGGACCCCGGCGAAGGCCTTCGTCCCCGGGCCGCGGACCGGACCGATCAATCCGGTCGACAACGGCTGCTGACCTGCGCGAACGCCCGATTTCGACAACGCCCGACACGCTGTTAGTGTTGGGCGTTGCCGTCTATCGGCCGCGGATCCCAGTGCCCGGAGGGACATGCCCCGGCGCGCCGCGCAGCGAACCAACAGGAAGGGAGCTCACGTGTCCATCGGTACCGACGCTGAGACCAAGAAGAAGATCATCGCCGAGTACGCCACCGTTGAGGGCGACACCGGCTCCCCGGAGGTTCAGATCGCGCTGCTCTCGCACCGCATCTCGCACCTGACCGAGCACCTGAAGTCCCACAAGCACGACCACCACAGCCGTCGTGGTCTGCTGCTCCTCGTCGGCCAGCGCCGCCGCCTTCTCAACTACCTCGAGAAGACCGAGATCGAGCGCTACCGCTCGATCGTGCAGCGCCTCGGCCTGCGTCGATGATCCACCGGCACCCCGGAAGCCTCGGCTCCGGGGTGTCGCTCTCTCCACGATCAGCACGTCACAACTGAACACCAACACCACCCAACAGGAGCGGCCCGCGAACGCCGGCCTTTGGTAGTGGCC
>JBJMIP010000238.1:0-3389 GCA_045806825.1 Marmoricola sp.
CGACCCGAACCTGGTCAGCGGCATGTGCCTGAGGTACGCCGCGAAGTCCGGGACCGGCTACACCTGGATCGGCAGCTACCGGGCCGACAACGGGAAGGTGTTCTTCTGCATCGACTATCTCTACGACTCCCGGATCACCAGCAGTGCCGCGGTGGTGGACACCGAGCCGCTGGAGAACCAGTTCGGCACCAAGGTGGGCGATGCGGAGGTCGCGGCCCTCAACTACCTGATCTCGACCTGGGCGCCGAACGGCTCGGGTGGCAGCGACGAGAACGACGCGGCGATCGCACTGATCATCCGTGAGGTGATGTCGGACGCGATTCGGCCCGACGGGACCGTCGTCTACAAGCCAGGACTCAAGGTGGGTGGGACCGTGGCTGCACCGACCGGTGGACTGCCGGGAGGGATGCTCGCGATCGCTCGCTCGATGTGGAGCAAAGCCTCGCAGTACCGCGGGCCGGGTCGGCTGGTGCTGGCTGGCGGCTCCGGCGGCCGGCTCACGCTCGGCCAGTCCCAGCAGTACCGGGTGGCGGTGTTCTCGGCTTCGAACCACCTGATCCCTGGGCTGAAGGTGACCTTCACCTGCACCGGCCCGGTGAGCTGTCCGAAGCCGATCACGACGACAACGTCCTCGGTCGCGGTCCGGGTGACTCCGACCGCTGTGGGGATGGCGTCGATCAAGGCGTCGGCCGCCTCTCCCGCCGCGGACGGCAAGCTGCTCAAGCTCACCACGTGGCGCACGCACGCCGGGAAGACCGCGCAGGACAACGGGGTCCAGCGTGGCTGGATCGGGCAGCGCAACACCACCACGGCCTCTGCCTCGGTCCAGGCGGAGATCGTCAAGGCGACACCGGCGGTGACGACGCGAACCTCGGCGGCGCGGGTGACGCCGGGGACCCGGCTCACCGACCTGGTCACGGTCTCCGGCTTGCCGGACGGGTCGAAGCGGCAGATGACGGCCACCCTGTTCGGGCCGATGGCCGACCAGCCAGCCGCTGACTCGTGCACCGAGCAGGTCCAGGTCGGTCAGGTCACGTTCGAGGTCGCTGGGAACGGCAGCTTCACCACTCCGCCCATCACCGTCAACGAACCGGGCTACTACGTCTGGACGGAGTCGATGCACGGTGACGACCGGACCAACCCGGTGACGACGCCCTGCGGGCTAGCCGAGGAGACCGCCGTCGTCGAACGGCCGAAAGCGCTGGCACCCCGGACCCCGACCGTTCACACCCTCGCGTCGGCCCAGCACCTGGGCGTCGGAAGCCCCGTTAGCGACACCGTCGTCGTGGCCGGACTCCCCACCGGATCCTTGATCCAGGTCCGGTGGACCCTGCTCGGGCCGGTGGCTCCGCGCCGAGGCTCCTGCAGCGGGCTGGACTGGTCGCACGCCACGACGATCGCCGCTGGGACGTTCCAGGTGAGCCAGAACGGCAGCTACGCGACCAGGCCGGTGAAGGTCGGCGTGCCCGGCTGCGTCACCTACGTCGAGGAGGTCGCTGCCACGGCGAGGACCACCGCAGTCCGAACGGCACCGGGCACGTCGTCCGAGACGGTGCTGTTCACCCGGCGCCCGTCGGTGTTCGTGCCCGAGATCCCGTCCGGGCCGGCGTCGAGCGCTGGCCGGTGAGGCACCGTGGCCGACCGCGGAGACGTCGTGCGTTCGCGACGGCGGTGCTGGCCGTCCTCGCGCCGACACTCCTGCTCGCGCCGTTCGTCTGGCGTGGAGAGTCGGTCGCGGTTCGCGCGCAGGCCGAGCGCAGGAGCGGTGCGGCCAGTGCGCCCGCGGTCCGGCCGACCGCACGGGTGAAGCCGCAGTACCTGGCCCGGAGCTACCGGGCTCCTCCGCAGCTCGTCCACGCCGGGGCGGGTGGGGTCCTGCGGGTCCCGAGCCTGCGCCTCGACGTTCCGGTCGACGCCGTCGGCCTGGACGGCGCGGCGATGGCGGTGCCGGACGACCCGGGACGTGTCGGCTGGCTCAGCACCACCGCAGCGGCCGGCGACGTCGTCGGGTCGAGCGTGCTGGCCGGCCACGTCTCCGACCGTCACGACCATCCGGGAGCACTCGCTGACCTGCGGAAAGTCCGGATCGGGGCCAAGGTCGAGTGGGTTGACCGACAGGGGAGCGTCCACCGTTTCCGCGTCGCCAGCCTCCAGGTCTTCCCGCGGGCGAAGGGCCTGCCCGCGTCGCTGTTCGCCACCGACGGACCGCACGTGCTGCGGCTCGTCACCTGCGCCGAGCGGGTGACGACGAAGGACGGAGGGTTCCACTACCGCTCGAACCTGGTCGTCACCGCGGTGAGGTAACTCACCAGACCTGGTGCGGGCAAGAGGGCTAGCCTGCGGACCATGACGATGCTGTCTCCTTTGTCCTTGCCCACCCGCGACGAGGACTGGGCCGGCTGGCTGGATGAACGGGGCCGCGGATCGCTGCGGACCGCAGCCGACCAGGTGGCCGCCCTCAAGACGGCTCCGTCGGGCGACGCGGCGATCCTGGGGCTGTGGAACGACGCCTCGATCTCGTTGTCCAACGCCTCGGCGGTGACCAGCCTGCTGTCCTCGGTCCACCCGGACGCGGACGTGATCGAGCTCGCCGAGGCGATCGAGGTGGAGCTGCGCCGGTTCACCAGCGACCTCCTGCTCGACCGCGAGGTCTTCGACCAGCTGTCCTCCATCGCCGAGGACGGGCTCGACCAGGGCGCCCGCAGGGTGCTCCGGGACGCCCTGCGCTCGTTCCGGCGCGCGGGCGTCGACCAGGAGGAAGGCACCCGCGAGCGCCTGCGTGAGCTCAACGAGCGCGAGACCGAGCTCAGCCAGGCGTTCTCCCGCAACATCCGCGACGGGCGGCGAACCGCACGCGTGGCGCCGGACTCGCTCGCAGGGCTGCCCGAGGACTTCGTCGCCGAGCACCAGCCGGGTGATGACGGCCTGGTGGCGATCACCACCGAGTACCCGGACGTCATCCCGTTCATGACTTACAGCCGGGACGCGGCCGCGCGACAGGCCGTCGCGATGGAGTACTTCAACCTGGCCTACCCCGAGAACGAGCAGGTCCTCGGCGACCTGCTGCGCCTCCGTCAGGAGAAAGCCCACCTGGTCGGGTACGCCGACTGGCCGGACTTCGACGCCGAGGTGAAGATGATCGGCAAGGGGTCCGCGATCGCCGACTTCATCGAGCGCATCGCCGCCGACACCGGCGATGCCGGCCGCCGTGAGCTCGCGGTCCTTGCAGAGCGTGGCGCCCAGGACGGCATCGAGGTCATCGACCAGGCCAGCTGGCGCTACTGCTTCGAGGCGGTCAAGCGCGAGCAGTACGGCGTGGACGCCCAGGAGACCCGGAAGTACTTCGACTTCGCCAAGGTGCACCAGGGCCTGCTCGACGTGACCGGTCG
>JBJMIP010000239.1:0-19320 GCA_045806825.1 Marmoricola sp.
CAACGGCTCGCCCATCACGAACGAGGCGAGCACGGCGGTGACGACGAGCGAGGACCCGACGCCGACCTGGGCCAGGTAGAGGGGCAGCTCCGAGATGGCCACGAAGTGCAGGGCCCAACCGACCAGGTAGGCAAGCAGGACACCGAGCATCGGCAGGGACCAGAACCCGTGCTTGCGGATGACCGACGCCTGGATCGCAGCGATCGCGCCGAACATCGCTGCGGCCAGCAGGGCTGCGGTCAATCCCAGAACCACAGCCGGAGTCTGCCACGCAGGACGGACAACCACCTCGGACGCTCCGGGTCCGGTGTGCGCGGGTCGCGGCCCGGCGCAGGTAGGTTGGGCGCATGCAGAGCTACCTCGACCTCGTGCAGAGGATCCTGGACGAGGGCGTCGAGAAAACCGACCGGACCGGAACCGGCACGCTGTCCGTCTTCGGCCACCAGCTGCGGTTCGACCTGGGTGCCGGGTTCCCGCTGGTGACGACGAAGAAGATCCACACCCGCTCGGTGTTCGCGGAGCTGCTGTGGTTCCTCCGCGGCGACACCAACGTGAAGTGGCTCCAGGACCGGGGCGTCACCATCTGGGACGAGTGGGCCGACGCCAACGGCGACCTCGGGCCCGTCTACGGGTACCAGTGGCGCTCGTGGCCCGCCCCGGACGGTCACCACGTCGACCAGATCGCCCAGATCGTCGAGCAGCTCAAGCGCGACCCGGACTCACGCCGACACATCGTCTCCGCGTGGAACGTCGCCGACATCCCGCAGATGGCACTGGCGCCGTGCCACACGATGTTCCAGTTCTACGTCGCCGACGGAAAGCTCTCCTGCCAGCTCTACCAGCGCTCGGCTGACGTGTTCCTGGGCGTGCCGTTCAACATCGCGTCGTACGCGCTGCTGACCCACATGGTCGCCCAGGTGACCGGTCTCGGCGTCGGCGACTTCGTGCACACCCTCGGGGACGCCCACCTGTACAAGAACCACCTCGATCAGGCGCGGCTGCAGCTCACCCGCGAGCCCCGCGCGTTACCGCGGTTGCACCTGGACAGCTCGGTGACCGAGCTCGATGCGTTCGACCTGGAGCACATCAGCATCACCGGCTACGACCCGCATCCCGGGATCAAGGCGCCCATCGCCGTATGAGCAGCGCGGTTCCGGACGCGCAGCTGACCTTGGTGGCAGCCGTGGCCGACAACGGGGTGATCGGCGCGGACGGCGACATCCCGTGGCGGATCAGTGCCGACTTCGCGCACTTCAAGGCCCTGACGATGGGCGGGATCCTGATCATGGGCAGGGCCACCTTCGAGTCGATCGGCCGGCCGCTGCCCGGACGCATCACGATGGTGCTCACCCGCGACCCGTCGTGGCCTCCGGGTGAGGGATTCGCCGGCGTGCTGGTGGCGCCGGGGATGGAGCAGGCTCTCGACCTCGCGGGCGACCTGCCCGGTGAGGCCTTCGTGGTGGGCGGTTCCAGCGTGTACGCCGCTGCGCTGCCGCACGCCACGCACCAGGTGCTCACCGAGGTGCACCTGCGTCCGCGCGGCGACACCCGCTACCCGGCTTTCGAGCGCGCCGACTGGACCGAGGTACGCCGCGAGCCGCACCTCGACGCCGAGATCCCGTACGAGTTCGTCTGGTGGGAGCGGGCCTGAGTCGTGCCGGTCCGGCTCAGGCCAGTCCGCGTGCTGCGATCTCCTCGAAGACGTCCTGGTCGGCCGCGAACTCCGAGTCCGGGATCGGCCAGTGCACCACGATCTCGTCGAAGCCCAGCGCCAGGTGCCGCCCGGCGTAGTCGGCCCACCGCTCGGGGGACTCGAGGAAGGCACTGGCCTCGGGCGTGAAGCCGGTCAGCAGCACCTTGCGGATCGAGGCCGGGTCGCGGTCGAGCTCGGTGCACGCGTCGTCCAGGCGTGCGATCTGCTCGGCGATCGCCGCGTCGGACTCGGCCGGGGTCCCGGTCTCGAACAGCGACGGGTCGCCGGTGCTGACCCACGCCTGGCCGTACTGCGCGGCGAGCCGGGTACCTCGCGGGCCGAAGGCGGCCACGGCGAACGGGATCCGTGGCCGCTGCACGCAGCCCGGCAGGTTGTGCGCGTCCTCGGCGGAGAAGTAGGTGCCGTGGCTGGTCACGACGAGCTCGGTGAGCAGCCGGTCCAGCAGCGCCACGAACTCGGCGAACCGGTCGGCACGCTCCCGCGGGCTCCACGGTGCGTTGCCGAGCACGGTCGCGTCGAACCCGGTCGTGCCCGCGCCGACGCCGAGCGTCAGCCGGCCCCCGGAGATGTCGTCGAGGGTGATCAGGTCCTTCGCGAGCGTCACCGGGTGGCGGAAGTTCGGGTTGGTGACCAACGTGCCCAGCCGGATCCGCTGGGTCACGGCGGCTGCTGCGGTCAGCGTCGGCCACGCGCCGAACCACGGACCTGCGCGGAAGGTGCGCCAGGACAGGTGGTCGTAGGTGTAGGCCGTGTCGAAGCCGAGCTCCTCGGCACGCAGCCAGCTCGCGCGGGCGCCGTCCTCCCAGCGCTGGTACGGGAGGATGCAGGTGGAGAGGACCGGGCTCATGCGCCGAGACTACGGTCCGCTCAGGAGGCCTGGGTCGCGGCGAGCCTGAGCAGCTTGACCACCAGCGCCTTGACCGCGGGCGCCGACATCGTGCCGTTCTGGTTCAGGTTGACGTTGATGATCCGGTTGCCGATCCGGACGGCGCCGGCGCCCTGGATCGCGGGCTCGCCGAACGCGGTGCCGGTGACCACGAACGCCGCGTCGCCGATACCGGTGAGGTCCTGCGGGTCGCCCTCGACCGAGGAGGTCGCCTCGGTCTTGGCGCCGTCCATGCCTCCGGGGGTCTTGGACAGGGACTTCTCCACGAACGTCGCCGAGGGCGCTTTCGCCGAGGTCCGGGTGAACCCGCAGCCGCCACCGGGCAGCGCGGCACCCGTGGTGGTGCCGCCGAGCACCGCGCCGACCTCGTTCGACGAGAGGTCGCCGCAGATCCCGCCGCCCGCCGTCGCCGGGGTGTCGTCGCCCTCGCTGTCGCCGTTCCCCTCGGTCTCGGTGGGGGTGCTCACGGGGGTCGGGGTCTGCGTCACCGTGGGGCCCGAACCGGGCGCGCCGGTGCTGGTCGGGGTGGTGATCGTCGGCGGCGGGTGCTCCGCGGACGGCTCGGAGGTGTTGCCGCAACCGGTCAGGGCCCAGGCGGCCACGGCGGCCAGGGCGAACGGGGCGGCAAGGTGCTGGCGCAGACGCATGGAGCCGACCCTAGGTGGCGTGGCATCGCCGTCGGGGCGTGCCGCGCCGGACCACCGGTCAAACCGCTGGTCCGCCCGGGGTGACGGCGCACTAACCTAGGGGGCATGAGTCTTCCTGCTGCGCCGTTCGGCCGCGTGCTCACCGCCATGGTGACGCCCTTCAAGGACGACGGGACGGTCGACCTCGACGGCGTTGCGCGGGTCGCCACCCACCTGGTCGACCACGGCAACGACGGGATCGTGGTCAGCGGCACCACCGGAGAGGCCCCGACGACGTCGGTCGCCGAGGACGGCGAGATCCTGCGGGCGGTCCTCGACGCGGTGGGGGAGCGGGCCACGGTCGTCGCCGGTATCGGCACCAACCACACCGAGCACTCGGTGGAGCTGAACGAGCAGGCGCAGAAGGCCGGCGCCGACGGCGTGCTGCTGGTCTCGCCGTACTACAACAAGCCCACCCAGGCGGGCATCGCGGCGCACTTCGAGGCAGTCGCCGCCGCCAGCGACCTGCCGATCATGCTCTACGACATCCCGGGCCGCACCGGCGTGACGATCGCGCCGGAGACCTACGCGCGGGTCGCCAGCAACGAGAAGTTCGTCGCGGTGAAGGACGCCGTCGGTGACCTGTTCCGCGGCGCGCAGATCATGGCCGAGACCGGCCTGGCGTTCTACTCCGGCGACGACGTGCTGAACCTCGGCTGGCTGACCCACGGCGGCGTCGGGGTCGTCTCGGTCGTCAGCCACGTCGCCGGGCCCCAGTACGCCGCGATGGTGGCCGCCGTCGACCGTGGTGACCTGCCCGCCGCGCTGGCGATCTACAACGACCTGCTGCCGGTCGTGGACGCGATCATGAACCACGCCCCGGGGGTGATGACCGCGAAGGCAGCGCTCCAGCTGATGGGGGTGCTCGAGAACCGCACCGTCCGGCTGCCGCTGGTCGAGGCCGACAACGACCAGGTCGGTCTGGTGCACGAGGCCCTCGCGAAGGCCGGGCTGCTGCCGGAGAGCGCTTCATGAGCCACGCGCACCCGGAGCTCGGAGCCCCTGGAACTCTCGCCGAAGGTGGCCTCCGGGTCACCGCGCTGGGGGGACTCGGCGAGGTCGGCCGGAACATGACCGTCTTCGAGTACGACGGGCGACTGCTGATCGTCGACTGCGGAGTCCTCTTCCCGGAGGAGAACCACCCGGGCGTCGACCTGATCCTCCCGGACTTCGCCTCGATCCGTGATCGGCTCGAGGACGTCGAGGCCCTGGTCCTGACGCACGGGCACGAGGACCACATCGGCGCCACGCCGTACCTGCTGCGCGAGCGCGAGGACATCCCGCTCGTCGGCTCCCAGCTCACCCTGGCACTGCTGGACTCCAAGCTGCGCGAGCACCGGTTGAGGAACACCGTGAAGGAGATCGTCGCCGAGGGCGACCGGATCGCCTTCGGGCCGTTCGACCTCGAGTTCGTGGCGGTCAACCACTCGATCCCCGACGCCCTGGCGGTCGCGATCCGCACCGGAGCCGGCCTGGTGCTGCACACCGGCGACTTCAAGATGGACCAGCTTCCGCTGGACGGCAGGATCACCGACCTGCGTGCGTTCGCCCGGCTGGGGGAGGAGGGCGTCGATCTCTTCCTGACCGACTCGACGAACGCCGAGGTCCCCGGGTTCACCACGCACGAGAAGGACATCTCGCCGGTCCTCGACCGGGTCTTCCACCAGAGCAGCCAACGGATCATCGTGGCTTGCTTCGCCTCGCACGTGCACCGCGTCCAGCAGGTGATGGACGCGGCCGCCGACCACGGGCGGAAGGTCGCCTACGTCGGCCGCTCGATGGTGCGGAACATGGCGATCGCCAAGGAGCTCGGTTACCTGAACGTGCCGCCCGGGCTGCTGGTCGACGCCAAGGAGCTGGCCGACATGCCGGCCGACAAGATCGTGATGATCTCCACCGGGTCGCAGGGCGAGCCGATGTCGGCGCTGAGCCGGATCGCCCAGCGCAACCACAACTTCGTGCACATCGAGGAGGGCGACACCGTCATCCTCGCCAGCAGCCTCATCCCCGGGAACGAGAACTCGGTGTACCGGGTGATCAACGGCCTGACCCGGTGGGGCGCGCGGGTGGTGCACAAGGGCAACGCGCTGGTGCACGTCAGCGGCCACGCCAGTGCCGGTGAGCTGCTCTACTGCTACAACCTCGTCCGGCCGCGCAACGTGATGCCGGTGCACGGCGAGATCCGGCACATGAAGGCGAACGCCGACATCGCGATCACCTCCGGCGTCGCGGCCGAGGCGGTGGTCATCGCCGAGGACGGCGTCGCCGTCGACCTGGTGGGTGGCAAGGCTGCGATCAGCGGCAAGGTCGAGTGCGGTTACGTGTTCGTCGACGGCACGTCCGTCGGCGACATCACCGAGACCAGCCTCAAGGACCGTCGGATCCTCGGCGAGGAAGGGTTCGTCTCGGTGATCGTGGTGATCGACTCCCAGTCCGGCAAGGTCATCAGCGGGCCCGAGATCCATGCGCGCGGTTTCGCCGAGGACGAGGGCGCGTTCGAGGCGATCAAGCAGCCGATCATCGACGCGCTGACCAAGGCGGTCACCGACGGGGTCGACGATCCGCACCAGCTGCAGCAGACCATCCGACGCGTGATCGGCCGCTGGGTCAGCAACACCCACCGCCGCCGCCCGATGATCATCCCCGTCGTCCTGGAGGCCTGATGCCGGCCGAGGAGAGCGCCCGCCCCGAACGGGAGTTCGTGAGCTACCAGCAGTGGGGGCTCGACTTCTTCGCCGAGGCGGTCAGCCAGGACCGCATCCTCGGCGCGGTGAACAACATCGCCGGCCAGCCGATCAACTTCGGGCCGATGGGCGTCGGGCCCGGCAAGATCGCGAAGGTCAAGGCGTACGGCCAGATCGGCGCCGCGACCGCGCACCCGCTGGAGGGCCCGCAGATCAGCTACCGGGTCGAGCTCCCGGTCTCGCTGACGTTCGAGGTGGACCTCCAGGTCGAGACGCACGTCTTCCACGCCGAGCTGCTGGTTCCGCTCACCCTGACCGCGCGGGCCCTGGACCAGGTCAAGATCTTCATCACCATCGACCCGCCGCGCTCGAGCGACATCGAGGTCAAGGTCCAGGCCGAGGGCATCCGGGCCTCGATCATGCAGCGGGTGGTCAACGTGGAGGGCGAGCTGCGCCGGTTCGTGGCCAAGTACGTCGCCCGCGAGACCAGCAAGCCGCACATCGAGGAGGCACGCCTGATCGACGTCTCCGCGGCGATCGACCGGGCCTGGGGCGCGATCGCACCGAAGCCGGCGGAGAAGAGGGTCACCGACGACTTCGCCGAGGCGCTCGAGCAGGAGATCCTCGAGAACGAGGACACCTTCCTCGAGATGTAGGAGATTCCTTCCGGATTTTCTGTATCAATCCGGACCTGTCGTTCCTCACACAGGTATGACGACCCTGCACCTGTACGCCGAGGCAGCGATCCGGCGGGACCTCGCGCGCGCCCGGACACTGCTCATCTCCCGGGTTCGGATGTCCTCGGAGCGCCGCCGGGCGGTCACCGAGCACCTCACCTGGTTGACCACGCTGGTCCGCCCGGGCACCGAACGGATCAGCCCCGCGGCCGCGGCCGTGCGCGACACCGCCGCCGCCTTCGGCCGCGAAGGACTGGGCCACGAGCGCGAGCTGCTGATCGAGGCGCTCGACGTGCTCGTCCAGACGACCGCCACCTGGCCCGGACGCTGGACCGCCGAGGACGTCCCGCGGGTGGCCTGCGGGAACCTGCCGTGGGTCCTGGACGGCATCCCGCTGCGCGGCGGACCGGGCCTGGTGCTGCCGAGCCCGACCGACCCGGAGATGGCCCGGACCCGGGCTGCCCTGTACCGCCGCAAGCGCGCCCAGCTCTGGGGCCCGGTCGCGCTGACGCCGTCACGGACCCTGGAGTCCGCGGCAGGTTGAAGCGGGGCGTCGGCCGTCGGTAGGGGCTCGGAGGTTCCGCCAGGCGCGCCCCAGGGGCAGAGTGGACCCATGGATGTCGCAGATCTCTACCTCGAAGCGACGGGGCGGGTGACCGAGCAGGTTCCCCAGGTGCTGGACGGCCTGGACATCGACGACCTCGCGTGGCGGCCGGAACCGGGGGCGAACTCGATCGCCTGGCTGCTCTGGCACCTGACCCGGATCGCCGACGAGTACAGCGCGGTGTACGCCGGCACCGAGGCCCGATGGGTGGCCGGCGGCTGGTACGAGCGGTTCGCGCTGCCGTTCGGACCGGAGGCGCACGGCTACGGGCAGACCGCCGAGGAGGTCGCCCAGGTCCGGGTCAGCGGTGAGCTGCTCGCCGGGTACTACGCCGACGTCGAGCCGGTGCTGGTCGGCTTCCTGCGGACCGTCGACCCGATGGCCTTGGACCAGGTCGTCGACGATGCCTACGACCCGCCGGTCACCCTGGGGGTGCGGATGGTGAGCATCATCGACGACATGGTCCAGCACATGGCCCAGGCGGCGTACCTGCGAGGGATCCTCGACCGCCGCTGATCGCCGCCTGTGATCACCCGGCTCCGCCCGCCGGGAGCCCCTGGGCGAATCCGGCCGGATGTCCTGATTCTGCTGGTGCGAAAAACACGGCGTGGGACACGTGGGACTCGTGTGGCTGGCGGGTACATTGCCAACCATGGCGACCCGTACGTCTTCCCCGCCGGCGTCGCGCAGTAGGAGCACCTCGAGCAAGGGTGCCTCGACTTCGCGGTCCCGGCCGTCCGGCAGCCAGAGCAAGCGCAAGCCTGCTGCGAAGAAGAGTGCCTCCAAGAACAGGCGCCCGGCTCCGCGAGCGGTTCGCAACGGCCCTGGCCCCGTTTCCCGTACCTTCTCGACGCTCGGCCACGGTGTGTCCGCAGCCTGGGGTGGCCTGGCCGGCGGCATCGGCTCCGGCGCGCGCCGGATCGGGCAGGGCGCCCGCGACCTCGAGCCGGAGCACCGTCGTGACGGGGCCGGGCTGTTCCTGATCGCGCTCGCCGTCGTCGTCGCCGCGGCAGTCTGGTGGCAGGTCCCCGGTGGGATCTTCGACGCCACCCGCGCCATGGTCGCCGGCTCCGTCGGCCTGCTCGCCTGGTTCGTGCCGCTGATGCTGGTCTACATCTCCTGGCGCAATCTGCGCGACCCGGACGCGAACGGCCCGGCCGGTCGCCAGGTCGTCGGCTGGGGCGCGCTGCTCTTCGGCGTCCTGGGCATCGTGCAGATCGCGAACGGCTCGCCGCAGCCCGCGCTGGGCGACACCAGCGACCTGCAGAAGGCGGGCGGCGCGATCGGGTTCGTGGTCGCCAAGCTGCTCACCGACCTCCTGCACACCGGGTACGTCGTCGTGCCGCTGCTGCTCCTGCTCTCCGTCTTCGGCGTCCTGGTCGTCACCGCCACGCCGGTCTACCAGGTCCCGGTCCGGCTGCGGCACCTCCGCGACCGCATCCTCGGCCGGGTGGTCGAGGAGGAGACCGCGGAGGTCGAGGACACCGAGCCCGTCAAGCGTGGTCGCCGCCGTTCGCGGGTCGGCGCGTTCGCCGACGACAACGTGGACCCGGACCTGGGTGGCATCGCCTACGACACCCCGCTGCTGGAGGACCGCGAGGTCAGCAAGCGCGGCAAGAAGGCGGACGCGGTCGCCGAGGAGGAGAAGGTCGACCTCGAGCCGCCGCCGCACACGCCGCTCCCGGTGCGCGTCGAGCAGCTGAGCCTGTCCGGCGACATCACCTACACGCTTCCGGACAGCACGATCCTCAAGGAGGGCAGTGCGCACAAGGCGCGCACGCCCGCCTCGGACGCCGTCGTCGAGCGCCTGCAGGCGGTCTTCGAGGAGTTCGACATCGACGCCCAGGTCACCGGCTACACCCGCGGCCCGACGGTCACCCGGTACGTCGTCGAGGTCGGCTCCGGCGTGAAGGTCGAGAAGATCATGAACATCCAGAAGAACATCGCCTACGCGGTGGCTTCTGCCGACGTACGGATCCTCTCGCCGATCCCGGGCAAGTCCGCGGTCGGTGTCGAGATCCCGAACTCCGACAAGGAGATCGTCTCCCTCGGCGACGTGCTGCGCTCGAACACCGCCCGCAACGACCACCACCCGATGGTGGCCGGCCTGGGCAAGGACGTGGAGGGCGGGTTCGTCGTCGCCAACCTGGCGAAGATGCCGCACCTGCTGGTCGCGGGCGCGACCGGTTCCGGCAAGTCGAGCTTCATCAACTCGATGATCACCTCGATCCTGATGCGCTCCACGCCCGACGAGGTCCGGATGATCATGGTCGACCCGAAGCGGGTCGAGCTGAACGCCTACGAGGGCGTCCCGCACCTGATCACGCCGATCATCACCAACCCGAAGAAGGCCTCCGAGGCGCTGCAGTGGGTCGTGCGCGAGATGGACATGCGCTACGACGACCTCGCCAACTTCGGCTTCCGGCACATCGACGACTTCAACAAGGCCGTCCGCGCCGGCAAGGTGACAGTGCCCGCGGGCAGCGAGCGGCAGCTGTCGCCGTACCCGTACCTGCTGGTCATCGTCGACGAGCTGGCCGACCTGATGATGGTGGCGCCGCGCGACGTCGAGGACGCCATCGTGCGGATCACCCAGCTCGCCCGGGCCGCCGGTATCCACCTGGTGCTGGCCACCCAGCGCCCGTCGGTCGACGTGGTCACGGGCCTGATCAAGGCGAACGTGCCCTCGCGGCTCGCGTTCGCGACCTCGAGCCTCGCCGACAGCCGGGTCATCCTCGACCAGCCCGGCGCCGAGAAGCTGGTGGGCCAGGGTGACGGACTCTTCCTGCCGATGGGTGCGTCCAAGCCGGTCCGCGTCCAGGGGAGCTGGGTCACCGAGGCCGAGATCCACCAGGTCGTGAAGAAGTGCAAGGACCAGCTGCAGCCGACCTACGTCGAGGACGTCACGGCGCCCGCCGCTGCCAAGCGCGACCTGGACGACGACATCGGCGACGACCTCGACCTGGTGATCCAGGCCGTCGAGCTCGTGGTCTCCACCCAGTTCGGCTCCACCTCGATGCTGCAGCGCAAGCTGCGCGTCGGTTTCGCCAAGGCCGGACGTCTGATGGACATCATGGAGAGCCGGGGCGTGGTGGGCCCCAGCGAAGGTTCGAAGGCACGCGACGTGCTGATCAAGCCCGATGACCTCGACGCGGTCATCGCGACCTTGCAGGGGGAGATGTGAGCACCCAGACGCACGCCCGGTCCCACAGCAGCGGGTTCTTCGACGGCGAGGACGCGGACGCCGTGGCGGTTCGCCGCAACGTCCTGCTCAGCGGCGTCGTCGGCGGTCTCGCGATGCTGCTCGGACTGGCTTACCTGCTCCGGTCCGCCTCGGCGTTCGACGTGATCATCGGCCTGCTGATGGTGCTGGTCGCGTCCTGGCACCTGCCTGCGCTGGCGTCCGCTCGGGTGCCCGTCGTCGTCGCGGACGACCACGGACTGCGGCTGCGGATCGGCCACACCTGGCGCGGCCTGCCCTGGTCCTCGGTCCGGCAGGTCGTCGTCGAGTACGCCGACTCGCCCCTGCGCGAGGGTCGCCTCGTCGTCGTGCTGCGCGACCCGGCCCGCCTGCTGGACGGGCTCGGCCCGCTGGCCCAGGCCCACCTGCGCTGGAACCACCTCTGGTACGGCGCCCCGCTGGCGATCCCGCTCGGCATGACGACCATCGCCGACAGCACCGACCTGGCCGCCGACCTGGAGCTGCACGCGGCCGGGCGCACCGAGGTGGTCAACCTCCGCGGGCGCGAGCTCGCGAACCTGGACGAGGTCCCCGCCCGTCCGCGCCCCGAGCCGGCGTCCGAGCAGCTCGCAGCGCCGTCCTGGTTGCCGGACGCGGTGACGGTCACCGAGCCGGACGCGGTGACGGTCACCGAGCCGGACGATCTCGAGCTGGATCACCAGGAGCCGGACGACGAGCCGCTGGCGGCGAGCTGGGACGACCACGACCACGATCCCGAATCCGACTCCGACCCCGAGCTGGTCCAGGCGGAGCTCCCGGCCCCGCCCGAGCCGCTCGAGGACGAGCCGCAGGAGCAGCTGCTGGTCCACGTCGTCGAGGTCGAGGAGCTCCCGGCCCCGCCCGAGCCGCTGCTGCCCGAGCCCGTCGCACCGCTGCGCGCCCTGCACCGGCCGAGCCGGGTGGACGTCCGCATCGACCCGCCCGCGGCCGACCCGAACACCGGGCCGACCTCTGACCTGGCGGCCTCCGGCATCCCCGAGCAGCGCTCCGCGATGGACGCCGACCTCGAGGAGTTCCCGGTCGACGTCGAGGTGCTCATCGACGACTTCGCCGACCCGGTGGTACCCGCGCCGGTGCCGGTGATCGGCCCGAAGATCGTGCACGCGCGGGAGATGCTCGACATGAGCATCGACGAGCTCAGCCAGCGCACCCGGATCCGACCGCACGTTCTCGAGGCCATCGAGGTCGACGACTTCGGTCCGTGCGGCGGCGACTTCTACGCCCGCGGCCACCTGACCGCCGTCGCGCGGGTCCTCGGGCTGACCCTGGAACCGCTGATGAAGACGTACGACGAGCGCTACGCGCAGGCCCCGATCAACGCCCGCCGTGTCTTCGAGGCCGAGCTGTCCTCGGGTCTCTCCGGGGGCATGCGCGCCACCCTGGGCGGCCCGCGCTGGAGCCTGCTGATCGGGTCGGTGCTGATGCTGACCATGGTCTGGGGCCTGGCACGGCTCTTCGCCGGTGACCCGCAGCAGCTCACGGTCGCTCCGGACGCGAGCAGCCAGACCGCGGGCCTGGCGGCCAATCAGAAGCCGATCACCTCGCCGCTGATGAAGACCACCACCATGACCGTGACCGCTGCGCACGCGGGCACCCGCGTGGTCGTCCGCGACCGCACCCAGAAGGTGCTCTGGTCCGGTGACCTGGCCCTCGGCAAGCACCGCACGATCGTCGGCGTCGCACCGTTCAAGGTGACCGCCGACAACGCGGGTGCCGTCGAGGTCTCGGTCAAGGGCAAGCCGAAGGGCACGATCGGCACTGCGGGCACGAAGGGCACGAGATCCTTCCGCTGAGCGGGCACTGCTTCCCAGTTCGCTCTGCCTCGCCGGGGCGGTCATACTTCTCCGGATGACTACCGCCCACACCGTCGCCCTGGTGACCCTCGGCTGCGCTCGCAACGAGGTCGACTCCGAGGAGCTGGCCGGTCAGCTGGAGGCGGGTGGCTTCGTCCTGGTCGACGACCCCGCCGACGCCGAGACCGTGGTGGTCAACACCTGCGGGTTCGTCGAGGCTGCGAAGAAGGACTCGGTCGACACCCTGCTTGCCGCTGCTGATCTCAAGGACGCCGGCACCACCCAGTCCGTGGTCGCCGTCGGTTGCCTGGCCGAGCGTTACGGCAACGAGCTGGCCGAGTCGCTCCCCGAGGCAGACGCGGTGCTCGGCTTCGACGCCTACCCGGACATCGCTGACCGGCTGCGGGCGATCCTGGCGGGCGACCAGCAGCACGCCCACACGCCCTCGGACCGGCGCAAGCTGCTCCCGATCACCCCGACCCAGCGCATCGACGTCGACGTCGTCGTCCCCGGGCACAGCTTCGAGGTGGCGGCGATCGACGACATCGGGACCGGGGCTCCCCTCACGGGGCCGCGTGCCGTCCGCCGGCGCCTGGACGGGGGCCCGATGGCGCCTCTCAAGCTCGCGTCCGGCTGCGACCGCAGGTGCTCGTTCTGCGCCATCCCGAGCTTCCGCGGGTCGTTCGTCTCCCGCCGCCCGGCCGACGTCCTCGCCGAGGCCCGCTGGCTCGGCGAGCAGGGCGTCAAGGAGCTGTTCCTGGTCTCGGAGAACTCGACGTCCTACGGCAAGGACCTCGGCGACATCCGGCTGCTCGAGACGATGCTCCCGGAGATCGCCGCAGTCGAGGGGGTCGAGCGCGTGCGCGTCTCCTACCTCCAGCCCGCCGAGACCCGACCCGGCCTGGTGGCCGCGATCGCGACCACGCCGGGAGTCGCCGACTACTTCGACCTCTCCTTCCAGCACGCCTCGCCGACGGTGCTGCGGGCGATGCGTCGGTTCGGGGACCCCGAGTCGTTCGCGAACCTGCTCGCCGAGGTCCGCAAGCACGCCCCGCTAGCCGGCATCCGGTCGAACTTCATCGTCGGCTTCCCCGGGGAGACGGAGGCCGACTTCGAGACGCTGTGCGACTTCGTCACCGACGCCCGGCTGGACGCGATCGGTGTGTTCGGCTACTCGGACGAGGACGGCACCGAGGCGGAGACCTACGACGGGAAGCTGGACGAGGAAGCCATCGCCGAGCGTCTCGAGCACCTGCGCGCGCTCACCGACGAGCTCACGGCCCAGCGGGCCGAGGAGCGGATCGGCGAGCGGGTCCTGGTCCTGGTCGAGTCCCTCGAGGACCTCGACGGCGGTGACGAGGTCCTCGCCGAGGGCCGCGCCGCGTGCCAGGGCCCCGAGGTCGACGGCTCCACCACCCTGACCGGGCTGTCGGGCGGCGTCCGGGTGGGTGACATGATCGAGGCGGTCGTCACGGCCACCGAGGGTGTCGACCTGGTCGCACAGCCGGTCTGAAGGGGGAGGGGAGCACGATGACGCAGACAGCTGCGCAGCAGTCGAACTGGAACGTGCCCAACGCCCTGACCACCCTGCGGATCGTGATGGTGCCGTTCTTCGGGTGGGCGCTGCTGCACGACGGCGGCACCAGCGTGGGCTGGCGCTGGATCGCGTACCTGCTGTTCGTGGTGGCGATGATCACCGACAAGATCGACGGCGACCTCGCCCGCAAGCACAACCTGATCACGAACTTCGGCAAGATCGCCGACCCGATCGCGGACAAGGCGATCACCGGGATGGCGTTCGTCGGGCTCTCGATCATCTACCCGGTGCTGTGGTGGGTGACCGTTCCCGTGCTGATCCGGGAGTGGGGCGTGACCTTCGCGCGGCTCTCGATCGCCAAGCAGGTGGTGATGCCGGCGAACCAGAGCGGCAAGGTCAAGACGATGGCGCAGGCGCTCGCCCTGGGCGGGCTGGTCGCGCCCTTCCACGACCTCTCGGGTGTTTGGGACGTCCCCGGCGAGATCGTCTGGTGGTTGGCGATCGTGCTGCTGGCGGTCGCGGTGGTGCTCACCATGACCTCGGGCGCCGAGTTCGTCCGTGACGTCGTCCGGTTCCGGCGGACGGGCAGCGACCAGCCGGCCTGATCAAGCCGCTGGATCAGCGGTTGAACCGGTTGAACCGGTCCTCGCGCTCGCGCTCCGCCACCTCGCGGTAGAACGTCACGACCCGGTGGAAGTCGACCGGGTTGACGTGCGCCGCGGTGATGGTGAGCTCGCGGTGGTCGATCGACTCGAGGACGACCTTCCAGTCGCTGCTGCCGGGCGTCCCGCTGACCTCGACCCGGTGGGTGGGGTCGGCCAGGTTGAAGACGCTCAGCTCGCCGTCCTTGCGGATCCGCAGCGTCGAGCTCTTCAGGTCGACCGTGGTCAGCCCGGAGCCCATCAGGGCGCCTCGGAAGATCACCGCGACGATCGCGCAGGCGACCAGGGCGACGACGGCGACCACGGACTGGTTGATGATCGCGAAGGCCAGGGACGCGATCGCGCCGCAGAGGGCCAGTGCGAGCAGCACCCCGACGAAGACGCGCGGCTTGCGGTGCTCGACCCAGTGCGCGGAGTCGGGAACAGAGTCGGCGACCGGCGTAGGGGCGTAGACGTGCAGCTGGTCGTGCACGGGATCCTGCTGGACCGGGACAACGGGCGGCACGTACTCGTGCGTCGTCGGTCCCATCCATGAAGGAGTGCTGAAGTGCGTCGGCGGCTCCAGCTGTGCGCGCGCCTCGGCACGGCGCTGCTCGGCCCGTTCGTCCCGGGAGAGCTGCTCGGCCGTCGTGGTGTCGGCCTCCAGAGGAGTGCCCGGCAGGTCGCCCATGTCCATCTCGCCCATGGATCCTCCGATTTCAGGGGGTTGGTACCCCTCAAGTCTCGTCTGCGGGACCGCAAAACCCCTACGGTCCGGGCCGGTTCCGGATCCGATGGTCCAGACCAGCTCAGCAGGCGTACTAGACCGCCGTGCCGCCCGTCCCGGCAGACCCGGGCCCAAGGTCCCGTCCCGGCGCGTCGGGGTCTGACGTGCCGAGGTCGCGGGCGGCCTGGATCAGGGTCAGGTGGGTGAACGCCTGCGGGAAGTTGCCGACCATCCGCGCAGCGGACGGGTCGTACTCCTCGCTGAACAGACCGACGTCGTTGCCCAGGCCCAGCAGCCGGTCCATCAGCGCTCGCGCGTCCGCAACCCTCCCAGCACGCGTGTACGCCGAGACCAGCCAGAACGAGCAGGCCAGGAACGGGTGCTCGTCACCGGGCAGACCGTCGACGCCGGAGCTGGTCCGGTACCGCATCAGCAGACCGTCGCGGAGCAGGTCCTCCTCGACGGCCGCCAGGGTCCCGAGCATCCGCGGGTCGTCGCCGGCGACGAAGCCGACCTGGCCGAGCAGCAGCAGGGACGCGTCGACCTCGCGGGTGCCGTAGTGCTGGGTGAAGGTGTTCCGGTCCGGGTCGTACCCGCGCTCGAGGACCTCCTCGGCGATCCGCCGACGCAGCGCTCGCCAGGTCTCGACCGGCCCGTCGAGGTCGTGCTTCTCGACGCCGCGCACCATCCGGTCGACCGCGACCCACATCATCACCCGGCTGTGGGTGAAGTGCTGCTGGGGACCGCGGATCTCCCAGATCCCGTGGTCGGCGAGGTTCCAGGTCCTCTCGACCGAGCGCAGCAGCGAGCGCTGCAGGCTCCACGAGACCCCGGTCTCGGCGAGGCCGGCGTCACGGGCGACCGAGAGCGCACCGAGGACCTCGCCGAGGACGTCGCCCTGGCGCTGGTCGACCGCGGCGTTCCCGATCCGGACCGGTCGCGAGCCGGCGTAGCCGGCCAGGTGCGGTAGCTCGCGCTCGGGCAGGTGCCGGCTGCCGTCCACGGCGTACATGATCTGCAGGTCCTCGGGGTCGCCCGCGATCGCCCGCAGCAGCCAGTTGCGCCACGGCTCCGCCGACTCCGGGTGGCCGCTGCCGACCATCGCCTCGACCGTCAGCGATGCGTCGCGCAGCCAGCAGTAGCGGTAGTCCCAGTTGCGGGAGCCGCCGAAGTCCTCGGGGAGCGAGGTCGTGGGCGCGGCGACCACGCCGCCGGTGTCCTCGTGGGTCAGCGAGCGCAGCGTCAGCAGGCTGCGCTCCACCGCATCGGCGTACGCGCCCCTCGAGCGGTCCCGCGACCACGTCCGGTCGACCTCGAGGGTGTCCGCGATCCGCGCGTCGACGTCGATCGGCGGCGGGGTCGGTCGGTGCGAGGGCACCCAGGTGAGCGTGAAGTCGAGAACCTCGCCGGCGTGCACCTCGAGCTGGTCCTCGTGCCGGCCGTCGACCGCGCTCGGGAGCCGCGGACCGGTGAGGACGAGCTTGTCGGGACCGGCGACCGCCACCAGTGCCTCGCCGCCGGGGCCGGCCTCGCGGTGCACCCAGGGCCGGATCTCGCCGTAGTCGAAACGGATCACGAGCACGTGGTCGAGCGTGACGGTGCCCCGCACTCCCTGCACCCGGCGGACCAGGTCGGCGCGTCGGTCGCCGCTCGGCATGAGGTCGGTGATCCGCACCTCGCCGTCGCGGGTGCTGATCGTGGTCTCCAGGACGTTCGAGCCCGGCAGGTAGCGCCGGTGCGCGGTGTGCTCGCCGCTCGCCCCGATGCGCCAGCGCGACCCGTCCTCGTCGCCGAGCAGGTTGCTGAAGCAGGCGGGTGAGTCGAACCGGGGGAGGCACAGCCAGTCCACGGAGCCGTCGATGCCGACCAGGGCGACGGTGTGCTGGTCGCCGATCGCGGCGTAGTCCTCGATCCGCAGGGCCATGCTCCCGAGGCTAGCGAGCCCCCGGGCACAGCCCCTGCCCTAGCCTGGGGCGCATGGACTCGGCTGACCCCCAGGCTCTCGCGGCCCAGGTGCACCAGGCGCTGCTCGGACGGGGTGAGACGGTCGGTTGCGCCGAGTCGCTCACCGGCGGCGGGCTCGCCGACCTGTTGAGCAGCACGCCCGGGGCGTCGGCGACCTTTGTGGGCAGCCTGACCAGCTACGCCACCCGGATCAAGCGGGACCTGCTGGGGGTGACCGCCGCCCAGGTCGTCTCCGCCGACTGCGCGGCGCAGATGGCAGCCGGGGTCCGTTCGTTGCTCGCGGTGGACTGGGCGCTGTCGACGACCGGGGTGGCGGGCCCGGACAAGCAGGACGACCGGCCGCCCGGCACGGTGTACGTCGGGGTCGCCGGGCCCGGGGGAGTGCAGGTGCTCCGGCTCTCGCTGGACGGTGACCGCACCCGGATCCGGCAGCTGGCCTGCGCAGCCGCGTTGGAGGCACTGCGTGATGAGCTCCGCTGAGACGCCCGAGCAGCGCCTGCTCGAGGTGGCCGACCGCGTGTACGCCGCCCCGGCGGCCGAGTTCATCGCGCTGCGCGACGCCGAGGCCAAGGCGTGCACCGACAAGGACCTCGCGAAGCAGGTCAAGGCGCTGCGCAAGCCGTCGGTCGCGGCCTGGGCGGTGAACCTGCTGGTACGGCGCGAGGGCGACCAGATCGACCAGGTGCTCGGGCTCGCGGCGTCGCTGCGTGCCGCCGCGGAGTCGCTGGACGGCGAGGAGCTGCGGACGCTCACCCGGCAGCGCCGGCAGCTGACGGCCGCGCTGACCCAGACGGCCCGCGAGCTGGTCCGCGAGTACGACGTGAAGCTCACCGGTGCCACGGCCGACCAGGTCGAGGGGATGCTGAACGCGGCGATGCTCGACCCGGTCGCGGCCCAGGTGCTGCGCAGCGGTCTGGTCGTCACCGCCTTCACCTCGACCGGGGTCTCCGACCTCGACGTCCGGGCCGTCAGCGCCGTACCGGGGGCGGCCGGTCACCAGGCAGCAGCCGTCCAGCGTCAGCCGCCGACCCTGCACGTCGTGCCCGACGACGGGGTCAGGCTGGCGGCCGCGCAGGAACGGGTCGAGGACGCCGTCGCGGCCGTGGCGGCCGCGCAGGAGGAGGCCGACCACCAGACCGCTCGGCTGGGCACCCTGCGGGCACGCAGGCTCCAGCTGCAGGGTGAGATCGAGGAGCTCCAGCGCCGGTTGGCGGCGATCGAGGACGACGTGGACCGGCTCGACGAGGACCTCGACGAAGCCGCTGAGGCGCTCGACGAGGCCGAGGAGGTGCTGGCCGAGGAGAAGCAGCTGCTCGAGGTCGCGCGCAAGGACCTTGCCCGGCTGGAGGGCTGAACCGGGCTCAGGCCCAGTTCTTGCTGCGCTCGACCGCCTTCTGCCACAGCGCGTACGACGCCGCAGTCCGCTCGGCGGCCGCCGGGTCCGGTTCGAAGGTCCGGTCCAGCTGCCAGGAGGCACGCAGGTCCTCGGTGCTCTGCCAGACCCCGGTGCCCAGCCCAGCCATGAACGCGGCGCCGAGCGCCGTGGTCTCCACGATCCTGGGCCGCTCCACCGGTACGCCGAGCAGGTCGGCCTGGAGCTGGCAGAGGAGGTCGTTCGCCGCGGCGCCGCCGTCCACCGCGACCGAGGTCAGCCGGGGCATGGTCGCGATCACGTCGCGGACCTCGAAGGTGATCGCCTCGAGGGTGGCCCGGACCAGGTGCGCCCGGGTGGTGCCGCGGGTCAGGCCGAGGATGGTGCCGCGTGCGGTCGGGTCCCAGTGCGGAGCCCCGAGACCGGTCAGCGCCGGCACGAAGACGACGCCGTCCGAGGACGGTACGGTCGCGGCGATCGCCGCGGTCTCGGCGGCCGTGCCGACGATCTGCAACCCGTCGCGCAACCACTGGACCGCGGCCCCGGTCACGAAGATGGCGCCCTCGAGGGCATAGGTGATCGCTCCGGACGGGTCCCGCCAGCCGGCCGTGGACAGCAGCCCGGCGTCCGAGCGCTCCACCTGGTGCCCGGGGTTGGTGAGGATGAACGACCCGGTCCCGTAGGTGCACTTGGAGTCGCCCTCGTCGAAGCAGGTCTGGCCGAACAGAGCCGACTGCTGATCACCTGCGATGCCGGCGATCGGCAGGTCCAGGTCGAGGAAGCTGCGGGGGTC
>JBJMIP010000240.1:0-9224 GCA_045806825.1 Marmoricola sp.
GCCGTGAAGTCGGCCAGCTCGAAGCGGTCGGCCTCGAGCGCGTTGCTACCGGTGTAGGCCGTTGGTCCGGAGAGGGGACCCACGTCGATGCCGGCGCCGACCGCGACGCCGATCACCCGGGTCCCGCGGGCCTTGAGAGCGTTGGCCGAGGCAATGCCGTACTCGAGCTCCTTGAACCGGGTCGCGCGGGTCGTGTGCCGCGCCGGCTCCGGGTCGCCGTACAGGTCGGCGTTGCTGTCGGTGATGACCACGGCCACGTCGAAGTGCCGGCCGGAGGAGGCCGCCTCGAACAGCCCACGGTCCCAGCTGGTGCCGGCACTGGGGCCCCAGGAGGCGTACTGCTGCTTGAACGCCTGGGCTCCGGACCTGGTGGCGATCGAGGTCAGCGCCGGACGGTCAGGACCGGAGGCGGCACCCGGAGACAGCGCGGCGGATGAGAAGGCAGCCGCCCTGCTCCGGGTGCCGGTCAGCGCATCGACGAAGCTGTTCGCCGCGTGGATGAGCTGGGACTGGGCCGATCCGGCCGAGGTCGAGGTGGCGAAGATCAGCGCGATGTCGAGGCCGCAGCGGTCGACGACGGCCGGGTCGTCGCGCTCCATCAGCGAGACGCCGCTGGAGGCGGTGGCGTCGTGGAAGGTGGCAGGCGTGGCCGGGGAGTACATGAAGTCCGCACGCGAGGAGTAGGTGGACCCGGCGCGCAGCTCGGGACCGGTGGCGAAGCGGTAGGGCGTGTCCCCGCGACCGGCCGGCGTCACCGTACCCATCGTCTGGATGGTGCTCCACCCCGGCGGTGCGGCGAGCTGACCGACGGTGAACGAGGCGTCCCGGTTGGCGCCACCGACGTCGGTGTCCGGGACGGCGAAGGAGCAGTCACCCTCGGCGTCAGACGTGCAGGTTGCCCAAGGCTGGGCGATCGGTGCCCGGTCGGACGGAGCGGCGAACAGGCCCAGCCGAGCCCCCGCCAGCGGGGAGAACGCGTCCTCGGCCGGGCCCGTGTCGGTGATCGCACCCGAGACGCGATCGCCGCCGACGCGGACGGTGATCACGGCCTCGTCTGCACCGGCCGACGGCACCACGGCGTGGCCGCCGATCGGGGCCAGTGCCACCGCGGCGCCGAGACCAGCGACGACGGACAGGGAGGTGCGAAGCTGCAAGGGAGGGGCTCCGTGGATCTGGCCGACGCGAGCGCCGACTGGGTGAGGACTTCTCTCCGGTCGAACGGATGGCTGGTGCCGTCATTACGCAGGTTCAGGTCGCAATTTCGGACTGGGCGCGACCCTTTCGACGCGTAATGCGGGGCGACTCTGCACGTCCGATCGGCATGCGCTCGACCGATCACCCGCACCCGCCCCCGCTCAGCGTTCCCTTCAGCTCCTCCGGCTCCGCCCTCCGCGAGGCAGCCCGCCAGTACGTCGTCGACGGCGAGCCCTTGGCGACCTTCCTCGGAGACCTCGAGCTCGCCCACGAGCTGCTCAAGCTGCCGCCCCCGAGCACGGACGTCGTCAAGGCGGCAAGCCTCGCCTGGGCCGACGAATTCCTCGGACGGCTCGACGGGGTGGCCTGCGAGAACCCCCTGACCGGCATGTCCACCGGCGAGCACGCGCTGGTGCACCTGCGCACGCTGTACCGGACCGGTGACACGGCGCGAACGGCCCGGGTGCTGGCAGGCCACGCGCTGGTCATCGTGAGCCTGTTCCACCTCGACCCCACGACTCCCAAGGCGCACGACCTGGAGACGGCGTTCGACGAGTCCCTGAGGCTGGCCACGGTGGCCGAGACCATTCGGGCCACCTTCGAGCGCTGCGACGTGATCGCGGCCCTCGAGGGAGGCCGGGTGCTGGCCTTGGTGGAACGCGACGAGTTCGTGGAGAACCGGGTCGACGAGCTCTCCTGGTTGCTGCGGCGACGTCTTCCGATCAGCAGCGTCCCGCGGGTCCTGGTCGAGCCGATGCCCGAGACCGAGGAAGGCGCCTGTGCCTTGCTCGACGACCTGACCGCGTGAGACTCAGCCGACCGTGAGGAGGGTCGAGACCAGGTCGCCGCCGGGGATCGAGACCGTGAAGTCGAGCGTGGAGGAGCCCTCCAGCTGCACGTCGAGGCCTAGATCGAGCGTCCCCGTGACGCCGGCCGGCAGGTGACAGCGCAGGGTCGTCCGGTTCGCACCGATGCTGCACGACCACGGTCCGTACCCCGGTTCGGTGTGGACGTGATCGGCGACCCAGGACGTCCCCTCGATCAACAGGGTCAGGCCGTCAGCCCCTGACGTCGGCGGCTGGATCGGGACCACCACGTGGTACCAGGTCGGCGTCGTCTTGGTCAGGCGGGTGGCGTCCACCGGGCCGAGAGCCCGAGTCTCCGTGGCCGTGCTCGGAGCCCCGACCGAGACGGACCGAGCCGTGGCGGGGGCCTTGGTGGATCCGGTGGCCCCGGGATGACTCGTCACGGCACCAGGGGGTGCGGCCGCGGAGGCAGACGAGGTGGGCTGCGTCAGGCGAGGTGCGGCCGGCCGGTGGCCGCTGCTGCTCCCCGGGGCCCCGTGGTGGGGCCAGGCGATCACGAGAACCCCGGCAGCCGCGGCGGCTCCGACCGCGGCGGCAGCGCGGCCGAACCTGCTGATCCCGTGCACCAGACCCTTGGCCGGAGCCAGCGCAGCCGCCTGGGCCGAGGCCAGCGCAGCCTGACCGATCGCCTGGTCGAGGTAGCCGGCCGTTCCCGCCCCGAGCAGGGCGAGGAGGAGCACCCCACGCAGGTTCGAGTTCACCTCGCCGAGCTCGAGCACGGCAGCCGAACAGGTCCGGCAACCGGGCAGGTGGGTCTCCACCGTCTCGAGCTTCCGAGCCCGGAGCCCCCCGCGCACGTACTTGGGCAGCACCTCCCAGACCTCGACACAGGTCTGGTTGACGCTCATCTGCAGGTGCTCGGCCAGGTAGGCCTGGCGCAGACCCTCGCGAGCCCGGAAGGTCAGTGCGGCAACGGCGTTCGGCGCGACTCCGAGGAAGCGACCGGCGTCCTCGAGCGAGACCCCCTCGACGGTCGTGTACCAGAGAGCGACCTGCCACCGCTCCGGCAGCGAGGCGAAAGCCTTCTTCACCAACGAGGCCTCGAACTGCTCGTCGACCCCGTCGCCGAGGGCGAACTCGCCCTCGAGCGGTCCGAAGTCGCCGAGCGAGGTCAGCCGCGAGTGGTGGCGGACGTGATCGACGTACAGGTTGCGGATCGTCGTGTAGAGGTAGGACCGGAAGACCAGCGTCGGGCCGCCGCCGCGCTTGAGCAGGTCGATGATCCGCACGAACGCGTCGGAGACCAGGTCGGGCGCCAACGTCCGGCCGGCGACCGAGTCCGCGAAGGCCAGGGCCGCGCGATTGTGCCGACGGTAGAGCTCGTCGATGGCTGCGTTGTCGCCCGCGCGGATCGCGATGATGATGTCGGCATCACTGCGCAGGTCTGCTTCGGCGGGAGGTTCCAGAGCGGGCATGTCTCGAAAGACGGACCAACCCACGTCCTATTACGCCGTAATCGACGTGTTTTTCATCCCGTCAGAGCGGCGACGGCCGCCAGGGCGTGACCGAGCCGTTCGGGGTCGTCGTAGCGGACCCAGGTGACCCGCGGATCCTTGCGGAACCAGCTGTCCTGGCGGCGGGAGAAGCGACGGGTTCCGCTGATCGTCTGCTCCCGTGCCTCGTCCTCGGTCAGCTCCCCGTCGATCAGGGCCAGCACCTGGCGGTAGCCGATGGCCCGCGAGGCGGTCAGCCCGTCGCGCAGACCCGCCTCGGCGAGCGTGCGGACCTCCTCGACCAGCCCGGCCGACCACATCGCCTCGACCCGTTGCGCGATGCGGCGGTCGAGGGTCTCCCGGTCGATGTCGACGCCGATCTGGACCGTGTCCGGGTCGAGGTACGTCGCCTCCGGCAACGTCGCGGTGAACGGACGTCCGGTCAGCGCGATCACCTCGAGCGCGCGCACGATCCGGCGACCGTTGGTCGCGTTGATGCCGGCGGCCGCCTCCGGGTCGAGAGCCGCCAGCTCGGCGTGCAGCGCCTCGGGACCCTCGTCGTCGAGGCGTGCGGCGTACCGGGCTCGGACCACAGGATCGGTACCGGGGAACTCGAAGACGTCCAGGATCGCCCGGGTGTAGAGCGCCGAGCCACCGACGAGCACCGGGACGACACCGCGGGCGCGGCAGTCGGCGATGACCTCGTGCGCCCAGGCCTGGAACTCCGCGACCGCGGCCGGCTGGCTCACGTCGAGCAGGTCCAGCAGGTGGTGCGGGATGCCACGGCGCTCACCGACCGGGAGCTTCGCGGTCCCGATGTCCATCCCGCGGTAGACCTGCATGGCGTCGGTGTTGACCACCTCGCCGCCGAGGTGCTCGGCCAGGTCGAGAGCCAGGTCGCTCTTGCCCGATGCGGTGGCGCCGACGACGGCCACGATCGGGAGGTTCGCCATGGGCACCAGTGTGCCAGCGGCGGTCCTCAGCCCCGGCGCGGCAGGTACAGCCGTTCGGGGTCGGGTGCGACCACCCGGGCGTAGAGCTGGTCCCAGCCGTAGAGGATCTGGTCTCCCCGGTGCCAGGAGCTGACCGACTCGAGGGTGTCGAAGCTGATCCACGGTCGGGGCTCGGCGGCAGTCACGCCGGGCAGGCAGCCGGGGCTCAAGGTGATCGCCAGCCTGCGTTCCGCCGCCGCGAACGACGGGCGCGCGGTGCAGCCCGCCGGCTTCGGCCCGAGCTGGACCTCACGGGTCAGCGCGCTGGACTCGGGGTCCTGCGTCCACGCCCCCGAGATCCGGCTGCCGTCGCTGCCGACGATCTCGAAGCGGACCCCCCAGCGGGCCGGGCTGTCGGGCAGCCAGCTCGGTGCGTAGCGGAAGGTCGCCCGGATGCCGTCGTACCCGACGCGTGCCGCTATCCCGACCAGGTCGAGGTTCGGGCCCTGGGCCCGGACTGCGGTGGCCGCCACCGTGGTCTCGGCGTCGAACTCCGCGTCCGGCACGTCGAAGGAGGCCGGGTAGGTCCGCGGAGGTGGTGGCGGGGCCGCCTGTTCCGCCCGGGCGCAGCCAACCAGGCCTGCGGCCAGGAGCACCCCCACCAGTGCCGTTCCGATCCGACGTCCCACTCCGACCTCCGCTCGCTGGGCCGCTGGATGCGGCTCCCTTGCGGACGGACGGTCGGCAGCGGTATTACGGCACCAGGGTGCGGATCCCCGTGCGGTGGACCCGCGCCACCCTCGGAAGGAGCGGACATGGGATTCCTGGACGACGCGAAGGCGAAGCTCAAGGGCGCGGTGGACAGCCACGGCGACAAGATCGCCGACGGGCTGGACAAGGCCGGTGGTCTGATCGACAAGAAGACCGGCGGCAAGTACAGCGAGAAGATCACCCAGGGCGTCGACAAGGCCAAGAACGCGCTCGACGGCCTGGACGGCAAGGACGACGACATCAAGGACGCCGAGTAGGGGTTTCCCTTTCGGGGCCTAGGGGCACCGGCTATCCATGGGTGAACCAGCGATGACCGACCCCGGGCCTGCGCCCGAACCGACGATCGACGACGATCCTGACCCCGGCAACGAGGCCGGCGGGACGGACGCGGTCGAGGAGGAGACCGGGTGGCCCCCGGTCACCCCGGAGACGCCGCTGTCGGCCCAGTTCGCCGACGAGGACGTGCCGGACGAGGTCAGCGCGCCCGAGCAGCCCGACTCCGAGGCGAACGTCGAGGACCCGAGTGCGGAACCGTCCGCGTAGGACGGTCCCGCACGTGAGCGATCAGCTCCCCTCGACCACCGGGAAGATGTGGTCGGCGACCAGGCCGTGCGCCTCGCGGTGGACCCGGTTGGCGGACTCGGCGTCGGGAGCCTCGACGAGGCAGAAGATCTTGCCGTTCTCCTCGTCGACCCAGTAGCTCTTGTAGTCGACGTTGTACTGGCCCTGGACCTTGAGGTCCTCGGCGTGCGCGCCGGCGACGTCGGCAGCGGTCGCGCCGTCGGGCATGGTCTCGTGGACGTCCATGAAGAGAGGCATTTCTGTTCCTTTGGCAGCAGGTGATCTGTCACGATCACTCTTGTGCCGTCACCGCCATCGGGCCATGACCAGGCCGCCGCTGTACCTGACCAGGACGCCACGGCCGAGCTGTCCGACGCAATGAGCCGGCTCGACGTCCAGGGCGCGATCTTCCTGCACGGCCGGTACACCGAGAGCTGGGCGTACCGGTCGGTCCCCGGCGCGGACGCGGCCTCGATGCTGGCGCCGGGCAAGAGCCGGGTGCTGCTCTTCCACCTGATCACCGCCGGTCGGTGCTGGGTCAGGGTCGAGGGCGGCGAGCGCTACTGGGCCGAGCCCGGCGACGTCGTCGTCTTCCCCTACGGCCACCTCCACGAGATGGGCGGAACCGCCGACGCCGAGGTGGTCGACGTCCGCGGCCTCCTCCCGGCACCGCCGTGGGACGAGATGCCGTTCATCGAGCACGGCGGCGGGGGCGAGCAGACCCACGTGCTGTGCGGCTACCTGTCGTGCGACGACCCGCTCTTCGACCCGGACCTGCAGGCCTTCCCGCCGGTCTTCGTGGTCACGCCCACCGGTGCGGCCGCAGCCTGGGTGCAGGCCAGCCTCGAGTACGTCAGCGGACAGATCACCAAGGTCGAGGACCACTTCGAGGCTCCGACGACGATCACCCGGCTGCTGCTGCAGGAGGTCCTCAAGCTGCACCTGAGCAGCGCGCCGGCCTCCGAGCGCGGGTTCGTCCGCGCTCTGAGCGACCCGGTGGTGGCGCCGGCGATGGCGTTGATCCACCGCTCACCGGAGGAGAAGTGGACCGTGGCCGACCTCGCCGCGCGCGGCTCGGTCTCGGTGTCACTCCTCGACGAGCGTTTTCGCGACGTGCTCGGCATGCCGCCGATCCGCTACCTCACGTCGTGGCGGATGCACGTGGCCCAGGACCTGCTCACCGGCACCGACCTGGGCGTGGCAGCGATCGCGCGCCAGGTGGGCTACGAGTCCGAGGAAGCCTTCAGCCGCGCGTTCAAGCGGAAGTTCGACGTGCCGCCGAGCGTGTGGCGCCGGCGCGCCTGAGCCTCAGACCGCCAGGCCACGGGCGGTGAACGGCCAGGTCATCGCGCTGGTCTCGGTGACCGCCTGGACGAGGACCAGGACCCGGGTCGGGGTGGCCGAGCTCAGCGTGCGCAGGTAGCTGCGGACCGCCTCGTCCAGGCCCGGCCCGAGGCCGAGCCACGGGCCGGCGTCGCAGGAGACCTGCACCCGCACCGTGCGCACGCCCTCGACGTCGGCGGACATCACCGCGTAGACCGGGAGCCGGTGGACGAAGACCGTGCACGGTGCTGCCGCGTCGGCGGTGGCGCCGTCGACGACCTGCGCCAGGGCGCGTCCGAGGTCGGCGTCGGCAGCGATCGGGAGGTCGTCAGGCAGGTACAGGTCGACAACGGGCACAGCAGGCACCTCTCGTGCGGCAGCGGGTACTGCGCACAGACGTACTGGTGGGCCCGCGCTTACGCGCAGCCGGGTGCGTCCGGCAGCGGCGCCGGCACGCCGAGGGTGGGCATCCCGAGCCCGACCCCCGCAGGCTTGGTTGCGACACGGTTCTCCCAGACGTCACCGGCGCGCGTCCGGCGGACCGCGAGCACCGGGCCGTCGGCGATCAGGTACGTCGGTGAGCCGTACGTCACGCGCGCCTCGACCACGTCGCCGGGCCGGACCTCGAGCTCGCCGCCGTCCGGTGCGATCGGGGTGAAGTGCACCAGCCGGTTGTCGCGGGCACGACCGGAGAGCCGGTGCGTCTCGGCGTCCTTGCGACCTTCGCCGACCGAGACCATCAGCTCGACGACCTCGCCCTCGAACCTGCGGTTCTCCGCCCAGGCGATCTCCTGGACCAGGGCGGTCAGCCGCTGGTAGCGCTCGTTCACCACGGCCGGCTCGATCTGGTCGGGCAGGTCCGCGGCCGGCGTACCGGGTCGCTTGGAGTACTGGAAGGTGAAGGCGTTCGCGAAGCGGGCCCGGCGTACGACGTCCAGGGTGGCAGCGAAGTCCTCCTCGGACTCGCCGGGGAACCCGACGATGATGTCGGTGCTGATTGCGGCGTCGGGCATCGCGACGCGGACGCGGTCGATGATCCCGAGGAACCGCTCGGCCCGGTACGAGCGGCGCATGTCGCGCAGCACCTTGTCCGAACCGGACTGCAGCGGCATGTGCAGCTGGTGCATGACGTTCGGGGTCTCGGCCATCGCGGCGATCACGTCGTCGGTGAACGAGGAGGGGTGCGGCGAGGTGAACCGGACGCGCTCGAGCCCGTCGATCTCCCCGCAGGCGCGCAGGAGCTTGCCGAACGCGAGCTTGTCGCCGAACTCGACGCCGTAGGTGTTCACGTTCTGGCCGAGCAGGGTGACCTCGGAGACGCCCTCGGCGACCAGCGCCTCGATCTCGGCCAGGATCTCGCCCGGGCGGCGGTCCTTCTCCTTGCCGCGCAGGCTGGGGACGATGCAGAACGTGCAGGTGTTGTTGCAGCCGACGCTGACGCTGACCCACGCGGCGTACGCCGACTCCCGCTTGGTCGGGAGCGTGGAGGGGAAGACCTCGAGCGACTCGAGGATCTCGACCTGGGCCTCCTCGGCGACGCGGGCACGCTCGAGCAGCACCGGCAGCGAGCCGATGTTGTGGGTGCCGAAGACGACGTCGACCCAGGGCGCCTTCTTGACGATGTCGCCCCGGTCCTTCTGCGCCAGGCAGCCACCGACCGCGATCTGCATCCCCGGGTTCTTCACCTTCGTGGGGCGCAGGTGGCCGAGGTTGCCGTACAGGCGGTTGTCCGCGTTCTCGCGTACCGCGCAGGTGTTGAAGACCACGACGTCCGCCGCGTCGCCGTCCGCGGCCCGCACGTAGCCCGCGTCCTCCATCAGACCGGAGATGCGCTCGCTGTCGTGCACGTTCATCTGGCAGCCGTAGGTGCGCACGTCGTAGGTGCGCGGCCCCGGAGTTCCGCCGCTGCTCTCGATTGGGGCGCTGCTCTGGATTGGGGCGCTGCCCTGGATTTCGGTAGTCATGGCAATTGACCAGGGTAGTCCTCCCGGCTACGCGGCTGCGGGCCGCTCCCGGGGGGTGTCCGGCGGGAACCCGGAGCGACCGCAGCCCGGCCCCATCGCGCAGGCGGGATCGGAACCCGTGCAGGCCCGCATCTGCCGCCGTTCGACACCGTCGTCGGTCTCCCTCTCGTCGACGTGCAC
>JBJMIP010000241.1:0-6184 GCA_045806825.1 Marmoricola sp.
CGCTCGACGGCGACGGCGAAGAAGGCTGCGCCGGCCAAGAAGGCTGCGCCCGCGAAGAAGGCGGCGCCCGCGAAGAAGGCGGCCCCCGCGAAGAAGGCGGCCCCCGCGAAGAAGGCGGCCCCGGCCAAGAAGGCTGCGCCCGCGAAGAAGGCGGCGCCGGCCAAGAAGTCCGCCCCCGCCAAGAAGTCCGCACCGGTGAAGAAGGCTGCCCCTGCTGTGAAGGCTCCCGCCAAGAAGACCGCCCCCGTCAAGGCCGCCCCTGCGAAGAAGGCTTTGGCAGCACCTGCCAAGGTTGCGCCCGTGAAAGCCACGCCCGCTCCCGCCAAGACGGCAGCCAAGCCAGCCGCGAAGTCCGGATCCGCCCTCGTCGTGCTCGAGGCCGAGGACCCGTGGACCAAGGAAGAGCTCAACGAGGTCCGCAACCAGCTGAAGGCCGACGTCAAGCGACTGCGCGTCGAGCTCGACCAGGTCGAGGGCGACCTGCAGAACCTGATGCGCGATGCGGGTGAGGGTGCCGGCAACGACACCGCAGACGTCGGCTCGGCCACGTTCGAGCGCGACCAGGAGATGACGATCGTCAACAACGCCCGGGACATGCTCGAGCAGTCCGAGCACGCGTTGAACCGCATCGCCGACCGCACCTACGGAATCTGCGAGGTCTGCGGCAACCCCATCGGCAAGAATCGTTTGATGGCGTTCCCGCGTGCCACAATGTGCATGACATGCAAGCAGCGCGAGGAGCGTCGCTGACCGGCGACGAACGGCCCGTTTCCGGGCCCACCGGCCACCGTTCCCGTCTCGGGCTGATCCTCGCCGTCGCGGCTGCGGCCTGGCTCCTCGACATCGTCACCAAGGTGATCGTCGTGCACCAGCTCGGCGACGAGCCGGTGAAGGTCGTCGGCTCGCTGCTGCAGCTGCACCTGACCCGGAACGCCGGCGCGGCCTTCAGTACCGGGACGTCGCTGACCGCGGCGATCGCGGTCTTCGGCTGCTTCGCCTTCCTCGGTGTCTGCTGGCTGACCCGACGGGTGGGCAGCACCGTGTGGGCATGGGCCTTCGGCCTGCTGCTCGCGGGCATCGGCGGGAACCTCACCGACCGCTTCTTCCGCAGCCCGGGTCCGCTGCGCGGTCACGTCATCGACTTCCTCGAGCTGCCGCACTGGCCGATCTTCAACGTGGCCGACGTGTGCATCAACGTCGCCGCCGCGCTGATCGTCCTCCAGTCCGTGCGCGGTGTCGGCCTCTCGGGCCGCCGGGACTCCGCGGGGACGAAGCCGTGACCGACGAGCGGGCGCTCCGCGTGCCCGACGGGCTGGCCGGCGAGCGCGTCGACGTCGGGATGGCTCAGATGTTCGGGATCTCGCGCTCCAAGGCAGCCGAGCTGCTCGCCGAGGGGAACGTCCAGCTCGACGGTTCGGGTGCGGCCAAGTCGGACCGGCTGGTGCCCGGGACACTGCTCGAGGTCACCCTCCCGCCCGTCAGCGACCCGTTGGTGGTGACCCCCGAGCTCGTCGAGGGCATCACGGTGCTGCACGAGGACTCCTCGATCGTCGTCATCGACAAGCCGGTCGGTGTCGCCGTGCACCCCTCGATGGGATGGACCGGACCCACCGTGGTCGGGCACCTGCGCGCGGCCGGGATCCAGATCGCCACCAGTGGCGCCCCGGAGCGCCAAGGCATCGTCCAGCGCCTCGACGTCGGCACCTCGGGGGTGATGGTGATCTGCAAGGGCGAGCGCGCCTACTCCGTGCTCAAGAACGCCTTCCGGCACCGCGAGATCGACAAGACCTACCACGCCCTGGTCCAGGGCCACCCGGACCCGCTGGAGGGCACCGTCGACGCCCCGATCGGCCGGGCGCTGAAGTCGGACTGGAAGTTCGCGGTCCGCGAGGACGGCAAGCACTCCGTCACCCACTACGAGACCCTCGAGGCGCACCGGTTCGCGAGCCTGCTCGAGATCAAGCTCGAGACCGGCCGCACCCACCAGATCCGGGTGCACATGGCTGCACTGAAGCACCCGTGCGTCGGTGACCTGACCTACGGCGCCGACCCGACGCTGGCCAAGCGTCTCAAGCTGGAGCGCCAGTGGCTGCACGCCGTCCGGC
Organism: Marmoricola sp.; assembly: GCA_045806825.1. GTDB lineage: Bacteria > Actinomycetota > Actinomycetes > Propionibacteriales > Nocardioidaceae > Marmoricola. The sequence goes on from JBJMIP010000241.1 coordinate 2,106, forward strand.
TCGGCTTCACCCACCCGGACACGGGCGAGTTCGTCGAGTACACCTCGCCGTACCCGGCCGATCTCACCCGGGCTCTGGAGGTGATCCGTGATGCCCACTGACACCCCCGGTAGCGCGCGCGAGGACCTGGGGGACCTGCTCCTGCGTCCCGGTACGCCGGAGGACGTGGAGGAGATCGCCGAGCTGTTCATCGCCACCCGGCGCGACGCGGTGCCGCAGATGCCCGCGGTGGCCGACGACGACGACGGGGTCCGGACCTGGTTCCGCGAGCACGCGACCACCCACGAGTACTGGATCGCCGAGGACGGCGACATCGTCGGCTACGCGATGCTGGAGGGCGCCTGGCTGAACGCGCTGTACGTCGGACCGCACCGCCAGGGCAGCGGCGTCGGCTCGGCGCTGCTGGACCTGGTCAAGGCGCAGCGTCCCGACGGCTTCGGCCTCTGGGTCTTCGCCAGCAACGACCGGGCGCGCGGCTTCTACCACCGTCACGGCCTGGTCGAGCTCGAGCACACCGACGGGTCCGGCAACATCGAACGCTCGCCGGACGTCCGGATGGTCTGGCCCGGGGTCGCACCGCTGGCGTACCTGCGCACCCAGATCGACGAGGTGGACGACGAGCTGGCCCTGCTGCTGGCGCGCCGGTTCGCGCTCACCGCGGCTGTGCAGGGATTCAAGGACACGCCCGGGAAGCCGGGGCGCGACGCCGACCGCGAGGCCGAGATCGCGGCCAGGATGGCTGCGCACGCGCCCGGTCTGGGCGCCGCGGCACTCGGCCGGATCATGCACGCGGTGATCGGCGAGTCGCTGGACGCCTACGAGCGCGACCGCTGAGGGCTTCCCGTGGCGCGCGTCACCCACGGAACCCTGGGTGGCCGCAGTACGTTGGGAAAGACATGCACCAGCACTTCAACGGCCTGAAGACGACCCTCCTCCTCGGCGGGATCTTCGGCCTGCTGCTCGCGATCGGCGGCCTGGTCAGCGCCTCCACCGGCAGCCCGGCCTTCATCTTCCTCTTCGCCCTGTTCGGCGTCGGCATGACGGCGTACGGGTACTGGAACTCGGACAAGATCGCGATCCGCGCGATGCACGCGGTCCCGGTCAGTCCGGCCGAGCAGCCGGCGATGTACCGGATCGTCGGTGAGCTCTCGGCCAAGGCCGGCCAGCCGATGCCGCAGCTCTTCGTCTCGCCGACCGACGCGCCCAACGCCTTCGCGACGGGGCGCAACCCCGAGCACGCGGCGGTCTGCTGCACCCAGGGCATCTTGAACCTGCTCGACGAGCGCGAGCTGCGCGGCGTCCTGGGCCACGAGCTGATGCACGTCTACAACCGCGACATCCTCACCAGCTCGGTCGCTGCGGCGCTGGCCGGCGTGATCACCTCGGTCGCGCAGATGATGATGTTCGCCTCGATGTTCGGCGGCGGCTCGAACGACGAGGACCGGCCCAACCCGATCGTGCTGATCCTGATGTCGCTGCTCGCCCCGATCGCCGCCTCGGTGATCCAGATGGCGATCTCCCGGACCCGCGAGTACGACGCGGACGAGGACGGTGCCACCCTGACCGGTGACCCGATGGCCCTGGCCAGTGCCCTGAACAAGCTCGAGCACGGCATCTCCGCGCGCCCGCTGCAGCCGACCCCGCAGCTGCAGAACGCCAGCCACCTGATGATCGCGAACCCGTTCCGGGCCGCCGACATGTCCAAGCTGTTCTCGACGCACCCGCCGACCGCGGACCGGATCGCCCGCCTGACCCAGATGGCCCGCGGGGGAGTCTGAGTCAGGCGGACCGGCGTGTCCGCGAGACGCGCCGGACCCAGGTGCGGGGCCTCGAGGGCGCCGCACGGGAGCGGTCCTCCCGTTGTCCCGCGTGTCGGTGCGACCTGCCAGAATCTGGTGCCACGGACGTCGTAGGCTGACACTCTTCCCCAGGCAGTTCCCGACGCTCGGCACCCAGTCCGCTGGACGCCTCGGCGTACCGGCTCCAACGACCCCTCGGGAAGGTGATCCCCGCTCCATGCCGACCGGTTCCGGTGACGACTTCGTCCACCTGCACGTGCACACCGAGTACTCGATGCTCGACGGCGCCTCGCTGCTGGACGGACTGTTCTCCCGGGTGAACGACCTGGGCATGACGTCGATCGCGATGACCGACCACGGCAACCTGCACGGGGCGTTCGACTTCTACTCCAAGGCCAGGAAGGCCGGGGTGAAGCCAATCATCGGCATCGAGGCCTACGTCACCCCGGGCACGCTTCGCTCCGAGCGCCGCCGGGTCCGCTGGGGCCGCGGCGACGCCGCCGAGGAGGGTGGCGACGACGTTGCCGGCGGTGGCGCCTACACCCACATGACGATGTGGTCCGAGACGACCGAGGGCATGCACAACCTCTTCCGGCTCTCCTCGCGGTCCAGCCTCGAGGGCTACTTCTACAAGCCTCGGATGGACAAGGAGATCCTCGCCGAGCACAGCAAGGGGCTGATCGTCAGCACCGGGTGCCCCAGCGGTGCGATCCAGACCCGGCTGCGCCTGGGCCAGTGGGACGAGGCCGTGCAGGAGGCGGGCGAGCTCCAGGACATCTTCGGGCGCGACAACGTCTTCCTCGAGCTGATGGACCACGGCATCTCGATCGAGAAGCGGGTCCGTGACGACCTGCTCAAGCTCGGCAAGCAGCTCGGCCTCCCGCCGATCGCCACCAACGACTCGCACTACAACAACCCGGAGGACGCCGACGCGCACGACGCCCTCATCTGCGTCGCCTCCGGCAAGCGGCTCTCGGACACCAAGCGGCTCAAGTTCGACGGTGGGGGCTACTACATCAAGTCCGCGGCCGAGATGCGCCAGCTGTGGGCCGACGGCTTCGGGATGCCGGAGGCCTGCGACAACACCCTGGCCATCGCCGAGCGCTGCAGCGTCGAGTTCACCGAGTCCACCGGTGGCTACATGGCGCGCGCCGACGTCCCGGCCGGGGAGACCGAGGACTCCTGGTTCCGGGCCGAGGTCTGGCGCGGCATCGAGGCCCGCTACCCCGGTGACCGCCTCGACCAGGCGGTCAAGGACCGGGTCGAGATGGAGCTCGCGGTCATCTCGCAGAAGGGGTACTGCGGCTACTACCTGGTGGTCGCCGACTTCATCAACTGGGCCAAGAACAACGGCATCCGTGTCGGGCCCGGCCGTGGTTCGGGTGCGGGTTCGATCGCGGCGTACGCGCTGCGCATCACCGACCTGTGCCCCTTGGAGCACGGACTCTTCTTCGAGCGGTTCCTCAACCCCGAGCGCCCCTCGATGCCCGACTTCGACATCGACTTCGACGACGCCCGTCGCGGCGAGGTCATCGGGTACGTCAGCGACAAGTACGGCGCCGACCGGGTCGCCCAGATCGCGACCTTCGGCCGGCTCAAGGCCAAGGCAGCCATCAAGGACGCGGCCCGGGTCCTCGACCATGGGTTCGCCATCGGCGACAAGATCACCAAGGCGCTCCCGCCGGACGTGATGGGCAAGGGCGTCCAGCTCAAGGACATCTTCGACCCGACGCACAAGCGCTACAACGAGGGCGGCGAGTTCCGCGCCTTGCACGACCAGGACCACGACGTCCGGACCATCTACGAGACCGCGATCGGCCTCGAGGGCCAGATCCGCAACTGGGGCGTGCACGCGGCCGGCGTGATCATGTCCAGCGAGCCGCTGATCGACATCGTGCCGATCATGGCCCGCCCGCAGGACGGCGCCGTCATCACCCAGTTCGACTACCCGATGTGCGAGGCGCTCGGCCTGGTCAAGATGGACTTCCTCGGCCTGTCCAACCTGCGGATCCTCGAGGACGCGCTGGTCAACATCAAGGCCAACCGTGGCGAGACGGTGGTGCTCGAGGAGCTCCCGTTCGACAACCGGGCCACCTACGAGCTGATGGGCCGCGGTGACACCCTCGGCGTCTTCCAGCTCGATGGTGGCGGCATGCGCGCGTTGCTGCGCTCGATGCTGCCCGACCAGTTCGCCGACATCACCGCGGTCTCGGCGCTCTACCGGCCGGGCCCGATGGGTGCCGACTCCCACAACAAGTACGCCCACCGCAAGAACGGCCG
>JBJMIP010000242.1:0-5070 GCA_045806825.1 Marmoricola sp.
CAGGGACCTCGATCGCCTCCGCGAGACCCTCGATGGTGGAGGACTTCTTGATCACGCCCTCCTTCAGCCAGCGGCCCGGGAACGGTTGGCGCGGGCCGAGGCCGGCGAACAGGTACCGGTTGCGGTAGCGCTGGTCGATGATCATCCAGCTCGGCACGTGGGTGATGCCGGTGGCCTCGCCCTTGTAGATCTCGTGGGTGGCCTCGACGTAGGGGAGTGCCTCGTTCATGTACCGGTTGCCGGCGGCGTTGACGATGATCGAGCCGGGCAGGTTGCGCTCGGCCAGGCAGAACCACGGACCGTTCGGCAGCGGGATGGTCGGTCCCCACCAGGCGTCGTCCATCAGGTCGATCTCGGCGCCCGCGGCGATGCCGGCGAGGATGCCGCCGCCCTGGTTCGACTCGGCTCCGGTCGTCCAGTCGACCGACGTCGGCTGCGGCTGGTACTTCTCCCGCATCTCCAGGTTCTTCTCGAACCCGCCGCTGCCCAGGATCACACCCTTGCTCGCCCGGATGACCAAGGTCTCTCCGTTGCGCAGCACGGAGACCCCGACGACGCGCCCGTTCTCGATGACCAGGTCGGTCAGCTCGGTCTCGTACTCGACCGGCACGCCGGCGTCCTGGATGCCCTTGCGCAGGCCGATCGCGATCGCGTTGCCCATCGCGTACATCTTCTTGCCGAGCAGCAGCGTGAGCAGCCGCATCAGGGTGGCCCGGATCAGCGTGAGCGGCCCCTTGATGGTCCGCATGCCCAGGCTGATCTTGCGGAAGTCGGCCTGGGTGATGATCAGGTTGGCGGGCGCCTTGCCGTACGGCGGGTGCAGGCGTCCCAGCTCCTCGCCGAGGAACTTCGCGTTCAGCGGGATCGGCTCGACGGTCCGGCCGCGGGGCCTCCCGCCGGGAGCCTCGGGCAGGTAGTCGGCGTACTCGGGGACCCACTTGAAGCGGACCGGGGTGTTCTCCTTGAGGAAGTCCATCAGCTCCGGCCCGCGGTCCAGGTAGGTCTCGCGACGGATGGCGGGCACCTTCTCGCCGACGATGGACTGCAGGTAGAGCCTCGACGCCTCGGCGTCACCGGGGTCGACCTCGCCGGCGGCCTTGATGGCGTAGTTGCCCGGGATCCAGACGCCGCCGCCGCTGCGCGCGGTCGATCCACCGAAGTACGCGGACTTCTCGATCAGGACGGTGTCGAGCCCGTTGCGGGCTGCGGCGAGTGCGGCCGTCATCCCGGCGCCACCGGCGCCGACGACGACCACGTCACAGGAGGCCTTCATGGCACAAAACTGTAACAGGTTCTATTATCAGTGTCGTGACCACTCAGGAAGCGATCCAAGCCGCTGTCAGCAGGCTCGCGGAGGCCCAGGAGACCGGGGTCCCGTGCGACCCCGTCCGGGACCTCATCGGCACCGACGACCTGCCCGCGGCGTACGCGGTGCAGCAGGGTCTGGTGCAGGCTCGGCTCGCTGCCGGCGCGAGGGTCGTCGGCCGCAAGATCGGTGCCACCAGCAAGGCCGTCCAGGACCAGCTCGGCGTCGATCAGCCCGACTTCGGCTACCTGCTCGACGAGATGGACGTCAGCGCAGCGGCCCAGCCCGGCGGCGCGCCGATCTCGATGGCACGGCTGCTGCAGCCGCGGGTCGAGGCCGAGGTCGCCTTCCGCCTGGCGCACGACATCGACGTGCCCGAGGACGAGATCACCCTGGACCTGGTCCGCGAAGCCGTCGACGTCGCGCTGCCCTCGCTCGAGATCGTGGACTCGCGGATCGCAGGCTGGCAGATCAAGTTCACCGACACCGTCGCCGACTGCGCCTCGAGCGCACTCTTCGTCGTCGGCACCGACGAGCTGCCGTTGAGCAGGATCAGCCCGATCGACGTGGTGATGTCGTTGACCATCAACGGCGAGGAGCGCTCGTCCGGCAACGGCGCGGCGTGCCTCGGTGACCCCCTGGAGGCGCTCCGCTGGCTCGCCGTCCAGTCCGCCCGGTTCGGCGACCCGCTCCGCGCGGGCCAGCTGATCCTCTCGGGGGCGCTCGGCCCCTTCGTGCCCTTCGCCGCGGGAGATGATGTCGTGGCGTCCATCAGCGGATTCGCACCGCTCAGCGTGAAGTTCGGAGACTAGAGAATGAGCAAGCTGACCGCAGCCATCGTCGGGCCCGGCAACATCGGTACCGACCTGATGTACAAGCTGCTCCGCAGCGACGTGATCGAGCCGCGCTGGATGGTCGGGGTCGAGCCGACCAGCCCCGGCCTCGAGCGGGCCCGCAAGGAGGGGCTGGAGGCGACCGCCGAGGGCGTCGACTGGTTGCTGAAGCAGGACGAGCTCCCGGACTTCATCTTCGAGGCGACCAGCGCCTACGTGCACCGCGAGTACGCCCCCCGGTACGCCGAGGCCGGCATCAAGGCCGTGGACCTCACCCCGGCGGCGGTCGGCCCGGCCTGCATCCCGGCGGTCAACGGCAACGAGCACGCCGGTGCCGAGAACGTCAACATGATCACCTGCGGCGGCCAGGCCACGATCCCGATGGTCGCCGCCGTGTCGCGAGCCACGCCGGTGTCCTACGCCGAGATCGTCGCGTCCGTCGCCTCGCTGAGCGCCGGCCCCGGCACCCGGCAGAACATCGACGAGTTCACCCGCACCACCGCAGCCGGTGTCGAGACCATCGGCGGGGCCGCGCAGGGCAAGGCGATCATCATCCTGAACCCGGCCGAGCCGCCGATGATCATGCGCGACACGATCTTCTGCGCGGTCGGTGCCGACGTCGACCGGGACGCGATCACCCGGTCGGTCCACGACATGGTCAAGGCCGTCCAGGACTACGTCCCGGGGTACCGGCTGCTGCAGGAGCCGCAGTTCGACGACCCGAGCGACGCCACCCGCGGCGCGACCAAGGTCTCCATCTTCATCGAGGTCGAGGGCGCCGGTGACTTCCTGCCGCCGTACTCGGGCAACCTCGACATCATGACCGCCGCCGCGACCCGCGCCGGCGAAGGCATGGCCCGCGCGATCCTCGGAGGTAACTGATCATGACCATCAGCGGAGCGCCCGAGCTCAACGCCCTGTCCCGCACCTGGCGCGACACCGACCCGACGTCCGACCTGGACATCCGGCTCACCGACACCTGCCTGCGCGACGGTTCGCACCACAAGCGTCACCAGTTCAGCGCTGACGAGGTCCGCTCGATCATCGGCGCGCTCGACGAGGCCGGCGTGCCGGTCCTCGAGGTGACCCACGGCGACGGCCTCGGCGGGTCGAGCTTCAACTACGGCTTCAGCCGCACCCCGGAGCAGGAGCTCATCAAGATCGCCGCCGAGACGGCCAAGCGGGCGAAGATCGCCTTCCTGATGCTGCCCGGCGTCGGCACCAAGGACGACATCCGCGAGGCGCAGGGCAACGGCGGGTCGATCTGCCGGATCGCCACCCACTGCACCGAGGCCGACGTCTCCGAGCAGCACTTCCGCCTGGCCCGCGAGCTCGGCCTGGAGACGGTCGGCTTCCTGATGATGAGCCACACCCAGCCGCCCGAGGTCCTCGCCAAGCAGGCGCGGATCATGGTGGACGCCGGCTGCCAGTGCGTCTACGTTGTCGACTCGGCCGGCGCTTTGATCCTCGAGGGCGTGTCCGATCGCGTCGCTGCGGTCGTTGCCGAGATCGGTCACCAGGCCACCGTCGGTTTCCACGGCCACGAGAACCTCGACCTCGGCGCGGGCAACACGGTGATGGCCGTGCGCGCCGGCGCCACCCAGATCGACGGCTCGGTACGCCGCTTCGGCGCCGGTGCGGGCAACACCCCGCTGGACGCGTTCGTCGGCATCTGCGACAAGCTCGGCTGGAAGACCGGCGTGGACTTCCTGAAGATCATCAACGCCTCCGAGGACGTGGTCCGCCCGGCGATGCCGGAGGAGTGCCGCCTGGACCGGATGACGATGATGATGGGCTACGCCGGGGTGTACTCGAGCTTCCTCAAGCACGCGGGCAACGCGGCCGAGCGCTACGGCGTCTCGGGCGCCGAGATCCTCGCCGAGGCCGGCCGGCGCAAGCTGATCGGCGGCCAGGAGGACCAGCTCATCGACATCGCGCTGAAACTTCGCGCAGCGAAGGCCTGACCCGCCGATCGGATAGCAGAAAGGCCCCCGCACCCGGATCGGGTGCGGGGGCCTTCTGTCCCCAGATCAGGCTGCCTGTCCCCAGGTCAGGCCGCCTGCTGCTGACGACGGCGTCGGGCGGCCGCCGCCAGGACCAGGGCGCCGGCGCCGGCGCCGCCGAGGATGAACAGCAGCGGGTCGATGCCGCCGTCCTGGTTCGTGACGGGAGCGAGCCCGTCGGCACGGTCCAGCTGGTCGGACGCCGACGGCTTGTCGGAGTCCAGCGCCACGACGCTCGTGGTCGGGTCGGCAGTCGGCTCCTCGGGCAGGTCGCACCCGGTGAAGCAGCCCTGGTCCTGCGAGGCGTCGTCGGCGGGGTCGCCCTTCGGGTCACTCGGGGCGGCTTCGAGCGGGCCGCCGTTCACGACGTCCTCGGTCGGGGCCGGCGCGAGGTCCTTCGGTCCCTCGGGGCCCTGGTCGCCACCGCACCCGTGGGTGCACTTCGGCGGGTTCGCGATGTCGCTCGGACCGGCGGGCACCGGCTGGGGCTGCGGCTTCGGGTCCACCACCGGGCCCGGCTGGACGGTTCCCAGGTTGCCCGGGCCGTTCGGGATGGGGTCGGCGTGGGCCGGGACGGCGAGGGAAACGGTGGCGACGGCGAGGCCGGCGGCCAGGACCAGGTTCTTGATGCTGCGGTTCATGTCGGGCTCCTTGTGCTGTGGGCGCCGTTCGTGGCGCGCTGTCAGGGGTAGGAGCACCCGGGCTGGAGAACCTTGCAGCTTTCCCAAAACTTTTTCCGGACCGAGTTCTACGGACCGGCATTGCTGCCCGGATGGGTGGAGATCGGACCGTTCCAGCCACCAATGCCGGTCGCCGCGGACATCAGCACCGCGCGGGTGTAGTCCGGATTGAGGATCACCTGCTCCCAGGCGAACCGCAGCACGCGCAGCCCGAGCACGGTGAGCCCGTTGTACTTCTGGCAGTCCCA
>JBJMIP010000243.1:0-3580 GCA_045806825.1 Marmoricola sp.
CGCAGTGCTTCCCGGCATCCGGCGCGACCTCGAGGACCTGGTCCGGATCCAGTCCGTCAGTGCCGACCCGTCCCGTGCCGGCGAGGTCGAGCGCAGCGCCCAGGCGGTGCTGGCGCTCTTCGAGGCCGAAGGCTTCGAGGCGCGGATCGCCCGTGCCTTCGACGGTGCGCCGCCGGCCGTGATCGCGCACAAGCCCGGTCCCGAGGGCTCGCCCACGGTGCTGCTCTACGCGCACCACGACGTGCAGCCCGAGAACGACCCGGCCGAGTGGGACAGCCCGCCGTACGAGCCGACCGAGCGCAACGGCCGCCTCTACGGCCGTGGTGCGGCCGACGACAAGGCGGGCATCGCCGCGCACCTGGCCGCGATCCGCGCGCTGGGCGACGACCTGCCGGTGGGCGTCGTGCTGTTCTGCGAGGGCGAGGAGGAGGTCGGGTCCGACACCCTCTCCGACCTGCTCGCGCAGGAGAAGGACTCGCTGTCGGCCGACGTCATCGTGATCGCCGACAGCGGCAACTGGGACATCGGCGTTCCCGCGCTCACCACCAGCCTGCGCGGCCTCGTCCGGGTCGACGTCGAGGTCCGCACCCTGACCCACGCGGTGCACTCCGGCATGTGGGGCGGCCTGGTCCCGGACTCGCTGATGACCCTCGCGCGGCTGATCGCGAGCCTGCACGACGACGAGGGCAACGTCGCCGTCGAGGGCCTCAAGGGCGGACCGGCCGACGACGTCGAGTACCCCGAGGAGAAGCTGCGCGCCGAGTCCGGGGCGCTGGCCAGCATCAGCTGGATCGGGTCGGGCCCGATCGTCGAGCGGCTCTGGACCAAGCCGGCGATCAGCATCACCGGGCTGGACGCCCCGCAGGTCTTCGGCGCGAGCAACACCCTGGTGCCCGCGGCCAAGGCCCGCGTGACGCTGCGGACCGCACCGGCGGACACCACCGAGAACGCGCTGGCCCGGCTTCTGGAGCACCTGCAGAAGCACGTTGCCTGGGGCGCCGAGCTGACCACCACCGTGGTCGACACCGGCGAGGCGACCGCGATCAAGGCCGACGGGCCGGCGTACGACATCGCCCGGGACGCCTTCACCCAGGCCTGGGACGGCGTCCGGCCGATCGACATGGGCGTGGGCGGATCGATCCCGTTCATCGCCGAGTTCCTGGACGCGTTCCCGCAGGCCAGCGTGCTCGTCACCGGCGTGGAGGACCCCGACACCCGGGCCCACGGGGCCAACGAGGGCCTGCACCTGGCGGAGTTCGAGCGGGTCTGTCTCGCGGAGACGCTGCTGCTGTCCAACCTGGCCTCGCTGACCCCGTAGACTGACCCCGTGGCCCGCGGGGATGGACAGCTGACGCACGAGTTCGACCCGACCGACCGCGGACCCCAGGACGCCTGCGGCGTCTTCGGCGTCTGGGCCCCCGGTGAGGACGTTGCCAAGCTCGCCTACTACGGCATCTACGCGCTGCAGCACCGCGGCCAGGAGTCGGCCGGCATCGCGGTCAGCAACGGCCGCCAGATCCTCGTCTACAAGGACATGGGCCTGGTCTCGCAGGTCTTCGACGAGTCGACGCTGTCCTCGCTCAAGGGTCACCTGGCGATCGGGCACGCGCGCTACTCGACGACCGGCGCCAGCACCTGGCACAACGCCCAGCCGACGTTCCGGCCGACCGCGCACGGCTCGATCGCGCTCGGGCACAACGGCAACCTGATCAACACCAGCGAGCTCGCCCAGATGGTCGCCGACCTGCCCAGCGACACCGGTGAGCTGGACATCCACGCGCGCAACCTGGAGACCAGCACCAACGACACCTCGCTGGTTACCGCGCTGCTGGCGTACCACCCGGACCAGTCGCTGGAGGACCGCGCGGCCGAGCTGCTGCCGCAGGTCAAGGGCGCCTACTCGTTCGTCTGGATGGACGAGGGCACCCTGTACGCCGCCCGCGACCCCCAGGGCATCCGGCCGCTGGTGCTCGGTCGCCTCGAGCGCGGCTGGGTGGTCGCCTCCGAGACCGCAGCGCTCGACATCGTCGGCGCCTCCTACATCCGCGAGATCGAGCCCGGCGAGCTGATCGCCGTCGACGAGGACGGCCTGCGCACCCGCCGCTTCATCGACGCGGCACCGAAGGGCTGCCTCTTCGAGTTCGTCTACCTGGCGCGCCCGGACACGATCATCTCCGACCAGCGGGTGCACAGCGTCCGGGTCGAGATCGGCCGCAAGCTGGCCCGCTCGTTCCCCGCCGACGCCGACCTGGTCATCCCGGTGCCGGAGTCCGGTACGCCGGCCGCGATCGGCTACGCCGAGGCCAGCGGCATCCCCTACGGCGTCGGCCTGGTGAAGAACTCCTACGTCGGCCGCACGTTCATCCAGCCCAGCCAGACGATCCGCCAGCTCGGTATCCGGCTGAAGCTCAACCCGCTGCGCGACGTCATCGAGGGCAAGCGCCTGGTCGTCGTCGACGACTCGATCGTGCGCGGCAACACGCAGCGCGCGCTGATCCGGATGTTGCGCGAGGCCGGTGCCCGCGAGGTGCACGTGCGGATCTCTTCGCCGCCGGTGAAGTGGCCGTGCTTCTACGGCATCGACTTCGCCACCCGCGCCGAGCTGATCGCCAACGGCCTGTCCACCGAGGAGATCTGTGCCTCGATCGGCGCTGACTCGCTGGCCTACATCTCGCTCGAGGAGCTGACCGAGGCCACCTCGGTCGCCTCGGACAACCTCTGCCGCGCCTGCTTCGACGGGCAGTACCCGATCGCCCTGCCCGAGCCCGAGCTGCTCGGCAAGCACCTGCTCGAGGTCGAGGCCGTGGTGCCCGACCGCGCCCTGGACGTCGACGGACTGGCAGCGTCGCTGGCCGGCGGCGGCGCCGTCGACGCTCTCGACCGACCCTGAACTACCGATCCCGAGTGCGGAACCACCGCTGGTCGAGCGCAGCCGAGACCAAGAACAGAAGACCGGAACCACCGCTGGTCGAGCGCAGCCGAGACCAATGACTGACCGAGGACCCGAATGAGTACTTACGAAGCCGCTGGCGTCTCGATCGAGGCTGGCGACAAGGCCGTCGAGCTGATGAAGGTCTGGATCGAGAAGGCCCGTCGCCCCGAGATGATGGGCGGCATCGGCGGCTTCGCCGGGCTCTTCGACGCGAGCGCGTTGAAGAGCTACGACCACCCGGTGCTGGCCACCTCGACCGACGGGGTCGGAACCAAGGTCGCCCTCGCGCAGGCCCTCGACAAGCACGACACCATCGGCTTCGACCTGGTCGGCATGGTCGTCGACGACCTGGTCGTCTGCGGTGCCGAGCCGCTCTTCATGACCGACTACATCGCGACCGGCAAGGTGATCCCCGAGCGGATCGCCGCGATCGTCCAGGGCATCGCCGAGGCGTGCGTCGAGGCCGGCTGCGCCCTGTCGGGCGGAGAGACCGCCGAGCACCCGGGGCTGCTGGGCCCCGACGAGTACGACGTCGCCGGTGCGGCGACCGGTGTGGTCGACAAGGACAAGATCCTCGGCGCGCAGCTGGTGCGGCCCGGTGACGTGGTGGTCGCGATGGCCTCCAGCGGACTGCACTCCAACGGCTAC
>JBJMIP010000244.1:0-5811 GCA_045806825.1 Marmoricola sp.
TCCTTGCCACCTGTCTCCCCCACGATCCGTGGGTAGGACCGGTAGCCGGCGATGTTCTCCCCCACCGTGCGCCACAGGTGGTGGAAGGTCGGAGTCGAGCCGGTGAAGTGGATCCCGGCCAGGTCGCGGTGGCCGAGCAGCACCTTCGAGACCTCGATGCCGTCACCGGGAAGCATGTTGATCACGCCCGGCGGCATCCCGGCCTCCTCGAGGATCTGCATCACCACGCTGGCGGCGAGCTGCTGGGTCGGCGACGGCTTCCAGATGACCGTGTTACCCATAAGCGCGGGAGCGGTCGGCAGGTTCCCGGCGATCGCGGTGAAGTTGAACGGGGTGATCGCGTAGACGAAACCCTCGAGCGGGCGGTGGTCGGTGCGGTTCCAGACACCGGGCGCGTTCGCGATCGGCTGCTCGGCCAGGATCTGCCGGGCGTAGTGGACGTTGAAGCGCCAGAAGTCGATGAGCTCGCAGGCGCTGTCGATCTCGGCCTGCCAGGCGGTCTTGGACTGGCCGAGCATGGTGGCGGCGTTCAGCCGGGCGCGCCACGGACCGGCGAGCAGGTCGGCGGCCTTCAGCAGGATCGCGGCGCGCTCGTCGAACGGCAGCGCACGCCAGCCCGGTGCTGCCTTCGCCGCCGCGCGGACGGCGGCCTCGGCGTCGGCCGTGGTGCAGTGCCGGGAGACCCCGAGCACCTCCGCGTGCGCGTGCGGCTGCACGACGTTGAACTCGGGTCCGCCGCCCATCCGGCGGCGACCGCCGATGGTCGCGGGCAGGTTGACGGTGCGGGCGGACTGTCGCTTCAGCTCCGCCTCGAGCGCGGCCCGTTCGGGGCTGGCCGGGGCGTAGTCCAGGTTCGGCTCGTTGGTGGGAGCCGGGGGGTGGGTGATGGCGTCCATGCACCCGATGTAATCACGCGAGCAGGTCGGGGATCTCCTGGGTGGCGTACCAGCCGAGCTCGGGCAGGTGGGCCGAGGCGAGGTCGACCGGAGCACTGTCGGCGTGCACGGCGTCGACGCGGCTGACGGCGAACCCGGCGTCCGGGTCGGGCACGTCGGCGACCACGACGACGCGGCGTCCGCGACCCTGCTGCTGCGCAGCCGAGTCGTCCGCGGCGGCGGCCAGCGCGTCGTACTCGGAGTCCTCGGACTCGTCGTTGGCGACGTACCGCTCGGCGGTGGCCGGGACCTCGCCGGCCGCGACGAAAGCGGCCAGCTCCTCGAGCGTGGTCGGGACGTAGATCCTCATCGTCGCGGGCCGTCAGGTCTTCTTGCGCCCGCGCGGTGCCCGGGGCCGGGAGTCGCTGGCGCTGTCGACGAGCTCGTCCAGGGCCTCGCGCACGCACTGCCCGAGGACGTCGATGTCGGGAAGGATGTCGCGGTCCGCGGTGATGCCGTAGTAGACGCCGCCGTCGTAGGAGGTCACCCCGATGGCCAGGGCGAACCCGCGCTGCAGCGGCGGGACCGGGTAGGTCTCGACCATCTCGGCGCCGGCCATGAACATCGGGAACTGCGGTCCGGGCACGTTGGTGATCACCAGGTTCACGCCCTGGGACTCCTCCACGGCCACCCGCGACCCGAGCGCGTGGAAGGTCGTCGGCGCGAAGCCCGCGACGCCGGCGATCCGGTCGGCGGCCACGGCCCGGCCGGTCTCGCTGTGCGCCTTGAGGGCGTAGGAGACCTGGTGCAGCCGGATCACCGGGGAGGCCTCCCCGACCGGCAGGTCGACCTTGTGGCCGATCACCTGCGACCCCAGCGACGTCGGCTCGAGCTCCTCGTCGATCACGCTCATCGGGACCAGCGCCTTGATCCGGCGACCGCTGCCCACGGACTCCGCGCGGGTCATCAGCCACGCCCGGATCGCTCCGGTCAGCGTGGCCAGGATGACGTCGTTGACCGTGCCGCCGTGCACCCGACGCACCCGCCGGTAGTCCTTGAGAGCCGTCCGGACCAGCACCACGCGGCGCTGCTCGGACGGGCCGACGTTGAACGGGCTGTCCGGCGCCGGACGGCGGTTGGACAGCGCACCGGCGATCGCGCCGAACCGGTCGAAGACAGCTCCGGCGGCCTTGCCGACCGCCCAAGCGGCCCCCTGCGCGGAGGTGACCGCGCTCAGCGGGTCGCGGGCGGTGTCTGCCAGCGCGTCCAGCACCAGACTGGTGCTCGACGGCTCCGCGGACGGTGACCAGTCGTCGGGCACCAGGTGCCGGGGACCGGGGTCGACGTCGAGGAGCACCTGACCGAGGTCCACCGTGGCGATGCCGTCGACCAGGATCTGGTGCGACTTGGAGAGCACCGCGACGCGGCCGCCCTCGAGACCCTCGACGAAGTAGACCTCCCACAGCGGCCGGGCGGGGTCCAGGCGGCGGGACATGATCCGGGCGGTCAGCTCGCGCAGCTGGTCCAGGGTGCCCGGGCGCGGGAGTGCGGAGCGGCGCACGTGGTAGGCGAGGTCGAAGTCCGGGTCGTCGACCCACACCGGGTTGGCGAGCCGGCCGGGGACCTGGCGGACCGCCTGGCGGTAGCGCGGGACGAAGGTGATCCGGTCCTCGATGTGCGCGATCAGGGCGTCGTAGTCGAAACCGGACTCGCCGGGCTCGAAGATCTCGAGGGTGGCGTTGTGCATCGGCGTGCGCCCGGTCTCGGCGGAGAGCAGGGCAAGGTCGGCGCCTCGCAGTCGCTCGCTCACACGTCCGCCTCTCCCGGTCACGGTTCCCTGAGAACTCCTGGAGAGTTCCCAACCCCGGTAGGTGCACCGGAGCTCGTCATGGGATTCTGACAGAGCGCACCCGCGCTCCCCCACCCGTCCCACGCTGGAGCCTCCATGCCTGCTCGTCCCGCGCTCGCCGCCGGCGCCGCCACCGCGCTGGTGCTGGCCCTGTCCCTGTCCGCCTGCGGCTCGAGCAGCAAGAGCCCGGGCAGCGAGCCCGGGACCGAGCTCTCCGCGACCCCGGCAGCCCAGGTCACCACGGCGCCGGCGGCTGACGCCAAGGTGATCGCCATCAAGCTCCAGGGCGGCACGGTCACCCCGAGCGGCGACAAGGTCGAGGTCAGGGCGAACCAGGCCGTCGTCCTGCAGATCACCGCCGACAAGGCCGGCGAGCTGCACGTGCACAGCTCCCCGGAGCAGCACATCGCGTTCCCCGCCGGTGGCTCCGAGATCACCCTCAAGCTGGCTCAGCCCGGCGTCGTGGACGTCGAGGACCACGCGCTCGACAAGCTGATCGTCCAGCTCGAGGTCCGCTAGGTGCTCCCCGCCCTGATCGGTCCGGTCGCGCCGCTGCACGGCTTGGGCGGCGCCAAGGACCTGCCGATCCCGGCCCCGCTGGCCATCGCCGGCGGCACCGCGGCCCTGGTGGTCTCCTTCTGCGTCCTGATCCTGGCCTGGCGGACCCCGCGGTACGACGGCAACGAGCTCGGCCGCCCGCTGCCCGCGGGACTGGCCTCGGTCCTGGACAGCCGGTGGTTCCGGGGCGCGCTGCGCCTGGGTGGTGCGGTCTTCGCCGGGTACATCATCTGGGCGATGGTCGCCGGACCCGACCTGGTCACGAACCCCGTGTTCGGGACCTTCTACGTCATCCTCTGGGTCGGCATCGTGCCGGCCTCGGTGCTCTTCGGCCGGTTCTTCCGGGCCGTCAGTCCGGTCCGGACCCTCAACCTGGTGTTCGCCCGGCTCACCGGCTCGGATGCCGCCAAGGGCCTGTACTCCTATCCCGCGCAGCTCGGCTACTGGCCGGCCGCACTCGGCCTGTTCGCCTTCGTCTGGCAGGAGCTGGTCAACCCGCGGTCGGCGTACCTGGGCGCCTCGGGGCTGCACCCGGGCGTGATGACCTGGATCGTCGGCTACTTCCTGGTGATGCTGATCGGCTCCGCGCTCTTCGGCGACACCTGGCTGTCGCGGGCCGACCCGTTCGAGGTCTACTCCGACCTGCTCGCCAAGCTCTCCCCCTGGGCGCGTGACGCCCGCGGCACGCTGGTGCTGCGCAGCCCGCTGGCCAACCTGGCGACACTGACGGCCCGGCCCGGACTCGTCGCTGCCGTCTCGGTGCTGTTCGGCTCGACCGCCTTCGACTCCTACAAGGACTCGGTGCGGTGGGTGCGGTTCGTCGACAAGCTGAACCTCGACGTCCAGGTGGTCAACACCGTGGCCCTGGTGACCGCATGCGTAGTGATCGCGCTGACGTTCTCGCTGGCGACGATGTCCACCGGCGTCGAGGCGGACTCCGAGGCCGGCGCGAACCGCTGGTTGCTGCCGCGACTCTTCGGGCACTCGGTGGTGCCGATCATCGTCGGCTACATGACCGCGCACTACCTGAGCTACTTCGTCGAGCAGGGCCAGACGACCGTGCTCCAGCTCTCCGACCCGATGGCCAACGGCAGCAACCTGTTCGGCACCGCGGACTGGTCGGTGAACTACTGGCTCTCGTTCCACCCGACGACGCTCGCCTGCATCAAGGTGCTGGCGGTGGTCGCCGGGCACGTGGTGGGGGTGATCGCGGCGCACGACCGGGCCCTGACGCTGCTGCCGAAGAAGCACCAGGTCACCGGTCAGCTCGGCCTGCTGGTGATCATGGTCGCCTACACCGGAACGGGTTTGTACCTGCTCTTCGGTTCCTGAGCGTCATCGGCGGACGCCTTCCGCGTCCGTGTTCCATGCAGCTCGCCCAACCCCAGTCCCGGCTCCTGCTCGACTTCGGCCCACCGGCCGGTTTCCCGGCGCGCCCGAACCTCCGCCTGGTCACCGGGGACGACTCGGAGCTGGACGCCTTCGCGACCCGGTTCGCCCAGGCCGTGGTCGAGGTGATCGGCGGGGACCGCAGCGTTCAGCAGCTGATGCGCTGGACCACCCACGAGGTCTACGACGACCTCGCCCGCCGCAGCAACGCGCTGCAGCGGACGGTGCCGTCCGACCAGCGCCGCCGGCGGCTGCGGTCCCAGGTGCGCAGCGTGCACCTGTCCCGGCCGCAGGCCGACGCGGCCGAGCTGAGCATCCACGTCCGGCACGGCCAGCGGTCGCGGGCCATCGCCGCCCGGATCGAGCGGATCGAGAACCGCTGGCGGTGCACGGCGCTCGAGTTCGGTTAGCCGCCGGAGCTGGTGTTGAACGAACCCGGGTTCGGCGCTCCGTGGCACTGCTTGTACTTCTTGCCGGAGCCGCACGGGCACTGCTCGTTGCGACCGACGTTCGCGAACGGGTCGTCGGAGTTGCTCACGGTCTGACCGCGGAACTCCGCCTCGCCGTCCTCGCTGGGAGCCGAGTAGGTCAGGTTCTGCGGCCGCTTCGGGGCCTCCAGACCCTTGGCGCGGATCACCGGCGCGTGCGCGGCCGCGTGCTCGGCGGCGGCATCCGCAGCCATCGCCGCGGCGGCCTCGGCAGCACCGGTCCCGATCGGACGGAACACCGGCGGGTGCGAGTGACCCTCGTGACCCGGCTCGATCTCCATGCCCGCGGGAACCTCGACCTCGGAGTAGTCGACCTCGGGCTCGACCTCGACCTCGAGGTTGAACAGGAAGCCGACGGTCTCCTCGCGGATCCCTTCCTTCATGGCCGCGAACATGTCGAAGCCCTCGCGCTGGTACTCGACCAGCGGGTCGCGCTGGCTGTAGGCGCGCAGGCCGATGCCCTCGCGCAGGTAGTCCATCTCGTAGAGGTGCTCACGCCACTTGCGGTCGAGCATGTCGGAAAAGAGCTCGAAGGCTTCGCGCTTGTACTCCTGCTTCGGGTTCTTCTGCGCATAACCGCGCAGGTGAATGCCCTGGCGCAGATGATCGAGATTGGCGAGGTGATCGCGCCATTGCCCATCGAGCGTCTGCA
>JBJMIP010000245.1:0-9817 GCA_045806825.1 Marmoricola sp.
GTCGCCGCCGTCGGCAACGGCAACGCGCGTGCCCAGAACTCGCTGAAGGAGGTCGACGCGACCGGGCTGCCCGCGACCCGGATCCTGGACCTGCCGGCGGTGAAGGGCGCCGAGCCCGACGCCTACGTGCTCACCAGCCGGCCCGAGACCCGCGCCTGCGAGCCGACGCTGCTCGCGCCGGACTGCGACCCGAACCGCTACCGGCCCGCCGAGGACCCGCACGGCATCGACCGCGAGGTCACCTTCGACCGGACCGGCTCCTGGAACCTGTTCGGCACGGTGCTGGCGCGCGCCGACCCCTCGACGATCTCGCTGCTGGACCCCTTCAGCTCGACCGTGCTGATGCGCGCCTCCTCGACCTACCTGGACGACCCGACCGTCTCCGCACGGATGGCCTACGACGGCACGCCGACCACCTCCTGGATCGCCGACCCCGCCGACCCGACGCCGACGCTGACCGTGGACCTGGCCAGGCCGGTGCGGCTGGACCGGCTGACCATCGCCACGCCCGCATCCCCGGCCGTCTCGCCGACCGGCGCGACGATCGTCTCCGGCAGCCAGTCGCGGCGCGTCGACCTCGGTGCCTTCGGGACGTTCGCCCCGCTGGTGACCAAGCACTTCGAGATCCGGTTCGACAACCCGACCCGGGGCTCGGCGCCGCTCGGCGTCGGCGAGGTGAAGCTCAGCAAGGTCGCGCCCGTCCCGCTCGACGGTGCCGCGCGCACCGGTGCGGTGTGCGGCTACGGCCCGAACGTGTACGTCGACGGTCACCGCTACCTGACCAAGGTGGACGGGCTGATGGGCGACGTCTCCAGCTCGGGTCCGCTCTCGGTCACGCTCTGCGACGGCCCGATGCAGATCACCCCGGGTCGCCACCGGGTCCGGATCGTCTCGACCAGCCAGTTCCAGCCCGTGCGGATCGTGCTGGCGGAGCCGGCGGCCTTCCTCGAGCGGGGGTCGCAACCGCAACGCACCCTCGACGTCACCAGCTCGAGCAAGACCGCCCAGACGGTGAAGGTCGGTGCCGGCGAGTCGTCGCTGCTGGTCACCGGGCGCAACTGGAACGTCGGCTGGACCGCGACGCTGAACGGCAAGAAGCTGCAGCCGCAGCGGATCGACGGCTGGGCCCAGGGTTGGCGTCTGCCGGCCGGCGGGACCGGCACCGTGCGCATCGAGTACGCCCCGCAGCGCCACTACCTGGTCGGTCTGGTCGGTGGGCTCGGGGTGGCCGGCGCGATGCTGCTGGTGGCGGTGGGGGTCCTGCTGCGCACCCGGCTGCGCCCCGGAGTCGACCCCGAACCGGCCGCCCCGAGGCCGCGTCGCCGGTCGCGTCGCCGGTTGCCGGCCACGGTGGTGGCCCTCGGCGCCGGATGGCTGCTCGGCGGGCTCCCTGCCCTGGTCGGGGTGGGTCTGGCCCTGCTCCCGGTCCGACGACGGTTCCTGGTCGCCCTGGCAGGTCTGGGCGTGGCTGCCGGAGCAGCAGTGACGGCCGTCTACTTCCACGTGCACGGACCGGGCCTGGTCCCGGTCGCCAGCGGGCTCGTGGCCGGGATCGGTGTCGCCCTCGGGCTCACGCTCGCGCTGCGGGGAAGCGCAGATGCCCGTGGGTGACGCGGCCGCCGGGGCCGTGCCGGGGCCCCGCTGGCCGGCTCGGGTGACCACGGTCCTGGTCACCGTGCTCGTGCTCGGACCGCTGCTGGTCAGCGGCGGGATCGCGCTGCGCGGGGACATGGTCTTCGTGCCGGACCAGCCGTGGAAGTCCGCCTGGCTCGGGCTGGACGGCTCGGTTCCGCGCGCGGTGCCGATGGACGCCCTGGTCTCGCTCGTCGACGACATGCTGCCGGGGGCGCTGCTCCAGCGAGTGCTGCTCGCCGCCGCGCTGCTGCTCGGCGGGTTCGGGATCGCACGGCTGGCGGGGAGGTTCGCGGCGCTCGGCCAGGTGGCGGCCGTGGTCGTCTACCTCTGGAACCCGTGGGTCCACGAGCGGTTGGAGATCGGTCAGTGGCCAACGGTGATGGGCTACGGCCTGCTGCCGTGGCTGGTGCTCGGCGCCATCCGGGTGCGCGACCGCGTCGAGGGGGGCTGGCCGCGATTGGCGCTGGTGCTGGTGGCCTCTGCCGTGTGCGCGCCGTCGGTGGGCCTGCTCGGGGTCGTGGTTGCCCTCGTCGTCGTCCTGGTCGGCCCCGATCGGCGTCGGTGCTGGGGTGTGCTCGGGCTCGGGCTGCTGGCGAACCTCCCGTGGGTGGTGCCGTCCCTGCTCCGGGGCTCGATCCGGGGCACCGACCTCGGGTTCGGGGCCTTCGCCGCCCGTGGGGAGTCCTCGCTCGGGACAGTGGCGAGCCTGCTGTCGATGGGCGGCATCTGGAAGACCTCCGTGGTCGCGCCGGAGCGGACCAACGCCGTCGTCGTCGCCGCGGCCGCCCTCCTGTCGCTGGCCCTGCTGGCCGGCTACCGGTACGCCGCACCAGCGATCGGCCGTCGGAGCGCGATCTCGTTGGGCTGGGTCGGAGCAGGAGCGTTCCTGCTCGCGCTCCTGCCGGCCGACCGCTCGATCGCCGATGCTCTCGGGGACCTGTCGGTGCACGTGCCCGCCCTGGCGATCCTGCGCGACTCGCAGCGTTCGCTGGCACCGCTCGGCCTGGTGCTCGCCCTGGGGGCAGCCGCCCTGGTCGACCGACTGGTGTCCGGGTCGGCCGACCGAGCCGCGGACCAACGTCCGGGGGACAGGTCGGGTCGCCTGGCCGGCGCAGCGCTGCTGGTCGCGGCCCCGGTGGTCCTGCTGCCGTCGATGGCGTGGGGTCTGAGCGGCGACCTGGACCCGGTGCACTACCCGCGGGAGTGGTCGCAGGTGGCTGCGGTCGTGGCGAAGGACCCCGGTCCGGTGGTGGTGCTGCCGTGGACCGGGAGCTACCGCGGCTTCGGCTGGAACCACGACCGTGCTGTCCTCGACCCGGCGCCGCGATTCCTCCCGGGCACCGTCCTCGTCGACGACCGCGTCTTCCTGCGCGGCGCGGTGGTGCCGAGCGAGGACCCGGCCCTGGTCCGTGTCGGTCGCGCGCTGTCCGCGGCCGACCCTGCGGCGGCGCTGAGCAACCTGGGCGTTCGCTGGGTGCTGGTGGAGAAGGGGAACGGTGCCGAGCACGTCCCGGCGGGGGAGCTCGTGCACGACGGACGCGACCTCGCGCTGGTCCAGATGGTTGACGCGGAAACTGCTGGTGAATTTTCGCGTCATAGACCCCCGGTGTGGCCCGTCTCACTAGCGAACGCCACTGCCGCATCCGTGGTGGTTATATCGATTTGGAGCGTAACGCGCCATAAAGGCCGTAATAAACTGAAAACGATGTAATGTGCGTTTTGGGAGGGGTCCTTGGGAGGGGACCCTTGGGAGGAGTTACATCGTGAGTTTTCCGATCGCACTGATCGCAGGAGCAGCACTCGCTGTCGTCGGCTCCATCGCCGGCGTCACGGCGATGCAGGGGCATCCCTCGGAGAGCAACCTCAAGCTCTACAGCTACGCGGACAAGTAAGGCCTACCGGCCTTCTCTCACCAGGGGTCGCGGCACCACACATGCCGTGACCTGTATTTCGCGTGCCTTGGGAGTGCACCGTGCAACTGATCATTCCTGCTTTCAACGAGCAGAACCGCCTGCCGGCGACGCTGAAGAGCCTTCGGGCCTACGCGTTGTCGACCTCGGGTCTGCCGAATCCACCGCTCGAGGTGCTCGTCGTCGACAACGGCAGCACCGACCGGACCGCTGAGCTCGCCCTGGCGATGAGCACCCCGGCGATGCCGGTGCACGTGCTGCACTGCGCGGAGCCGGGCAAGGGCGCCGCGGTCCGTGCCGGCATCGCCGCGACCACGGCCGACGTCGTCGGCTTCATGGATGCCGACGGCGCGACCGAGCTGAGCGCGCTCGCCGCGGCCTCCGAGCTGCTGGACGCCGGCGCCGACGTCGTCATCGGCTCGCGCGGCCTGGAGGAGTCCGAGACCGAGGCCCGCCACCACTGGCTGCGCCACGCCGGCGCTGCGGCGTACCGCAAGGCCGCCGGTCGTCTGGTCCCCGGCATCGTCGACACCCAGTGCGGCTTCAAGATCCTGCGCGGCGACCTGGCCCGCGAGGTGTTCGCCACCGTCGCCACCCCCGGTTTCGCGTTCGACGTCGAGCTGTTGGCGCGCTGCCGCCGCGCGCGGGCCCGGATCGACGAGCTCCCGGTGATCTGGGCCGACGTGCCCGGCTCCACCTTCAGCCCGATCAGGCACGGCCTGCGCAGCTTCTCCGACCTGGTCGCGATCGGGTGGCGCCTGCGCCGCGAGCCGGTCCTCGAGCCGGTCACCACGCTGCGCCCGGCCGCAGGTACGCCCGCCGCCGCTGCGACCGCGGACGAGAACGTCGCCCTCCGACTGGTTCGGAGTGCCTGACATGGAGACCACGAGCAGCACCAGCCTGCGCGGCCGTCGGGTCGTGGTCGCCAACTGGCGCGACCTCGACCACTCGATGGCAGGCGGCGCGGAGACCTATGCCTGGGAGCTCGCCCGCGGCCTCGTCGAGGCCGGTGCGCACGTGGAGTTCCTCACCGCCCGGGAGAGCGGGGCTGCCCGCCACGAGCTGCGCGACGGCATCCGGATCGTCCGCCGGGGCGGCCAGCTCAGCTACTACGTGCTCGCGGCGCTCTGGATGATGCTGCGCCGGCGGACCCTCGACCTGGTGATCGACATGGAGGCCGGCATCCCGCAGTTCTCGCCGCTGGTCGTCGACCGTCGGCGCACCGGGGTGCTGCTGTTCGTGCACCACGTGCACCTCGACCAGTTCGGCACCTACTTCCCGGCCCCGCTGGCTGCGCTCGGCAGGTTCCTCGAGGGCACCGTGATGCCGCGCCTTTACCGCGACGTCACCACCGTGGCGGTCTCCGAGTCCACCCGTCGCGCGATGGTCGCGCGCCTGGGCTGGACCGGTCCGATCGAGCTGCTGCACAACGGCAACCCGGCGCCGTTCCCGGTGCGCGTCGCCCCGGAGGACACCGTGGACCGGCTCGTCGTGCTCGGCCGGCTGGCTCCGCACAAGCGGGTCGACCTGGTCATCCGCGCGGTCGCCGCCCTGCAGGACGTCCGGCCCCAGCTGCACGTCGACATCGTCGGCAAGGGACCGGAGCGCGAGCGCCTCGAGCAGCTCGCCGCGGACCTGGACGTCGAGAAGCACGTCACCTTCCGCGGCTTCGTGAGCGAGGACGAGAAGGGGCTGCTGCTCGCGCACGCCCGGCTGCACGTGTGTGCCTCCGACGTCGAGGGCTGGGGCCAGGTGGTCTGCGAGGCCGCCGCGTACGGCGTCCCGACCCTGGCCCGCGACGTCCCCGGCCTCCGGGACAGCGTCCGGCACCAGAGCACCGGTTGGTTGCTGCCGGAGAACGGTCGCGACCTCGCCGCGGCCCAGGCCCGCCTGCTGGTGGGCATCCAGAACGCCCTCGGGGAGCTCGATGACGACGAGCGCCGGGACGAGATTGCTGTGGCCTGCAAGGAGTGGGCTGCTTCCTACGACTGGGATTCGATGCGGACGGGTGCGGTCGCACTCGCCGAACTCACCATGAAAGGGGCCTGCTGATGGCTACCACCACTCTGGACGCGCATTCGTCCACGAACCGTCGAGCCGAAGGGGGTCGTCGGAGGATCGTCGGTGCCGCCCTCGCAGGTGTGGGCGCGCTGATGTTCGTCTTCTCCCTGATGGTGCACTTCTACGTGGCGCCGGCCCTGGCGATCGCGCCGATCGACCAGGACTCGGTCACCCGGCTCGAGGCCAAGGGCGCGACGGTGTTCGACACCGCCACGCTCGCGCCGATCACCACCGACCTGGCGATCGCCGCGCACACCGTCGGTGACGTGAAGGCGACGAACGAGGCCGGCGGCGACGCCCGGGTCTGGGCGAACAGCACGACGATCACCTCCTCGGACGGTGTCATCCGCTCGCAGAGCACGAAGCACGCCGCGTTCGACGGCAAGACCGCGCGGGGGCTGAACCTGACCTGCGCCGACTGCGGCAACTTCTACGCCACCGAGAAGGACGCGAAGGTCGCGACCAAGCTGACCGGCCTGCTCTTCAAGTTCCCGTTCGGCACCGAGAAGACGACCTACCAGGTCTGGGACGACACGGCCGCCAAGTCCGTGCCGACCCGCTACACCGGCACCACGACCGTGGAGGGCCTGAAGGTCTACACCTTCGAGAACACCGTCCCGGCCACCGTGGTCGGCGACCGTGAGGTCCCGGCGAGCGTGTTCGGGCTGCCCGGCACCGACAACGTGACCGCGGACAGCTTCTACCAGAACCACACCCTGTACTACGTCGAGCCGGTGACCGGCGCGATCGTGAACCAGATCAGCGACACCAAGAACTGGTTCGGCTACCAGGACCACCAGCTCGTGACCACCGAGGCGCACATCACCTACACGCCGCAGCAGATCAAGGACATGGTCCACGTGACGCTGGGCAACCAGCCGATGCTGCTGGGCCTTGCCCAGGGCTGGGTGCCGTGGGCGATCCTCCTGCTCGGCATCGCGATGATCGCCTTCGGCTACGCGGTGACGCGCGGCCGCAGCCACACCGCCTGATCAGTCCAGGTTCGCGACGACGCGCTCCAGCAGGTGCTGGAGCGCGTCGTCGTCGTGCGTGGCGGCGCGAGCCCGGAGGGTGAGCGTGGTCGAGCCGCGGAGCGTGGCCGCTCCCAGGGAGAGCCCCGACCCGCCACCGGTGACCGGGTAGAACGCAGCGCCGCGCAGCGCGTCGTCGGCGGTGAGCGTGCCGAGGTGCGAGACCAGCAGTGTCGACCCGAGACGGGGCGCGGCGATCCGGACGCCGGCGCCGACCAGCCGTCCGGCGATCCCGTTCGCGGCGGCCGCGCTCCCACCCGGCTGGACCGGGGCCTGCGCCAGCGCAGCGCGGACCTCCTCGGCGCCCATCCGGTCGACGTCGGTCAGTCGCAGGAAGGCGCTCGCGTCGCGCAGGTCGTCAGCCGTTCCGCCGACCCTGGAGGCGCCGACGGCAACGCTCGTCCGTCGCGCTGAACGGCCGTGCTCGCGGTTCCAGTCGGCGACCGCGCGGGCTCCGGCGAGGACCAGGTCCGCGGTACGCGGCGCGGTGTCGACCTCGGTCGAGGCGAACACGTCCCCGGATGTCGGACCGGACGTCGAAGCGGTCCGCGCGGCCACGACCCGAGCCGGTGGGCGGGCAGCAACCTCCCAGGCGCGGCGCAGCAGCGCCCCGGCGCCCGGAGGCTTCGTGCTCGCCGGGAGCCCGCGCGCCGAGGAGCGCACCTCACCGAGCAGCCGCCGTCCGGCGGTGAGCATCGCCAGCCCGTCGAGGGCGTCGTGCCGGGCGGCCAGGACCACGCCGTCGTCGTACCGGCCGACCCGCAGCGCCTCGGGCGACCCGGAGGCCAGCTCCCGCACCAACGCGCTCCGTCCCCCCGTCAGCACCGCTCCGGGCCGTGGCGCCGCCCAGCCCGCCTCACGAGCCAGGGCGTCGAGTCGCTGAGCGAGGGTCTCGGTCCCGGGCGGGTCCGTCCAGCCCAGGTCGAGCAGCACCACCCACGGGATCCGCGGATCACCGAGGCCGTGCCGCGCGTCCTGGTCGGTCACCGTCGCTGACCGCTCACGACTTCGTGGCGCGCACGACCAGGCTGATGCCGGGCCGGCGGCGTACCGGCAGCACCGACTCCAGCGCGACCGCCGCACGCAGCCCGGCGTTGACCAGCGGGTTCACGGGCTCCATCTCGCTGGCGCACTCGGTACGCCGCTTGCGCCGGGCCCGGGCGACCGGACGCAGCAGCACGTTCCAGGAGAACACCTCGTCGATCCGGAACCCGGCGCCCTCGACGAGCCCGACCAGCTGCTCCTTCTCGTAGCGCCGGACGTGGCCGAGCGCGGTGTCGTGCCCGCTCCACAGGTCCATCCCGGCGGGGACCATCACCAGCAACGTCCCGCCGGGCCGGAGAACCCGGAAGCTCTCGGCCGCGACCTCGTCGTCCTCGACGATGTGCTCCCACGCGTCCGAGGAGAGCACCAGGTCGAAGGAGCCGTCGGCGAAGGGGAGTCGACGGGCGTCCGAGCGCAGCGCGTTCAACCCGCGCCGGTGCGCGAGCACCGCGGAGTCGTGCACGTAGTCCAGGGCGGTCACGTCCCAGCCGAGGTCCCGGAGCACCGCACTGTTGCCGGCGGGGCCGCAGCCGACGTCCAGGGCTCGGCCGCTCGGGAGACCGGTCAGCTCACGGCGCACCAGGGCGCGACGGCCCGCGTACCACCAGTGCTTCTGCTCCAGCGCCGCCGAGCGGGCGATCTCCACCTCGTCCACGGGTCGAGGTTAGGGCACGTCGGTCTCGAGGTCGGCCACGTAGAGGGCTGTTCCGGGGGTGAGCACGCCACGCACCCGGCTCCAGCCGCCCCAGACGCGGTCGTGCTCGGCCGGCCACTCGGGCTCGACCAGGTCGACGATCCGGTAGCGGTGACCGGCGAGCGCGCGAACCCAGTCCCCGAGGGTGCGGTGGTGCTCGACGTAGGAGGTCTCGCCGGTCTCGTCGTCGACCTCGACGTAGGGGGTGCGGTCCCAGTAGGACTGGCTGGCCAGCAGGCCGCCCTCGCCCGGGTCGTCGGGGAACATCCAGCGGGTCGGGTGGGTCACCGAGAAGGCCAGCCGGCCTCCGGGGCGGGTCACCCGAGCGATCTCGGCCACCAGTGCCTCGGCGTCGGCGATGAACTGCAGCGCGCCGAACGCGGAGAAGACGATGTCGAAGGAGGCGTCCGCGAAGGGGATCGCGGCCGCGCCCGCACAGACCGTCGGCACCGCGACGTCGTGCTCGAGGTCGATCCGGCGGCTGTGCTGCAGCTGGCGCAGCGAGACGTCGAGACCCACCGGCCGCCCGCCGCGACGCAGCACCCAGCGCGAGCACTGGCCCGCCCCGCAGCCGAGCTCGAGGACGTCCTTGCCGGCCACGTCCCCGAGCGCGCCGACGGTGTCCTCGCGGACCCCCTCGGGGCCCCACAGGAACCCGTCGTCGCCCAGGAATTCGCCGTGCGTGGCCTGGTACTCGTCCGCGTAGCGGTCCCAGTCGGCCTTGTTGGCCTGCAGCGAGTCCCGCTCGTCGACCCTTCTGCGCTCGGGCCGTACCGGCCTGTGCTCGAACATGGGGTGATGATCGCAGGTCCGCCGAGGGCCCGCGGGTTGGACTCAGGGTGCCGGTACGCCGTACGATTCGGGGTGCGCCAGAAGTCTGCCTGAGTCTCAGACGTAGCAGCCTCTAGCTCGCTGTCAGCCCGTGGGTTCTCGCCCGGGGCAAGCGGAGAAGAATTTCGTGATGGTGAAACGGTTTTCTGCGCGCGCCCGCACTACCTCTGTCCACCAAGGATCAATTTCCCTTATGACCTCCATCCTCTACAACGACGCTCCGCAGGTCGCGATCAACGACATCGGCTCGGAAGAAGACTTCCTCGCAGCCATCGACGCGACCATCAAGTTCTTCAACGACGGCGACATCGTCGAAGGCATCATCGTCAAGGTCGACCGTGACGAGGTCCTCCTCGACATCGGTTACAAGACCGAAGGTGTCATCCCCTCCCGTGAGCTCTCCATCAAGCACGACGTCGACCCCAACGAGGTCGTCAAGGTGGGTGACTCGGTCGAGGCCCTCGTTCTCCAGAAGGAGGACAAGGAAGGCCGTCTGATCCTGTCCAAGAAGCGCGCCCAGTACGAGCGCGCCTGGGGCACCATCGAGCAGGTCAAGGAAGAGGACGGCGTCGTCACCGGCACCGTCATCGAGGTCGTCAAGGGCGGCCTCA
>JBJMIP010000246.1:0-6951 GCA_045806825.1 Marmoricola sp.
CGGAGCCGGAAAGACCACCTCGGTCGGCAAGATCGCCCGGGTCCTCGTCGCCGAGGACCGTTCGGTGCTGATGGGAGCGGCCGACACCTTCCGCGCCGCGGCCACCGAGCAGCTGACGACCTGGGGGCATCGGGTCGGCGTCGAGGTCGTCGCCGGACCCGAGGGCAGCGACCCGGCGAGCGTGGCGTTCGAGGCGGTGCGCGCCGGCGTCGAGAACGACGTGGACGTCGTGCTCGTCGACACCGCCGGCCGGTTGCAGAACAAGGCCGGACTGATGGACGAGCTCGGCAAGGTCAAGCGGGTCATCGAGAAGCAGCTCCCGGTCCGGGAGGTGCTGCTGGTGCTCGATGCCACCACCGGTCAGAACGGCCTGGTCCAGGCCCGGGTCTTCTCCGAGGTCGTCGACGTCACCGGCATCGTGCTGACCAAGCTCGACGGCTCCGCCAAGGGCGGCATCGTCGTCGCGGTCCAGCGTGAGCTCGGCGTACCGGTGAAGCTGGTCGGCCTGGGCGAGGGTCCCGACGACCTGGCGCCGTTCGACCCCGAGGCGTTCGTGGACGCCCTGCTGGGGGAGTAGTCGCTCCGTCAGGCCCCGATGCCCTTGAGCAGCAGGTCGATCAGGTCCTCGACGTCGTCGTGGACGGGCATGTCGCCGACGACCGCGCGCAGGACCACCAGGCCGCCGAAGGTGCTGACCGCAAGGTCGATGCGGAAGTCGGGACGCAGCTCGCCCCGGTCGATACCGCGCTCGAAGATCGCCCGGGCCGCCGTCTCCTGGCGCTGGTGGGCGCTGATGTACAGAGCGGCGATCCGCTCGTCGCGCAGCGACTCGGTGATGCTCATCCGCAGGTAGGCGAGACCGGCCACCGAGTTCGCGAACTCCAGGCCCTGGGTGTACGAGGCCCGCAGGTCGCCCTCGACCGTGCCGGTGTCCGGGATCGGGAACTCCTGGCCGTAGAGCTGCTCGAGAGCGGCGAACGCCAGGTCTTCCTTGCCGGCCCAGCGGCGGTAGACCGTGGCCTTGCCGGCCTTCGCGGTGGCGGCGACCTCGTCAACCGTCATGTTGTCGTAGCCGCGCTTCAGGATCAGCTCGGCGGCGGCGGTCAGGATCCGCTCGTCGGCGCCGGCGTCGCGGGGACGGCCCTTTCGCCGAGGGAGCGCTGGCTCCATCGGCTCAGAAACCCCCGTTGTCTGAGACACGTGCACAAACTAAAGCCGAGCGGGGGCCTTGACGAGCGAAACGCGGAAACATCTCCCGAGCTATTTTCGGAGCATCCACTCGGAAACCGTGGCCCTGGCACCCGAAACGGGTGGATCGAGCGCGGCCGGGGCCCGGATCCGGAGGATCGGGACCGTCCCGGGACCTTCGTCCTGACGATTCCCGCAGCCGGCCGATCGGCGTGATTTCACACGTTCGTAACACGAGCGGGCAAGGTGTCACGCAACCGAAACGCCTCCGCACGGCTCCGCGAAACCTCGGCCGCAGAGTCTGTTCCCCGACAAGGCGACCGCCTGGCCCCGACACCGTCGTGGGGGCCGGCGGACGTCGATGCCCGAAGCAGTCTCACCACTGGAGGTCCGATGGACGGCTACTACGCCTGGATGCTCGTCGCCACAGCACTCGTGCTGATGATGACGACGCCCGCGCTGGCCCTTTTCTACGGCGGCATGACCCGCTCGAAGTCCGTGCTCAACATGATGATGATGTCCTACGTCGCGATGGGCGTGATCGGCATCGTCTTCGTGCTCTGGGGCTGGTCGATGGGTTGGGGCGCTGACGGCGTCGGCAACCTCAACGGCAAGCTGATCGCGGACCCGTTCAAGATGTTCGCCCTGGACGGCGTCAGCAACGGCAACTACATCTACGTGCTGTTCCAGCTGACCTTCGCCGCGATCACCGCCGCGCTCATCTCCGGCTCGATCGCCGACCGCGTCAAGATGTCCTCCTGGGTCGTCTTCATCATCGGCTGGGTGACGTTCGCCTACTTCCCGATCGCCCACAACGTCTGGGCCGGCGGCTGGCTGTACACGCACTTCCCGAACCTCGACTACGCCGGTGGCACCGTGGTGCACATCAACGCCGGTGTGGCCGGCCTCGTGCTCGCGCTGATCATCGGCAAGCGGGTCGGGTTCATGAAGGAGCCGATGAAGCCGCACAACCTGACGCTCACCATGATCGGCGCCGGCCTGCTGTGGTTCGGCTGGTACGGCTTCAACGTGGGCTCGATCGTCTTCACCTCCGACTCGCTGAAGGACCCGGCCAAGTTCTCGGCCCAGTTCTACGCCGAGACGGGTGGCACCTTCATGAACACCACGCTGGCCACGATGGCCGCGATGCTGGCCTGGCTGCTCGTCGAGCGGCTCGTGCACGGCAAGGCGACGTCGCTCGGCGCGGCTTCCGGTGTGGTTGCCGGTCTGGTCGCGATCACCCCGTCCTGCGGTGCGGTCTCGATCCTCGGTGCGCTGATCATCGGTGTCCTCGCCGGTGCGGTCTGCTCGGTGGCGGTCAGCCTGAAGTACAAGCTGAAGCTGGACGACTCCCTCGACGTGGTCGGCGTCCACCTGGTCGGCGGCATCATCGGCGCGCTGATGATCGGCCTGGTCGGCACCAACACCTCGGTGCAGGGCGTGGACGGTCTCTTCGGTGACATGAACGGCCTGTTCTACGGCGGCGACCTGACCCTGCTGGGTCACCAGGCAGCCGGCGTGCTCTTCACGATCGTCGTCTCCGGTGTCGTCACCGCGGTCTTCGGTCTGCTGATCCGCTTCACGATCGGGTGGCGGGTCACCGAGGAGGACGAGGTCGACGGCATCGACTTCGCCGAGCACGGCGAGTCGGCCTACGACCTGGCCAGCAGCAGCTCGGGCGGCGTCAACACCTCGATCCTGGCGACCTCCGTCTCGAAGGAAGGTGCACACGCATGAAGCTCGTGACCGCGGTGATCAAGCCGCACAAGTGGGAAGAGGTCCGCGAGGCGCTGGAGACCTTCGGCGTGACCGGGATGACGGTCAGCGAGGTCAGCGGCTACGGCCGGCAGAAGGGCCACACCGAGGTCTACCGGGGTGCCGAGTACGACATCGCCCTGGTGCCGAAGATCCGGATCGAGATCGTCGTCGACGACGGTGACGTCGAGGACGTCACCGGGATCGTCGTGAAGGCCGCGCAGACGGGCCGGATCGGTGACGGCAAGGTCTGGGTCTCCTCGATCGACAGCGTGATCCGGGTTCGTACCGGTGACCGCGACGAGGCGGCGATCTGACCCGGGGACTGCCCCGGTAACCACGCGAATGACAGGTCCGGGGAGGGCGTCGCACCTTGTGAGACGCCCTCTCCGGACCGTCGCGTCCGTGCCAGGGTGCGGCCATGAGCTCACCACTCCTGGTCCACGGCTCGTCGCTGCTCGAGCTGCAGACGAGTCTCCCGAAGATCGACACCGGCGACACCGCCTGGTTGCTGGCCTCCTCGGCCCTGGTGCTCCTGATGGCACCGGGGCTCGCGCTGTTCTACGGCGGCATGGTCCGCTCGAAGAGCGTGCTCAACATGATCATGATGACCTTCGGTGCACTGGCCGCGATCACGGTGATCTGGGTCCTCATCGGCTACTCGCTGGCCTTCGGCGACGACGTCGGCGGCGGGTTGGTCGGCGACCCGCTGCAGCACTTCGGGTTGCAGGACCTCCTCAGCGGCCAGGACAACTGGCTCTCGGTGCCGGTGATCCTGTTCGCGGCGTTCCAGGGCCTGTTCTGCGTGATCACCGGGGCGCTCGTCTCCGGGGCGATCGCGGACCGGGCCCGCTTCGGTGCCTGGATCGCCTTCGTCTCGACCTGGACCGTGCTGGTCTACGCGCCGGTCGCGCACTGGGTCTTCGACCTCGACCGCGACGGCCACGGCGGCGGCTGGCTGCTGAACAAGGTCGGCGTGATCGACTTCGCCGGCGGCACCGCGGTCGAGATCTGCTCGGGCGCCTCGGCGCTGGCAGTCGCGCTCGTGGTCGGCACCCGGGTCGGCTTCGGCCGGGACCCGATGCGTCCCCACAACCTGACCCTGGTGATGCTCGGGGCCGGCCTGCTCTGGTTCGGCTGGTTCGGGTTCAACGCCGGCTCGGCGCTGACCGCCGGTCACGACGCGGCCGTGGTCTTCGTGACCACGCTCTGCGCGGGAGCGGCCGGGACGCTCGGCTGGCTGCTGCTGGAGCGCCTGCGCGACGGGCACGCGACCTCCCTCGGTGCGGCCTCGGGCCTGGTGGCCGGCCTGGTGGCGATCACCCCGAGCTGCGGCTCGCTCTCGCCGCTGGGGGCGCTGGTGATGGGTGCCGCGGCCGGGCTGGTCTGCGCCTGGGCGGTCGGCCTGAAGTACCGGTTCGGCTACGACGACTCCCTCGACGTGGTCGGGGTGCACATGGTCGGCGGGATCGTCGGCGTCGCAGGCATCGGCCTGATCGCGACCAAGGCTGCGCCCACCGGCGTGGACGGCCTGCTGTACGGCGGCGGGACCGACCAGCTCGGCAGGCAGGTGCTGGCCGGTGCAGTCGTGCTCGTCTACGCCTTTGTAGTCTCGTTCCTGATCGCGAAGGTGGTCGACCGGGTGATGGGCTTCCGGGTGGGTGAGGAGCATGAGGTCAGCGGCATCGACCTGGTCGTGCACGCCGAGACGGCGTACGACCTGCACGCAATGGCAGGAACGCGCAGCTCGGGTCTGAGTGGCGGGTTCCTCGGCAAGACCGAGCACGGAGAGGACTGATCGGCATGAAGCTGGTGACCGCGGTGATCAAGCCGCACAAGTGGGAGGACGTCCGCGCCGCCCTGGAGACCGTCGGCGTGACCGGCATGACGGTCAGCGAGGTCAGCGGCTACGGCCGGCAGAAGGGCCACACCGAGGTGTACCGGGGTGCCGAGTACGACATCGCGCTGGTGCCGAAGGTGCGCCTGGAGATCGTCGTCGACGACGGAGACGTGGACGCGGTCACCGAAGCGGTGGTGCGCGCTGCGCAGACCGGTCAGATCGGTGACGGCAAGGTCTGGATCTCGCCGGTGGACAGCGTCGTCCGGGTCCGCACCGGCGACCGCGACGAGCTCGCCATCTAGAGCCTCGACCTTGACCGCCGTCGACCGGGCCGAACGCGCTCGCGCCGCAGACACCTTGTGCCAGCAGGCGTACGAGGACGTCGGCTGCCCGGAGATCGGGGTCGCCCTGATCGCCGTCGGCGGTTACGGCCGCGAGGAGCTGGCGCCGTTCAGCGACCTCGACGTGGTGCTGGTGCACGACGACGAGATCGGGGTCGGGGAGTGGGCCGGCAAGGTCTGGTACCCGTTGTGGGACTCGGGCGCCAACATCGACCACTCGGTGCGCTCGGTGACCGAGGTCCTCGAGCAGTCCGCGGCCGACCTCAAGGTGGCGCTGGGCCTGCTCGACGTACGGCACCTGGCCGGTGACCCCAACCTGACGCTGCGGTTGCGCACCGCCGTTCTCGCTGCGTGGCGCCGCGACGCCAAGCAGCGCCTGCCCGAGCTCCAGGAGCTGGTCCGCGACCGTGGCCGGCTGCTCGGCGAGCTGGCGCACGTCTCGGTGCCGGACGTGAAGGAGGCCACCGGGGGCCTGCGCGACGCCACCGTGCTGAAGGCGCTCGTGGCCACCTGGCTGATCGACGTCCCGCACGCCGAGCTCGAGGGCTGCCGCCAGGCGCTGCTCGACGTCCGGGACGCGCTGCACACCGTCGCCGGCCGGGCGACCGACCGGGTGGCGCCGGAGTTCTGGGCCGACATGGCGCCCCTGCTCGACCTGCCCGACGCCGCCGCGACCCAGCTGCACACCCGACGCCTCGGCCGCCGGCTGACGCACCTGTCCAGGCTCTCGTGGCGCCGCGCCGACGCGGTGCTGCGTCGCCCGCCCAGCGCCCGCGCCGGACGACGGCCGCAGCTGAGCCCGATCGGCGGCGGCCTCGCGGTCGCCTACGAGGAGGTCGTCCTGGACGCGGGCGCCCGCCCGGCGACCGACCCGCTGATGCTGCTGCGCGCGGCCGCCGAGGCGGCGGAGCGCAACCTGGTGCTCGAGCCGACCACGACCGCCCGGCTGATCGCCGAGGTGCCCGCGCTGCCCGACCCGTGGCCGGCCGAGGCCCGGGACCTGCTCGTGCGGCTGCTCGCCGCGGGGCGCGGACTGCTGCCGGTGTGGGAGACGCTCGACGAGACCGGCGCGATGGCCTCGTTCCTCCCGGAGTGGGAGCGGGTCCGGCTGCTCCCGCACGCCTCGGTGGTCCACCGCTTCACGGTGGACCGGCACCTGGTCGAGACCTGCATCGAGGCGTCGTCGCTGATCCGGCGGGTCTCGCGGCCCGACGTGCTGATGGTGGCGGCGCTGCTGCACGACATCGGCAAGGGCCAGCTGGTCGAGCACTGCGTCGCCGGCGAGCCGATCGCTCGCGACATCGCCCGGCGGATGGGCTTCGACGACTACGAGACCGGGCTGATCGCCGGGCTGGTGCGCTGGCACCTGCTGCTGCCGGAGACCGCGACCACCCGCGACCCCGAGGACCCGCTCACCGTCGGGTTGGTCACCAGCCGGATCAAGGACCGCGAGGAGCTCGAGCTGCTGGCCGCGCTTACCGAGGCCGACGCACGGGCCACGTCGGAGAAGGCGTGGACCAGCTGGCGGGCCTCGCTGATCCGGAGCCTGGTGCGGCGTGCCTCGGTGGAGCTGGCCGACCTGACCTTCGAGGAGCCCCAGCGCCAGGTGCAGGTGCCCGACGAGCTGCGCTCGGACCCGTCCGCGGTCTCGGTCACGGTCACCGGGACCGAGGACGGTTCCGAGGTCACCGTGATGTCGACCGACCGGGTCGGGCTGCTCGCCGATGCTGCCGCGATGCTCGCGCTGCAGCGGGTCTCGGTGCGGGCCGCGCGGGTGTGGACCGAGGACGGCATCGGCATCTCGGTCTGGCAGGTCGCCCGCACCGA
>JBJMIP010000247.1:0-5396 GCA_045806825.1 Marmoricola sp.
AGATCGGCCTCCAGCTCTACCTGGCCGAGAAGACCGTGAAGAACCACGTCACCCGGATCCTCGCGACGCTCGGTGTGCAGCGTCGTACCCAGGCCGCGCTGCTCGCCAGCCGCCTGCTCCCCCGCTGATCCGCTGATCCGCTGATCCGCTAGACGGAGGATCGCGCACGGCTCTCGGCAACCGCGACGACCCGCAGCGCCTCGACGAGAGAGATCTCCGTCGTGTCCGATCCGGCGGTCACCGGCAGCCCCAGCTCGCCCAGGTGGGCGACGATCGCCGCGTGGCTCATGCCCAGGTCCAGTGCGAGCACCCGCTTGACGGTGAAGAGATCGACCATGCCGCTCCCATCGGCCTGCCCCTTGACGAGATGAGCCCTCGCCCTGACTTGAATACATTTGCATGTCATGTAATCATCAAGTCGCTGTCGTGCTGATGAGGAGGGTGACGTGGGAGTACCGCTGTACCAAGCCAAGGCGGAGTTCTTCAAGACCCTCGGCCATCCCGCTCGGATCCGGATCCTCGAGCTGCTCTCCGAGCGTGACCACGCTGTCCACGAGCTCCTCGAGCGGATCGCCATCGAGCCGAGCAACCTGTCCCAGCAGCTCGCGGTGCTGCGCCGCACCTCGATGGTGGTGTCCTCGCGACGTGCCAACGAGGTCGTGTACTCGGTCAGTGTCCCGGAGGTCCGGGCCCTGCTGATGGCGGCCCGATCGATCCTGTCCGGGATC
Organism: Marmoricola sp.; assembly: GCA_045806825.1. Lineage (GTDB taxonomy): Bacteria > Actinomycetota > Actinomycetes > Propionibacteriales > Nocardioidaceae > Marmoricola. The sequence continues at coordinate 729 of JBJMIP010000247.1, forward strand.
GCCGCGACCCAGGCGGACCTGCAACCGGAGCTGACCCCCGTGAGCGGCGCAAGCCGGTGATCCACGTCGCCGTCCTCGGCTACTCCGGCTCCGGCCGGACCACGCTGGCCAACGCCCTGGCCGGGCTTGTCGGCACCCGTGCCGTGCGGGAGATCGGCGAGCTGTGTGATCGGCTGCAGAGCGAAGGCCCCCTGATCCTCGACGGGATCCCGGGATCGCTCGACGAGCTCGAGCAGATCGACGACAAGTCACCGCCGGACCGACCACTCCAGCGCGTGCTCTACCTGCAGGCCCCTGCCGAGATCCGCCTCGAGCGGATCTCCCGGATGGTTGTCGCAGGCGCCGATCCGGCCCGGGCTCGCGAGAGGATGCTCGCCCCCGCGGATCTCAAGCACTTGCGAACCCGCCTCGAACCGACCGGACGGTTGTCGGTGATCGACGCCACCCGGAGCCGGAGCGAGGTCCTCGCGGACGCCCTCGAAGCCATCGGCCTCGAGGTCTGAGCTGACGTTGCTCCCCCGGCCCCTGCAAGCCCGCGCGACCCGCGTCCTCCACGAAAGGCACCATATGCGTCTGCTGATCATGGGGCCCCCCGGCTCCGGCAAGGGCACCCAAGCCGTCCACATCGCCCGGGAGCTGGCGATCCCGGCGATCTCCACCGGTGACATCTTCCGCGCGAACGTCGCGGAGGGCACCAAGCTCGGACGGATCGCCCGCGAGTACATGGACGCCGGCGAGTACGTGCCCGACCACGTCACCAACGCGATGGTCACCGGCCGCCTCGCAGAGCCGGACTGCTTGTCCGGGTTCCTGCTCGACGGGTTCCCACGGACGCTGGACCAGGCCGAGGAGCTCGAGCGGATCCTGGGCCGGACCGGCGACGCACTCGATGCCGTCGTCGAGCTCGTCGTGGACCGCGAGGTCCTCCTCGAGCGGCTTCTCGAACGGGCCCGTGTCCAAGGTCGCACCGACGACACCGCCGAGGTGATCCGGCGTCGTCAGGAGCTCTACCAGGAGCAGACCGCGCCGCTCACGACCTACTACGCCGAACGTGGTCTCCTTCGACACGTCGACGGCGATGCCGCGGTCAGCGAGGTCGGGCTCCGGTTCTTTGCCGCGCTCAGCGAGGTGGCGCAGCGCTAGTCGATCGAGCGCCGGCTTACCCCGCGGCACGACGAGAGCCCCGGGGCGTCGGTGACCACCCCGGGGCTTCGCCTTCTCCGTCGAGTTCCCCTAGACGGTGAACTTCTCGACCAGGCCCTTGAGCTCGGCCGCCATCCCCGAGAGGTCCGTCGCGGACTGCAGGGTGTTCTGCGCGCCCTGACGGGTGTCCTCGGCCGCACTGGCGACCTGGGTGACGTCCTCGGCGATGCCGTTGGCTCCGGCCGCTGCCTCGGTCACGCTGCGAGCGATCTCGTTGGTGGTCGCGGTCTGCTCCTCGACCGCCGAGGCGATCGTGGTCTGGATGTCGTTGATCCGGCCGATGACCTCGGAGATCTCCGCGATCGCGGCCACGGCACCTTGGGTGTCGGACTGGATCGCCTCGATCTTCTGACCGATGTCCTCGGTCGCCCGGGCGGTCTCCTTGGCCAGCTCCTTGACCTCGTTCGCGACCACCGCGAAGCCCTTGCCGGCGTCGCCGGCCCGAGCGGCCTCGATGGTGGCGTTGAGGGCGAGCAGGTTGGTCTGCTGGGCGATCGAGGTGATCACCTTGATGACCTGGCCGATCTCGGCCGAGGACTCGCCCAGGCTCGCGACCGTGCCCTGGGCCGAGCTGGCCACGCTGACCGCGCCGGTGGCCACGGTGGCGGCCTCGGTCGCGTTCTTGGCGATCTCACGGATGCTCGCGGTCATCTCCTCGGCCGCGGTGGCGACCGTCTGGATGCTCGCGGAGACCTGGACCGACGCGCCGGAGGCACTGGCCGCCCGGTCCGAGGTCAGGGTCGCCCCGTCGCCCATGCCCTGGGCCAGGATCGTCAGCTGCTCGGAGGCGACCGCGAGCGTGTCGGCGGTGGACCCGATGTTGGTCATGCTGCCGCGCAGCGTCCCCAGCAGGGTGCCCAGCCCGTCGGCCAGCTGGCCGATGGCGTCGGTGCCGGAGACTGGGATCTCCATGGTCAGGTCACCCTCCGCGGCCGCCCGTACGACGCCGAGCACCAAGTTGACCTTGTCGGCGAGATCGGCGGCCGCCTCTCGGTCGGCGAGCTCCTTCTGGAGCCGGTCGAGGGCCTGGGACACCAGCCTGCCGACGTTGCGCAGGGCGTCCAGGCGCTGACCGCTCGGGTGCAGGGTCTCGGTCGCGAAGAAGTCCATCGTGCCGACGACCGTGCCGCCCATGGTGATCGGGAAGGACACGCCGGACTTCACGCCGACCTTCTGGGCCACCGGTGCGCGCACGCAGTCGGTCATCTCGCCGATGTCCTGGGTGAAGAACAGGTCGTTCGTGGCCCAGGTACGACCCGCGAGGCCGACGCCCTTCTCGAAGGACGCCTCGAGGGTGACCTTGCGGAACTCCGGGCCGGCGTCGCCCGACTCCTGGACGAACTTCAGCCTCTGGTCGGCGTCGTCGATCCGCCAGAACGAGCCGTAGACCCAGCCGAACTCGTTACGCACGGTGTCCAGCGCGGTCTGCACGGCCTCCTCGACCGTGTTCGCCCCGGTCAGCTTGGACAGCACCGTGTTGACCGCGGCGGTGTCGGCGGCCGCCTCGGCAACGGCGCGCTCGTTGGCCAGCTTCTCGGTGATGACCTCCCAGGTCGCCATCGCGCCGATGTACTCGCCGCTGTCGTCACGGATCGCCGAGACCAGCAGGTCCAGGGTCTCCGGTCCGACGGCGATGTTCGCGCGACGGGGCAGCTGGGCCTCGTCGGCGAGGATGCCGCGCTGGTAGTCCGGCTTCGTGTGGAAGATGTCCAGGCTGGAGCCGACCACCTCGGCCGCCTTGACCGGCAGGTGCTCCTCGAGCTTCGACAGCGTCTGCAGCGAGGCCGGGTTCATGTAGGTGATCACGAAGTCGCGGTCGGCGAACATCATGTTCGTCGGCGAGTTCTCCATCATCGAGGTGACCCGGGCGACCTGCTTCTCCAGGGCGAGCTTCTCGGTCACGTTGTCCCAGGTCGCCATCGCGCCGACGTACTCACCGTCGTCGTCGAGGAGCGCGGCCACGGTCAGGTCCAGGGTCTCGGGTCCGACCTGGATCAGCGCGCGGCGCGGGAAGTTGGAGGCGTCCGCGAGCAGGCCCCGCTGGTACGACGGGTCCTTGTGGAAGATGTCCAGGCTCGCCCCGACCAGTGCGTCCGGAGCGACCGGGATCCAGTCGGCGATCGGGCGCAGCCCCTCGACCGTGGCCGGGTTGGCGTAGGTGATGACGAAGTCGCGGTCGGCGAGCATCACCCGGGTGGGCAGGCCGTCGAGAACCGAGATCAGCTTGGTGAGATCGGTCGCGCCCTTGGTGGTGGCTTTGCGGGATCGTCCTGCGCCGGTGCCGGTGACCGGGGCGGTGTCGAGCTCTGTCATGGGTTTCCTCCGGTGGTTTCGGGCACAACCGAGACGTCGGCTGCACGGTCGGCGTCGAGGACGAGCAGGATCGAGTCCGGGAGTGCGAGCACCCCGTGGACGACGTCCTGCACGACTGACGGCACGTTGGCGGGAGCAGGCTCGAGCTCGAACCCGCTGGTGTCGATCACGTCACCGATGTCATCGACGAGGAGGCTGACCACCTCGCCGCGACTGCGGACGATCACGTTCATGGGAAGGGCGTCCTCGGGCCGGGGCGGGAGCCCCAGCCGGCAACGCAGGTCGACCGCGGTGACGATCTGGCCGCGCAGGTTGATCAGGCCCTGGATCGCCTCGGGGGCGGACGGGACAGCGGTCAGCTGCTGGTAGCGGAGGACCTCCTGGACGCACTCGACGCCCACGCCGAAGAACAGTCCGTCCACCCAGAAGGTGCAGTACTGCGACTTCTCGACCATCAGGCACCCACTCCCGAGAGCGCCACCACGGCGTCGAGGTCGACCAGGTCGGTGACCCGGTCCTGGATGACCGCGGAACCGAGCACGCCCTTGCGCTTGCCGACGTCGCTGCAGACCACGGCCTGCTCGACGACGTCGAGGACCCGGTCGATGACGATGCCTACGCGGCTGCCGTCGGCCTCGTGGACGACGACCGAGACCTGGTCGTCCTCGCGCACGGTCTCGACCAGGCCGATGGCACCGGCCAGGCGGACCAGCGGCAGGATGCCGTCGCGGTACTGGACGGCCTCGGCGCTACCGGAGCGCTCGATCCGGTCGACCGAGAACTCCTCGAGCCGCGAGACCTCGCGCAGCGGCAGCGCTGCTCGACGGCCTCCGCCGACCTCGAGCACCAGCAGGGCGGTGCTGTTCTCGTCGGCGCTGGCGCGGACCTCCCCGGAGTCCCGGGTGACGTTCTGGGCGAGCGCGTGCCGGTGGGCGATCCCGGGGACGTCCAGGATCAGTGCCACCCGGCCGTCTCCCATGATCGTGGCTCCGGCGTACGTCGGCAGCGCCTTGAGCTGGCGACCGATCGGCTTCACCACGATCTCCTGGGTGTCGTGCACCTCGTCGACGCAGATCCCGAACCGGAGGTCGTCGGCCTGGACCACCACCACGGTCAGCGGACCGGGCTCCGGTCGCTGTCGCCCGAGCACCT
>JBJMIP010000248.1:0-3863 GCA_045806825.1 Marmoricola sp.
CCGAGATCAGCTCGACGATGCCGACTACCACGAGGATCACGGACGCCAACCACAACAAAGTGCCCATGGGGCTCTCCTTCTCTCCGGCACCGCGACGCGGTGAGGTATCTCCGGAGTTACCCGACGGCGGCCGGAAGAAACGCCGAACGGCCGAACGGCTACCGGAAAGGGGACCAAGGGCCCTCGGCAACGACCGCCGGGCGACGCAGGCTGGCGACATGGGCACGGGGGACATCAGCACGACCACGCAGATAGCGGGATCCGCACCCGGCGTCGCCTCCGACCCCGTGGCGGGTTCGCGCCAGATCTCCCGCCAGCAGAGCCTGGTCGACCGGCAATTCGCGGCGTTGCGGCGCTCGCGCACCGGCACCACGTTCCGCCAGGTCGTGCCGCCCCAGGGAACCGGGGCCGTACCCGGGCGGGGCCCTCGGGGCCAGGAGTAGACCGGACAGGTCTCGTCGCCTTCGAGTTCGAGGTCGACGGTCCCGTGCGCTGGTGCCGATGGTCCCGCGCACGTGCCCGGACGGCCGTGTCCCGGCGCGCCGAGCGATCCCTAGCGTGAGGAACGACCTGACCGATGACCCCAGGAGCATCCCGTGGACGCGCTCGACCTCGCGCGGTGGCAGTTCGGCATCATCACCGTCTACCACTTCCTCTTCGTCCCGATCACCATCGGCATCTCCGCGATCATCGCCGGGTACGAGACCGCGTGGGTGCGGACCCGCAACCCGGAGTGGCTGCGGCTGACCAAGTTCTTCGGCAAGCTCTTCCTGATCAACTTCGCTCTCGGCGTGGTCACCGGCATCGTCCAGGAGTTCCAGTTCGGGATGAACTGGTCGGACTACTCGCGCTTCGTCGGCGACATCTTCGGAGCGCCGCTCGCCGTCGAGGGTCTGCTCGCGTTCTTCCTGGAGTCGACGTTCCTGGGGCTCTGGATCTTCGGGTGGGACCGGCTCTCACCGCGACTGCACGCGACCTGCATCTGGCTGGTGCACATCGGAACCCTGTGCTCGGCGTACTTCATCCTCGCCGCGAACTCGTGGATGCAGCACCCGGTCGGCTACCACTACAACGCCAGGACCGGCCGGGCGGAGATGAACGACTTCGCCGCGGTGCTGTTCAACAAGGTGCAGCTGGTCACGTTCCCGCACACCGTGATGGCGGCGTACATGACCGGGGCGGCCTTCGTGGTCGGGGTGAGCTTCTGGTCGATGCTGCGCAAGGAGAACGCCGACGACCGGGCCGTCTACCGGCGCGGCGTGCGGACGGGAGCTGCGGTGATGCTCGTCGCAGCTCTCGGGGTAGCCGTCTCGGGCGACGTCGCCGGCAAGGTGATGACCGAGGTGCAGCCGATGAAGATGGCCGCCGCCGAGGCGCTCTACAACAGCGAGAGCTCTGCCGACTTCTCGTTGTTCACCGTCGGCACCCCTGACGGCAAGCAGGAGAAGTTCGCGGTCAAGGTTCCCGGCCTGCTCTCGTTCCTGGCGACCGGTTCGTTCGACGGCAAGGTCGAGGGCATCAACCAGCTGCGCAGCCAGTACGAGAAGAAGTACGGCAGCGATCCGGGGGCCAAGTACTACACGCTCCAGGGCTACACCCCCTACATCCCGGTGACCTACTGGACCTTCCGGGTGATGATCGGGCTGGGGCTGCTCGGCGCGGGCCTCGCTGCCCTCGTCCTGTGGGTGACCCGACGGGAGAAGCTGCCGGTCTGGCGTGGGTGGCGCTGGGTAGCGATCTCGCTGCCGTTCCTGCCGCTGCTCGCGAACTCGTTCGGGTGGCTGTTCACCGAGATGGGCCGCCAGCCCTGGGCCGTGTTCGGGCTGATGACGACCGACCAGGCCGTCTCGCCCGGCGTCAGCGCCTTCGAGGTCGGTACGTCGCTGCTGGTGCTGACCCTGCTGTACGGCGTTCTCGCGGTCGTCGAGGTCGGCCTGACGCTGAAGTACGTCAAGTCCGGTGCCGAGAAGGACCCGACGATCCACGAACACTCCGACGACGTCGACCGCCCGCTGGCGTTCGCCTACTGATCGACGGCCACTACACCAAGGACACGCCATGGAACTCACGACCGTCTGGTTCTGCCTGATCGCGGTGCTCTGGATCGGCTACTTCGTCCTCGAAGGTTTCGACTTCGGCGTCGGCATCCTGCTGCCGGCGCTCGCGAAGACCGAGACCGAACGCCGGGTCATGATCAACACGATCGGCCCGGTCTGGGACGGCAACGAGGTGTGGCTGCTGGTCGCCGGAGGCGCGACCTTCGCCGCCTTCCCGGAGTGGTACGCGACCCTGTTCAGCGGCTTCTACCTGCCGCTGCTGCTCATCCTGGTCGCCCTGATCATCCGCGGCGTCGCGTTCGAGTACCGCGCCAAGCGCGACGACCCCCGATGGAGAGCCGCCTGGGACAAGGCGATCTTCTGGGGCTCGCTGCTGCCCGCCGTGCTCTGGGGAGTCGCGTTCGCGAACATCCTGCGTGGCGTTCCGATCGACTCCCACCACGAGTACACCGGCGGGTTCTTCAACCTGCTCAACCCCTACGCCCTGGTCGGCGGCGCGACCACCCTGCTGCTGTTCCTGACCCACGGCGCGACCTTCCTGGCACTGAAGACCGACGGCGAGGTCCGCCGCAAGGCCCGTGCGTTGGCGGGAAGGACCGGGCTCGCAGCAGCGGCGGTCACGGTGGTGTTCCTGATCTGGACCCAGGTCCAGACCGGCAACGCCGGCTCGGCTGTCCTCTTCGGCGCAGCCGCGGTGACGTTGCTCGCCGGTCTCTACGCCGTCGACCAGCTGCGTGAGGGCTGGGGCTTCATCGGCACGTTCGCCGCGATCGCCCTCGGCGTCGCCGGCCTGTTCGTCGCCCTGTTCCCCGACGTGATGCCCACCAGCCTCGCGGACGGGTCCGGGCTGACCACGACGTCGGCAGCAGCGACGCACTACACGTTGAGGATCATGACCATCGTCGCGGTGTTCTTCACGCCGATCGTGCTGGCCTACCAGGGCTGGACCTACTGGGTGTTCCGGCAGCGGATCTCCGAACACCACATCCCGGCCCCGGAGCGGGTCGAGGAGCCCGTCGAGACCGGCACCGGCCTGTGAGGCCGACCGACCCGCGGCTGCGCGCCCAGCTGACGGTCGCCACCCGCCCGCTGCTCGTCGTCCTCGGCGGCGGAGTGGTCGGCAGCCTGCTGGTGGTCGCCCAGGCGTTCGCGGTCGCTGCGCTGGTCGTGGCGGTGGTCTCCCACCGATCGCTGGCGGAGCCGGCCGCGCTGGTCGGCTCGGTGCTGCTGGGCCGGGCCGTGATCCAGACGCTGACCGAGCTGGCCGCGAACCGGGCAGCGACCGCGGTGACTTCGGACCTGCGCCGGCGCATCGTCCGAGCCACCGTGGACGGCCGCACCGCGTCGATCCCGGAGGGCGAGCTCACCGTGTTGGCGACCCGCGGCGTCGCGGCGGCCGAGCCGTACCTGACCCGCTACCTCCCGGCGATCATGCTCGCCGGAGTGCTTCCCGCGCTCACCGTTGTCGCCATCGCCACCCAGGACCTGCTCAGTGCCGTGATCGTGCTGACGACGCTGCCACTGGTCCCGGTGTTCGGGATCCTCGTCGGCCTCGCCACCCGCGACCGTGCCGAGACGCAGTGGCGCGCGATGGCCTCCTTGTCGGGGCACTTCGTCGACGTGATGCGCGGTCTGCCGACGCTGGTCGCCTACCGCCGGGCGCGGGCGCAGACGACCACCATCCGTGCGAACACCGAACGGTACCGACGGGCCACCGTCGCCACCTTGCGGATCGCCTTCGCCACGTCCGCCGTGCTCGAGCTGGTCGCGACCCAGTCGGTCGCCCTGGTCGCGGTGACCGTCGGC
>JBJMIP010000249.1:0-8559 GCA_045806825.1 Marmoricola sp.
GCCTCACGAACCTTCGGGTTCTTCATCTTGTTGAAGTTCGGCAGCACGTAGTCGACGAACGGCGACTCCGTCAGCGTCGCCCGGTTGGCAATCGCACCCGTGATCTGGGTGTAGTAAGCCGGCGGGATGGCGCGGTCGGTGATCGCGGTCTTGTCGTTGCCGACGTCGGCGATGAGACGGTCAGCGATCGTCTCGTTCGTCAGCCCCTGCTCGAAGACGAGCTTGTCCGGCAGGGCCTTGCGGATGTTGTCGTCGCTCCACTCCGGGTTGCGCACGAACGTGCCGCCCTTGGCGACGTCCCACTTGCCGTCGAGCTTGTAAGGACCGTTCGAGAACACGGCGTAGTTCGACTTGTCACCCTGGTCCTGGTCCTTGCGGTACGGGCCGAACGAGTTCAGCGACGCGATCGCCAGCGGGAAGTCCGGGAAGGGCTTCTTGAAGTTGTAGGTGATCGTGTTGCCGTCGCAGGTGATCGCCTTGTCGAAGTCGGCCGCGTTGTCGTTCTTGTACGGGCCGTCGTAGAGCGGGAGACCGTCCTTGCCGGCGGGGACGTCCAGGAAGCCGAGGATGTAGTTCGGGCCACCGATGATGATGTCGGTCGCGAACGTACGCGAGGCGCCGTACTTGAAGTCCTCACACGTGATGGCCTTGCCGTCCTGCCACTTCACGTCGTCCTTGATCGTGAACTTCCAGGTCTTGCCGTCGTTCGACGACGTACCGGTGTCCGTGGCGAGGTCTGCCTGCGGAACAACAGCAGCAGCCTTGTCGCTGGTGACCGGGAAGCTGACCAGCTGGCGGTAGACCAGACGGTTCATGTCAGCCAGGTCGCGGCCGATGTACATCCGCTGCGGGTCGAGGTGCTCGGCCGGGCGCTTGGTCAGGTAGTAGAGAGTGCCGCCCTTGGCGTCAGTCGTCTTTCCCTTCCCGTTGTCGGAGCTGCTTCCGCACGCGACAAGCGTTACCGAGACGACAGCCGCAGCCGCAATTGCGGCGATCGGCTTTCGATAGCTAGCCATTAGATCTCCTTCTCTGTGACGCGCCGTGTCTGGCGGGCACTTTCGACAGCGAATTGCTGACGAAACTCGTGGGTTTTCAGTTGGTTGTTACCGGTCGCTCTTCGGGTCCAGCGCGTCGCGCAGACCGTCACCGAGCAGGTTGAAGCTGACGACGATGATCGCGATCAAGGCCGCCGGGAAGAAGAAGAACTCGAAGTCGGAGACCGAGTACGCGATCGAGTCGGTCAGCACGTTGCCGAGCGTCGGCGTGGGCGGCTTCACGCTGACCTGGAGGTAGGCGAGCGCCGCCTCGGCCGAGACGTACGCCGGCATTGTCAGGGTGAAGTACACGAGGAGAGGCGCCCACAGGTTCGGGACGATCTCCTTGAAGTAGATGCGGCCCTTTGATGCTCCGAGGGCCCGCGCCGCCTCGATGAACTCGCGCTCGCGGATGGAGAGCACCTGACCGCGCACGAGTCGCGCGATCGGCGGCCAGCCGAAGAGAGCGAGCACCAGGATCACGTAGACGGCCTGGACGGTGTTGCCGTTCTCGCCCTTGGGGATGTGCAGGGTGTCACCGAGGAAGCCGACAGCCGTGCCCGAGAGGGCCAGCAGCATCAGCGTCTGCGGGAAGGACAGTGTCAGGTCGATGATCCGACCGACGACCGAGTCGACGACTCCGCCCAGGAATCCCGAGACGATGCCGAGCACGGTACCGATCAGGACCGCCAGGATCGTGGCCGAGAGCGCGATCCCCAGCGAGTAGGTGACGCCGAGCCAGAGCCGGCTCGCCACGTCACGGCCGAGTCCCGGCTCGATGCCGAGCGGGTGGCTCCACGTGATCCCGCCGAAGCTTCCCTTCGGGATGCCGCCGAGCTCGACATTCAACAGGTCACTGTGCGGCTTGTTCGGCTTCAGGAAGCCGACCTTGACCAGCAGCGGCGCGGCAAAAGCCGCGAGCGTGTACAGCACGACGATGGAGAACGAGATCATCGAGAGCCGGTCACGACGGAAACGGCGAAGAGCAAGCCGTGTCGGAGACAGCCCGGCAATACCACTGGTCCCTACCGGCTCCAGCGAGTCAGCGTCGTGCTTTGCTTCGTGACTCGACAGATCTGACGCCGAAAGAGACATGTTGACCTCAATCTTTCCCGTGGACATCGCTGCCGATGCGAGGATCGCCCGCATCCGTCGGCGACTCTATGTGACGCACAGCGCATCCACGGTCACGTGGCGGTAACGATATGGACACGGCTGGAACCGGTCGGGAATCGCTCCGCCACGTTGGCGCAGCCCAAGTCTAGGAAGAGACCTCAGGCTTCGCGTCGACGCCGGCTTCCTTGCGCTGAGCGGCCGTGATCGGGGCTGGTGCGGCCGTCAACGGGTCGTACCCTCCGCCGCTCTTCGGAAACGCGATCACGTCCCGGATCGAGTCCGCCTTGGACAGCAGCGCGCAGATGCGGTCCCAGCCGAGCGCGAGTCCGCCGTGCGGCGGCGCGCCGTACTTGAACGCCTCGAGCAGGAAGCCGAACTTCTCCTCGGCCTCGTCCTCGGCGATGCCCATGATCGCGAACACCCGCTTCTGGATGTCCTCGCGGTGGATACGGATCGAGCCCCCGCCGATCTCGTTTCCGTTGCAGACGATGTCGTAGGCCCACGCCAGGGCGTTGCCCGGGTCGGTGTCGAACGTGTCCAGGTCCTGGGGCGAGGTGAACGCGTGGTGCACGGCCGTCCAGGCGCCGCTACCGACGGCCACGTCACCGGCTGCGGTGGCCTCGTCGGCCGGTTCGAAGAGCGGAGCGTCGACGACCCACAGGAAGCTCCAGGCGTCCTCGTCGATCAGGCCGCCGCGCCGACCGATCTCCAGACGGGCAGCACCCAGCAGCGCGCGGCTGGACTTCACTGCTCCGGCGGCGAAGAAGATGCAGTCGCCGGGGTTCGCGCCGACGTGCGCGGTCAGGCCGGCGGCCTCGGCCTCGGTCAGGTTCTTGGCCACCGGGCCGCCGAGCTCGCCGTCCTCGCCGACGAGCACGTAGGCCAGGCCCTTCGCGCCACGCTGCTTGGCCCACTCCTGCCAGGCGTCGAGCTGCTTGCGCGGCTGGCCCGCTCCCCCGGGCATCACCACGGCACCGACGTACGGCGCCTGGAAGACCCGGAAGGTGGTGTTTTTGAAATACTCGGTGCACTCGACCAGCTCCAGGCCCATCCGCAGGTCGGGCTTGTCCGAGCCGTACCGGCGCATCGCCTCGGCGTAGGTCATCCGCGGCAGGGGCGTCGGTACGTCGTACCCGACCAGTGCCCACAGCGCGACCAGGATCTCCTCGGTCAGGGCGAGGACGTCGTCCTGCTCGACGAAGCTCATCTCGAGGTCGAGCTGGGTGAACTCCGGCTGCCGGTCGGCGCGGAAGTCCTCGTCCCGGTAGCAGCGCGCGATCTGGTAGTACCGCTCCATCCCGGCGACCATCAGCAGCTGCTTGAACAGCTGCGGGCTCTGCGGCAAGGCGTACCAGCTGCCCGGGCGCAGGCGCGCCGGCACCAGGAAGTCGCGGGCGCCCTCGGGCGTCGAGCGGGTCAGCGTCGGGGTCTCGATCTCGACGAAGTCGTGACCGGCGAGCACGTCGCGGGCAGCCTTGTTGACCTTGCTGCGCAGACGCAGCGCGGCGCTCGGGCCGGAGCGGCGCAGGTCCAGGTAGCGGTGCTTGAGCCGGGCCTCCTCGCCCACGTCGACGTGGTCGTCGATCGGGAACGGCAGCGGAGCCGCCTCGGAGAGCACCACGATGTCGGTGCCGAGGACCTCGACCTCACCCGTCGGCACGCCCGGGTTGACGTTCTTGGCATCGCGCGCGACCACCTCGCCGGTGACCTTGAGGCAGTACTCGTTGCGCAGCCTGCTGGCCACCGCCTCGTCCCGGATCACCACCTGGACCACGCCGCTCGCCTCGCGCAGGTCCACGAAGGCCACCCCGCCGTGATCGCGCCGGCGGGCCACCCAACCGGCGAGGGTGACGGTCTGGCCGACGTGCTCGGCGCGCAGGGCGCCGGCGTCGTGGGTGCGGATCACTGGAGGAGCTCCTTGAGGTGGGTGGTGATGTCGTTCAGGGGTACCGCGACCTGGTCGCCGGTGTCCATGGATTTGAGCTGGCAGACGTCCTGCTCGAGGTCGCGCTCGCCGATGACGATGGTGAAACGCGCTCCCGAGCGGTCCGCGCCCTTCATCGCTCCCTTGAGCCCGCGCTCGCCGAACGACTGGTCGGTGCGCACGCCGGCACGACGCAGCTCGGTGACCAGCGCTGCGGCCCGGGTGCGGGCCTCGCCCAGCGGAACGACGTACACGTCGAGGGCGCGGTCGGGCCCGGGCGTCAGTCCCTCGGCCTGGCAGGCGAGGTAGGTCCGGTCGATGCCGAGGCCGAAACCGATCCCCGAGAGCTCCTGCCCGCCGAGGTCGGACATCAGACCGTCGTAACGGCCGCCGCCGCCGATGCCGGACTGGGCGCCGAGGCCGCTGTGCACGAACTCGAAGGTGGTGCGGGTGTAGTAGTCGAGCCCGCGCACCATCCGCTTGTTGACCTCGTACGCGACCCCGTTCTGGTCGAGCAGCGCACGCACCGACGCGAAGTGCTCGGCGCAGGCCTCGCAGAGGTGGTCGAGCATCAGCGGCGCGTCTTCCAGCTGGGCCTGCACCTCGGGCCTCTTGTCGTCGAGCACGCGCAGCGGATTGATCCGCGCCCGTTCGCGTGTGGCGTCGTCCAGGTCGAGACCGCCGAGGAACTCGACCAGAAGCGCCCGGTACGTCGGCCGGTCCTCCTGGCAGCCCAGGGAGGTCAGCTCGAGCCGGTACCCGGTCAGGCCCAGGGAGCGGTAGCCGTCGTCGGCGATCGTGATGACCTCGGCGTCCAGAGCCGGGTCGTCGGACCCGATCGCCTCGATGCCGAACTGCTGGAGCTGGCGGTAGCGGCCGTGCTGCGGCCGCTCGGCGCGGAAGAAGGCCCCGCGGTACCAGAGCTTCACCGGCAGCTGGCCGCGGTCGAGGTTGTGCTCGATCACCGACCGCATCACGCCGGCGGTTCCCTCGGGCCGCAGTGTCAACGAACGGTTGCCCCGATCGGTGAAGGTGTACATCTCCTTGCTGACCACGTCGGTCGACTCGCCGACGCCGCGCACGTACAGACTCGTGTCCTCGAACACGGGGAGCTCGACGTACCCGTAGCCGGCGGCGATGGCCGGCGCGGCCAGGGCCTCGTGCACCGCCAGGAACGTCGCGGACTCGGGCGGCAGGTACTCGGGAACGCCCTTGGGGGCGTTGATCTTCTCGGCCATCAGAGTCCCCTGGTGACCTGTCCGGCGGTGCCGTCCTCGACGAGGTCGAGCAGGAACGGGTTGCTCATCCGTTCCTGGCCGATCGAGGTCTGCTCCCCGTGACCCGGGAGGACTGCGATGTTGTCGGCCAGCGGTAGCACCTTCTCGCGCAGGCTGCGCAGCATGGTGGCGTGGTCTCCCCCGGGCAGGTCGGTACGACCGATCGAACCCTGGAAGAGCAGGTCGCCGGAGAACATCACCTCGGCGATGTCCTGGTCGCCGTAGGGAGTGCGGAAGACCACGGACCCCTCGGTGTGCCCCGGGGTGTGGTCGACGACGAACTCCAGCCCGGCCAGCTCCAGCGTCTGGGCATCGGCGATCTCCTCGACGCGGTCGGGTTCGGCGAACTCGTACTTGCCGCCCAGCAGCATCGCGGTCGTCTCGGCCGACATGCCCATCATCGGGTTCGCGAGGAGGTGCCGGTCCTTCGGGTGGATGTAGGCAGTGGCGTCGTAGGTGCCGGCGACCGGGGCGACGCACCACATGTGGTCGACGTGCCCGTGCGTCACGAGGACCGAGACCGGTTTGAGCCGGTGCTCACGGATGACGGCGTCCACCCCCTCGGCCGCGTCCTTGCCTGGATCGATCACCACGCACTCCGTGCCGGGCCCCGTCGCCACCACGTAGCAGTTGGTCCCCCACGGACCCGCCGGGAAGCCTGCGATCAGCACTGACGAATCTCCTGCTCAGGGGGTGGCGGACGAACGGGCCCAGCCTACTGGCCCCCACACCGCGGCTCGTCATGCGTACGATGAACCCCGCAACTGGTGCTCCCACAGGAGCGATCACCGACGAAGGGGTCACAGTGACCGCGCAGGGCAACGAAGGCGCCGGCTTCGGGCGCGTCGAGGCGGACGGGACCGTGTACGTCCGCATCGGCGACGAGGAGAAGGTCGTCGGGCAGTACCCGGAGGGTACGCCGGAAGAAGCACTCGCCTTCTACACGAAGCGCTTCGAGGGCCTCGAGTTCGAGGTGCACCTGCTCGAGCAACGGGTCCGCACGGCTGCGATGTCCCCCGACGAGGCGACCACCTCGATCAAGAAGGTCGCCGACCAGCTCGAGGTTCCGAACGCCGTGGGCGACTTCACCGGTCTGACCGCCCGCCTGAACGCCCTCAAGCCCATCATCGGCATCCAGCGCGAGAAGCGTCGCGAGGAGCGCGCCGCGAAGGTCGAGGAGTCCCGCACGCGCAAGGGCGCGATCGTCGCCGAGGCCGAGAAGATCGCGGCCGGAACGGACTGGCGCAACGGTGCCAACCGGCTGCGCGACCTGCTCGCGGAGTGGAAGGAGCTGCCGCGCCTGGAGAAGGCCGCCGACGACGAGCTCTGGCACCGCTTCTCCAGCGCCCGCACCACGTACACCCGTGCCCGCAAGGCGCACTTCGCGGTTGTCTCCGAGCAGCGCGACAACGCCCGCGCGATCAAGGAGCGGTTGGTCAAGGACGCCGAGGCGCTCGCCGACTCCACCGACTGGGGCGGCACCGCGACCAAGTACCGCAATCTGATGGCTGACTGGAAAGCCGCCGGCCCTGCACCCAAGGACATCGACGACGCCCTCTGGAAGCGCTTCCGCGGCGCGCAGGACCAGTTCTTCGGAGCCCGCGACGCAGCGAACGCCGAGCTGGACCAGGAGTTCGCCGCCAACGCCGAGGTGAAGAAGGCGATCCTGGTCGAGGCCGAGGCTCTGCTCCCGGTCACCGACCTGGCCGCCGCCAAGAAGGCCTTCCGCGACATCTCCGAGCGCTGGGACGCCGCCGGGAAGGTGCCCCGCGACCAGATCAAGTCCCTGGAGGCCCGGATCCGCAAGGTCGAGCAGGAGATCCGCGGCCTCGAGGACGCGCAGTGGAAGAAGAGCGACCCGGAGAAGTCGGCACGCGCCGACGGCATGGTCGGTCAGCTCGAGGACGCGATCGCCAAGATCGAGGCGGACCTGGAGAAGGCCCGCAGCGCTGGCGACGCCAAGAAGGTGAAGGACCTCGAGGAGAACCTGCAGTCGCGCAGGGCGTTCCTGGAGATGGCCAAGCAGACGGCGTCCGAGTTCAGCTGACCGGGACCCGCTCGCCTAGCGGTGGTTGAGGTGCGAGCGCGCTAGCGCGAGCCTCGAAACCTCGTGACCCCGAGCGCGAATCTCACCGGGTTTCGAGGCTCCTCCGCTCGTTCCTCGCTGCGGAGCACCTCAACCACCGATCGCTCGCACCTCAATCACCGAAAGTGATCAGTGGGTCACGCGGTAGGCGTCGAAGACCCCGTCGATGCTGCGCACGGCCTTCAGCACCGCACCCAGGTGCTTGGGATCACCCATCTCGAAGGTGAACTTGCTCTTCGCGATCCGGTCGCGCGAGGTGTTCAGCGACGCCGAGAGGATGTTCACGTGCTGGTCGGAGAGCACCAGCGTGATGTCGGAGAGCAGCCGGGCCCGGTCGAGGGCCTCGACCATGATCTGCACCAAGAAGGTCGAGGTCGACGTCGGCGCCCACTCCACGTCGATCAGGCGCTCGGGCTGACCGAGCAGGTCGGCGGCGTTGGTGCAGTCCTTGCGGTGCACCGAGACGCCGGCGCCTCGGGTCACGAACCCGAGGATGTCGTCGCCGGGCACCGGCGTGCAGCACTTGGCCAGCTTGACCAGCACGTCGCTGGCGCCCTTGACGATGATCCCGGAGTCGCCGGTCGACTTCGGCTGGCGCCGCGGCCGGGTGATGGTGACGGTCTCGGCCATGTCCTCGGCCGCGCCCTCGGCACCGCCGAAGATCTCGATGACCTTGCGGACCACGGCCTGGGCGCCGAGGTTGCCCTCGCCCACCGCGGCGTACAGGGCCGAGACGTCGGCGAGCCGGAAGTCGTTGGCGACCTGGGTCAGGGAGTCGTGGGTCATCACCCGCTTGAGGGAGACGCCCTCCTTGCGCATCAGCCGGGCGATCTGGTCCTTGCCCTGCTCGATCGCCTCCTCGCGACGTTCCTTGGTGAACCAGTGCCGGATCTTGCTCCGCGCCCGCGGGGACTTCACGAAGCCGAGCCAGTCGCGGCTCGGTCCGGCGTTGGGCGACTTGGAGGTGAACACCTCGACGACGTCGCCGTGGTCGAGCTTGGACTCCAGCGGCACGAGTCGGCCGTTCACCCGGGCGCCGATCGTGTGGTGGCCGACCTCGGTGTGCACGGCGTACGCGAAGTCGACCGGGGTCGAGCCGGTCGGTAGACCGATCACGTCACC
>JBJMIP010000250.1:0-4694 GCA_045806825.1 Marmoricola sp.
AGCGTCACTTCTGTGAGCGAGCTCCACGACCTGACCGGCCTCGAGCAGGGCGCCGCCATCCGGGCTGGAGAGGTCTCCTCGGCCGAGCTGGTCGCGCACTACTCCGAACGCGTCGAGCGACTCAACGAGTCGCTCGGCGCGTTCGTCACGTTGACCCCGCGCCTCGACCGTGCCGTGGAGCGCGCAGCCCGCACCGACGGGGGACCGCTGGCCGGGGTGCCCACGGCCATCAAGGACCTCAACGCGACCGCCGGGGTGCGGACGATGTTCGGCTCCAGGCTCCTCGCCGACTACGTCCCGGAGCAGAGCGACGAGCTGGTCCTGCGCATCGAGGCGGCCGGCCTGATCAGTCTGGGCAAGACCAACACCCCGGAGTTCGGGTCGCCCTGCTACACCGAGTCGGCAGTGGCACCGCCCGCCGTGACCCCGTGGGACACCACCCGGATGGCCGGCGGGTCCAGCGGCGGCGCCGCGAGCGCGGTGTCGGCCGGGCTGGTCCCGATCGCGCAGGGCTCCGACGGCGGTGGGTCGATCCGGATCCCGGCGAGCTGCTGCGGGATCGTCGGGCTCAAGCCCACCCGCGGGCGGATCTCCGGTGCGCCGATGTACGGCGAGGTCACCGGTTTGGCGACCGCCGGCCCGCTGGCCCGCACGGTCAGGGACGCAGCCGCGTTCCTCGACGTGATGGCCGGCCGTGCGGTCGGAGACCCGTTCTGGGCCCCGGAGGCGGACGCCTCGTTCCTGTCCGCGTGCGAGCGTGAGCCGGGGCGGCTCCGGGTCGCCCGGTTCGTCGTACCGGTGATCGCGGAGACGGAGGTCGACGCCGAGTGCGTCCGCGCCTGGGACGACGCGAGCCGGCTGCTCGAGTCGCTCGGTCACGAGGTCGTCGACATCGAACCGCCGATGAGCCGTGACGCAGTACCGGTCTTCGAGATCTGTTGGGCGGTGCTCACCGGGCTCTCGACGGTGAACGTCCCGGCCCCGGCGCGGGAGCTGCTGCAACCGCTGACGCGCTGGCTGGGGGAGAAGGGCGAGCGGATCGGCGGACCGGAGTTCGGGCTCGCGCTCGGCGAGCTGCGGCGGATCGCCGCGCGCACCCTGGCCGAGCTCGCTCCCTACGACGTCGTGCTCACGCCGACGCTGGCGGTGCCGCCGCTGCCGGTCGGGGCTCTGCGGGACGACGAGGATCCCGCCGCCGACTTCGAGGCGCAGAAGCGGTTCACCCCGTGGACCTCGATGTGGAACGTGACCGGAAGCCCGGCGGTCTCGCTGCCGCTCCACCAGACTCCCGACAGGCTGCCGGTCGGCGTCATGCTCGCGGCGGCTCCGGGTCGCGAGGACCTGCTGCTCTCCCTGGCCGCCCAGGTGGAGGACGCCGCACCGTGGGTGGGTCGGAATCCGCCGGTCTGGTGACTAGCCGATGACGATGAGGCGGCCCTTGGTCAGGTAGTTCTTGCCGGCCAGCAGGTCCAGCGCGTCCTTGTGCACCGCGACCCCGCCGGGAGTGCTGGCGGCGCGCACGTCCGCGATCCCCGACATCCCGAACACGGCGTAGACCCCGCGGAAGGCGAACGGACGGTACTGCGAGCCGAGCGAGTTCGTGACGATCCCGTCCGAGGCCTTGCGGACCCGGAACTTGCCGGCCGGGGTCCGGTTCAGGACGCCGCGGCTGCCGAAGGAGCTGGTGTCGCCATCGCCCGTGGTGGCGTGCAGGGTGAGCGTGACCTTCCCGCTGGAGACCACCCGCAGGAGCTGGCGCTTGAGGTCCACCTCCACGACCAGGCCGGAGTTGGTGAACCGGGTCGGGGCGGGTTGGGTCTTCGTGAGCGAGACCGCCACGTCGTAGTCGAGGATGCCGTCGACCGTCATGCCGCGGGCCTTCTGGTAGGCGAGCACCGCGCAGGTGGTCAGCTCGTTCGCGGTGCCGTCGGCCGGACCGCACCAGTACCCGAGGTTGTTGAGCCGGGTCTGCGCCGAGGTGATCTGGGTGGCGTTGAGCGCGCCGACGGCGCCCGCGGGCGAGGCCAGCGCACCGCCGGCCACCAGGGCCACGGCTCCAGTCGTGCCGACGCCCAGCACCGTACGGCGGGACAGGGTCAGGTTCTCGATCACAGCGGACCCTTCCACGAGGCGAGCAGCTTGGCGCCGATGGACTTGGCCGCGGACAGCTGGCTGCTGGTGAGCCGGAGCGTGTTGGTCACGTTGTCGATCCGGTAGGAGACCTTCTTGTTCAGCACCGCGAGCGCGACCGCGGGGTAGTCGCGGTGCCCGACGGGGATGCCGTAGACCGGGTAGGGCAGCAGCAGTGCACCGTGCTTGAGCAGCGAGATCTGGGCCGCCTGGTATGACACGACCCGCGGGGCGACACCTTGCTTCCACGCCAGGGCGGCGACGACGCCGGCCGCCTCGCCGACCGCGGTGACCGAGGGGTGCACGCGCACCGAGCCGGAGACGATCCGGGACATCGACAGGTTCTTCTCCGCGGCGACCAGGCGCCGGTTGTCCTTCGGCACGAAGGACCCGAACGGGATCGCGAACGGACCGAAGTCGTTGATGTCGACGTCCGCGATGGACTCGCCGAGGTCGGTCTCGAAGTCGCCCGGCTCCTTGCTGCCGTGCATGTCGATGCCGTAGGTGCCGAGCGCGAGCGCCTGGGCCGACCAGGTGGCCGGCGTGTTCGCGGGCGCGCGGTCGATCCGTTTCGCTGTCAGCGTGTAGGCGCCGATCAGCCGGCGCGACTCGCGCAGGTAGACGTTGACGGGGAAGTCGGTGACCCACGACGGCATGTCCGGGGTCACGCCGAGCGTGCGCAGCTTCGGACCCTCGGCGAAGCCCTCGTCCTGGGCGACGGCCCAGTTCACGCCGACGTCGTTCTGCAGGAAGTAGATGATCCCGAGCGTCCGGTACAGCGCGGTGGTGGTCTGGTCGCGGCGGTACGCGGCATCGGAGAGGTAGTCCGTGGTGATCTGCACGTCGTTGGAGCTGTTCACCGAGGTGCGCCGGATGTCGGCCCAGTCGAGGGCGTCGTAGTTCACCAGGTCGGCGATGTCGGGGTAGGCCCGGTAACCGGCGAAGTCGTTCGTGCTCTTGGTCGATCCCGGCGGATAGCTGGTGCGGTACGGGAAGACCTTGTGCAGGGCCGGCAGCATGTCGGTGTACCCCGGCGGCGGGATGTGCAGCTGCAGCTGCGGCGGCACCCCGTGGTCGTAGCGCCGCAGGACGCCGCACTGGGTGAACCGCTGGATGTTGGCCGGGGCTCCCGACAGCGACCAACCGCGACCGATCTTGTTGCCGGCGCGGAACGGGAAGTCGGCCATCGCGAGCAGCGACCCGTCCTCGGTCGCCTCGACCGCGACCGACCCGGTGATCGTGCCGGCCGTGGTCTCGAGCCGGACGCCGGTGTCAGTGACCGAGGCGCTCTGGACGGTGCAGTTGCGGAGGATCTCGACGCCCGCGCCGTCGCACAGCTCGGTGAGCACCCGGTCGCCGACCGGGGCGTTGACCGCCAGCGAGTCGTTGAGCCGGTACCGCGCGACCGACGCGGTGATGCCGTAGGCCTTGTAGATGGTCCGGATGCGGCGGACGATCTCGCCCCACAGGCCCTGCTCGACGCTGGTCCGGAAGCCGGGCGCGTAGTCGATCGTGCCGACACCGCCCACCGTCATCTGGCCGCCGAGCATGTGCGTGGGCTCGATCAGCACCACCCGGGCGCCGCGGCGGCCCGCGGCGATCGCCGCGGCACAGCCCGACAGCCCGCCGCCCACGACGACGACGTTGTACGACGTCGTCCAAGGCTCCAACGGCGCGACCCAGTCGCGCGGTTGCCACCCGGGCAGGTTGATCCCCACTTGTTACTCCCCGCAGACCGCGCGCCTCGGCTGTGCGCGCGGTTCACTGTCTCCCCGAGTCGGCTGGTTTGCTCAGCCGGGTGCCGAGGTGCCAGTAGACACCATTACGAGAATTCCGAAGCACGTTTTCCACAGATGCGGTCGCACTCGGCCACCAGGCGTTCCCTAATTGGCCGCGCGCGCTCACTGAAGCCGCGCTGCGCCGCGGCGTACGCGGACTTGCCCTCCGGTGTCTCGATCCGGACCGGGGTCCACGGTTCGCCGGACGGTTCGAGCACCACCCCGGTGAAGTCGTACGGCGCCGCGCGCATGTCGAGGACGCGGATGTCCCACGCCAGCTCGAAGGCGTCGGCGACCAGCTCGCTGGGGATCAGCGGGCTCAGCCGGAAGGCGTGCTTGTAGAGGTCCATGCCGGCGTGCAGGCAGCCGGGCTGCTCGAACGAGACCCGGTCCTCGCGCCCCGGTTGGAGCACGTTCAGCGGCCTGGCGGGCTCGGTGAAGAAGCGGAACGCGTCGAAGTGCGAGCAGCCGACGCGGTGCCCCTCGACGACGGTGTCGGTCGCCTCACCGCCGAGGCGCAGCGGCCAGGCGTGCCGGAGCGCGTTCATCGCCCCGGTCGGTGCCGAGGCATCGCTGCGGTAGACCATCGCCCACTCGTGCAGGCCGAAGCAGCCGAGGTTCGCGGGCCGGCCCAGGGTCGCGACGAGCAGCGCCCGGATGCCCTCGACGAGCGGGCGCTGCCGGGCGGCGTACGCGGGGTCGACCGTTCCGTCCTGGTACCCCTTGAGCCCGTCGTACTCGGGTGCGTCGGCGAGCTGGACGCCGTACCCGGGGTGCCACCGGCGC
>JBJMIP010000251.1:0-4999 GCA_045806825.1 Marmoricola sp.
CGAGCGTCTCGGCATCGCGACCGCGACCAAGAAGCAGATCCGCAAGGTCTTCCCGGACCACTGGTCCTTCATGCTGGGCGAGATCGCCCTGTGGAGCTTCGTCATCCTGCTTCTGACCGGCGTCTTCCTGACGCTCTGGTTCAAGCCGAGCATGGGCGATGTCGTCTACAACGGCTCCTACGACCAGCTCCGCGGCATCCCGATGTCCGAGGCCTACGAGTCGACGCTGCACATCAGCTTCGACGTCCGCGCCGGTCTGCTGATGCGCCAGATGCACCACTGGGCCGCGATGCTGTTCATCGCCGCGATGCTCGTGCACATGATGCGCGTCTTCCTCACCGGCGCATTCCGCAAGCCGCGCGAGCTCAACTGGGTGATCGGCGGCGTGCTGATCCTGCTCGGCATCCTCGAGGGCTTCGCCGGCTACTCGCTGCCTGACGACCTGCTGTCCGGCACCGGTCTGCGGATCGCGGACGGCCTGGTGAAGGCGACCCCGGTCCTCGGCTCGTACATGTCGTTCTTCATGTTCGGCGGCGAGTTCCCGGGCGACGTCATCATCCCGCGCCTCTACATCGCCCACGTGCTGCTGATCCCGGGCCTGCTGCTGGCGCTCATCGCGGCGCACATGCTGCTGCTCGTCTACCACAAGCACACCCAGTGGCCTGGCCCTGGCCGTACCGAGGAGAACGTCGTCGGTTACCCGATGATGCCCGTGTACGCCGCGAAGGCCGGTGGCTTCTTCTTCATCGTGTTCGGCACCGTCGCCCTGATGGGTGGTCTGATGACCATCAACCCGGTCTGGCGCTTCGGTCCGTACAACCCCTCCGAGGTCACCGCGGGCTCGCAGCCCGACTGGTACATGGGTATCGCCGAAGGCCTGCTCCGGATCATGCCGGGCTGGGAGACGCACATCTTCGGCATCACGATGAGCTGGAACATCTTCCTGCCCGGCCAGGTCGCGCCCATCGCGCTGCTGATGATCGTGCTCGCCTACCCGTTCATCGAGCAGTGGGTCACCGGCGACAAGCGGGAGCACCACCTGCTCCAGCGTCCGCGCAACGCTCCGACCCGGACCGCATTCCTGGCAATGATGATCACGGTCTACGGCCTGCTCTGGGCCGCTGGCGGTAACGACATCCTGGCGACGACGTTCCACCTCGACCTGAACACGATCACGTACTTCATGCGTGGAGCGATCTTCGTGATCCCGCCGCTCGTGTTCATCCTCACCAAGCGTTGGTGCATCTCGCTGCAGCGTCACGACAACGACATGCTGCTGCACGGCTACGAGAGCGGCGTCATCATGCGCGACGCTGTCGGTGGCTACTCCGAGAAGCACCTGCCGCTGTCCCCCGACCACGCCTACAGCCTCACCGCGCGCGATCGCGACGAGGTGTACGTGGGCATCAGCGGGACCGACGCGAACGGCGTGCCGGCGCGCAAGCTCAAGCTCGACGAGCTGCGGGCCAAGGCGTCGCAGGCCTGGTT
The DNA here is from genome assembly GCA_045806825.1 of Marmoricola sp. Classification (GTDB taxonomy): domain Bacteria; phylum Actinomycetota; class Actinomycetes; order Propionibacteriales; family Nocardioidaceae; genus Marmoricola. The sequence continues at coordinate 1,489 of JBJMIP010000251.1, forward strand.
CGCGTCCAACGTGCAGAAGCCGACCGTCGAGGAGCTCGAGGAGGGTCACCACCACGCCGAGCTCGAGCACGAGCACGACGCTCCCCTCGAGGGCCACGCGGCCGACGGCCACCAGTTCGACGGTCGTCACGACGTCTCGGACGAGAGCCTGCGGCCCTCGCACTAGAGGTCACCCCAGCGCCACGCTTCGTAGAAGAGCCCGGAAGGAAACTTCCGGGCTCTTCTGCGTGAGAAAGTCCTCTGGGAGTGCAACCCTTGCCCGCTCCCGTGCGTATCTCCGGCAACATCACCACTCGAGAACGGACGGAACATGGACGAGGCGGAGTTCGACGACTTCTACACCTCCTCCTTCAGCCGCATCACCGGTCAGATCTACGCGATGATCGGGGATCGTGACGAAGCGCAGGAGTGCGTCCAGGAGGCCTTCGTGCGTGCCTGGCAGCACCGGGGCAAGCTGTCCCGGGCCGAGCACCCGGACGCCTGGGTCCGCACCACGGCGTACCGGTTGGCGGTGAGCCGCTGGCGGCGCAAGGGACTCGCCAAGCGTCCGGCCGACCGGGCCGTCTCCCCCGCGGTTCACACCGCGCCGGCGGACGAGAACCGGGTCGCCCTGGTGGCCGCGCTGAAGAACCTTCCCGACAAGCAGCGCCAGGCACTGGTGCTGCACCACCTCTGCGACCTCCCGGTCAGCGACGTCGCCCGCGAGGTCGGCGTACCGGAGGGAACGATCAAGGCCCGCCTCTCGCGTGGCCGAGCCGCCCTGGCGACCCTGCTGGCCCCGGCCGGCACCGAGGCGACCGCGAACGGAGCCAACCATGTCTGACCAGCTCTCCGGGCCGACCCCGGACCCCATCCAGCAGCTCGAGACCTTCGGGACCGGAGGTATTGCCGTGAACCCGCTCGATCCCGCCTCCGTGCGTCGCCTCGGCGACCAGCGCCGGCGGCGCCAGAACACCATGTACGGCGCGATCGCTGCCGTCGTGGTGGCAGCCGCGGTCATCCCGACCGCGCTGATCGCGACCAAGGACGAAGGCTCCGTCGCTCCGCCGACCGGACCGCCGACCGTCACCCAGACGCCTGAGCCGACCCCGACCGTGATCACGTTCCCGGGCAACGGGGTCGAGGTGAAGACTGCGGCCGACGTCGAGAAGCTCACCGGAACGACCAGCGAGTTCAAGACCTTCATCGCGGCGACCCTGCAGAAGGCCGTCGAGGACGGTTCCAAGTGCTCCGGCGCCTACCACGGCGTCACCGTCACCAAGTACGACAGCGACGGCTTCGCGCTCGGCGGGGTCAACAGCTGCGGCGGTTATGAGGCCCTCTGGTCGATCCAGAACGGCGCCTGGAAGGAGGCGCTGGGCACCCAGGACGAGTGGGTCTGCGGTGACCTGACGCGCTTCAGCGTGCCGGACGGGTTCGCCGGCGAGTGCTACGGGCCGAAGCAGGTCTTGGGCCCGGACTCGGACGCCGGGATTCAGCTCGGGATGACCATGGACGAGGTGCGTGCCGCCGGGGGCACCGTCAGCGCGGCGAGCACGGACGGGACCGACTACTGCCGGACCGTGAACCCGAAGGGCTTCCCGGACGTGACGGATGCGGACGGGAGCACCCACGTCGTCGGCTACCTGTCGGTGAACCCGGACCGGGGCGTGGTCGCCCTGTTCGCGCAGAAGGACCAGGTCACTCCGCGGGGCGTCCGCACCGGAGATCTGCTCGACACCTTCAAGAAGGCATATCCGGAGGCGACGAAGACGGGCTTCGGTTGGTACAAGGTGCCGATCAGCGACACCACCTTCTACCGGTTCGACTTCAACCAGGACGGCGCGCTGCAGAACATCAGCATGGTGCTCGACGGCAGCCAGGGCTGCTACGAGTGAGGCCCCTCACCCCGTGGAGCGAAAATAGACTGGTCTGACCACTTGACCACCTGACCTCTTCGCAGGTTAGGTGGTCACGTGGAATTGACCCGGATCACCAAGCGCCTCGTCCCCGACGACGTCTTCGAGCAGCTGATCAGCTCGGTCGTCGACGGCTCCCTGGAGCCCGGCGAGGCCCTTCCCAGCGAACGGCGGCTCGCGGAGCTGCTCGGGGTCTCGCGGCCCGCCGTACGCGAGGCCCTCCAGCGCATGTCCGCCACCCGGCTGGTCGAGGTCCGCCACGGCGGGTCGACCACCGTCCGCGACTTCCAGAAGCACGCCGGGCTCGATCTGCTCCCCCGGCTGCTGGTCCGCAACGGCGAGCTGGACACCGCGGTGGCCCGGAGCATCATCGAGGCTCGGCTGGCGATCGCCCCGGACGTGGCCCGCCTGGCCGCGGAACGAGGCGCCAAGGCGCCCGAGGGGGCTCGCCAGGCGCTCGCGACCTCCCTGACCGACCTGGAGGCCGCGGGGAATCCGGTCGAGCGCCAGCACGCCGCCCTGGCGTTCTGGGACGCCGTGGTCGACTGCGCGGACTCGATCGTCTTCCGGTTGATGTTCAACAACCTCCGCCAGGCCTACGAGCCGGCGATCGAGCCCCTGGCGCCGCTGCTCGACGGCGAGGTCAGCAACTTGGACGGCTACCGAGCCGTCAGCACTGCCCTGATTGCCGGCCGTGGCGAGGAGGCAGCGGCAGCGGCCGACGCCCTGCTGCGCCCTGCCACCGAGGCCATCGTGAACTTCCTCGCCGCGGTCGAGGACGACCCGGAGACGAACACCGAAGGAGAACCGTCATGACCAAGCCCTCCCCCGAGATCGAGGCACTCGCCCAGGAACGCCTGGCGAGCGAGGAGGCCCGGATCACCGGGTCCCGCCGCGCGACGGTCGGGCTCGGCGAGACCTTCACCGAGTTCCTGCGCCACCCCAGCCCGTGGATGATCCTGGCGACCCTGGTGAGTGCCGGGGCGTGGCGGGTCGCCGAGGGCGACTGGCGCCTAGCCGACCTCTGGGCGCCGGTGATCCTGGTGGTCACCTTCCCCGTGCTGGAGTGGGTCATCCACGTGTTCATCCTGCACTTCAAGCCGTTCAAGGTCGCTGGCATCAAGGTCGACAGCGAGCTCGCCCGCGACCATCGGCGCCACCACGCCGACCCGCGCAACATCCCGCTGGTGTTCATCCCGTGGCGCTCGCTGATCGCGGTCATCGCCGGAGAATTCGCGATCGCGATCTACGTGTTCCCGCGCCTGGGCCAGGGCCTGACGTTCCTGTTCGCGACCGCTGCCACCGGCCTGATCTACGAGTGGTCGCACTACCTGATCCACAGCGACTACAAGCCGAAGAGCGCCACCTACAAGGCGATCTGGCGCAACCACCGGCTGCACCACTACAAGAACGAGCACTACTGGTTCACCGTGACCAGCACCTCCACCGCGGACCGGCTCTTCGGCACCTACCCGGACCCGGGCGAGGTCAAGGCCTCCCCGACCGCCAAGAACCTCCACGGCACCAACGCCTGACAGCCGGCGGCGGGTTTGGGCCCACTCGAGGGGGAGTTCGGGCCCACTCGGCGATTAGAGCGTGGTGCCCTGGGCGTA
>JBJMIP010000252.1:0-10502 GCA_045806825.1 Marmoricola sp.
AGGGTGAAGGTGGTCAGGCCGGTGCGCTGGCTCCACTCGCTGGTGATCGCCAGGACCGCGATCATCGGCAGGATCACCGACATCGGGAAGCCGACCGCGGCGGCGAAGTTGCCGTACCCCAGGGTGTCGTCGGGGGCGAACAGGATGGTGGCGATGGTGGCGATGGTGGCGGTGATGCCGACACTGGTCAGCAGCCAGAAGCCCGATCGGGTGTTGAACATCTTCGAGATCTCGACGCCGACCAGGCGGGTCATCGGGATCGGGTCGATCTTCCGGGCGGCACGCGTCGCCCGTGCCGGACGTTCCAGGGTTGCAGTGGCGGCGCTCATGCCGCGCTCCTCTCGTGGGTGGGACGGATCTCCCGCTGGGTCTCGGCGGTGAGCTCCAGGAACATCTCCTCCAGACCGGCGCCGTCGCCGGCCCGGAGCTCGGTCAGGGCCACGCCGGCCTCGAGGGCGAGCCGGCCGACCGTGGCCGCGTCGACCTCGGTGCGCACGGTGCCGTCGGCGTCGACGGTGCAGGTCCGACCGGCGCCGCGGATGGCCGCGGCCAGGTCCAGCGAGCGGTCGGCGCGGACCACCGTGCCAGCCGCCGCGAGGAGCTCGGCCTTGGTGCCCTGCGCCACGATCCGGCCGTTGCCGATGACCACCAGGTCGTCGGCGATGACCTCGATCTCGTGCAGCAGGTGCGAGGAGAGCAGCACGGTGCCGCCCTTGTCGGCGTACTCGCGCAGCAGGTCCCGCATCCAGCGGATGCCGGCGGGGTCCAGGCCGTTGGCCGGCTCGTCGAGGATCAGCACCTCAGGGTCGCCGATCAGGGCCGTGGCGATCCCGAGCCGCTGGCGCATGCCCAGCGAGTAGTTCTTCACCCGCCGCTCGGCCTCGGTCTCGGTCAGGCTGACCTTGTGCAGCATCTCCTCGACCCGGGCCTTCGGCAGGCCCATGGTGCGCTGGGCGATGCCGAGGATCTCCCGGCCGGTGCGCCCTGCGTGCTGGGCGGAGGCGTCCAGCAGGACGCCGACCTCCAGACCCGGGTTGGGGAGGTCGGCAAAGGCGCGCCCCGAGATGGTTGCGGCTCCCGAGGTCGGCGTGGTGAGGCCGACCATCATCCGCATCGTGGTGGACTTCCCGGCGCCGTTCGGGCCCAGGAAGCCGGTGACCCGCCCGGCACGGGCCGAGAACGAGACGTCGTCGACGGCCGTGAAGCCGCCGTAGGACTTGGTCAGGGATTCGACTGTGATCATGGCCCGAGCCTCGTCCACGCAGACTCCCGGACGCATCGGGGAGAACGCTGGACCTGACCCTGAGGCGACCCCGGGGTACCTCGGGGTCAGGCGGCCAGGCCGTCCAGGGTGTCGTTCAGCTGCCGGATCGTCCTCGTCGCCAGGAACGGCAGGTAGGCAGCGACGACCGGGAGCGCCAGCCGGGCGGAGCCGCGCAGCTCGAAGGTGGCGTGGTACTCGATCTCGGTCCCGTCCGGGTGCTCGGCGAACGTCATCCGGTCGTCTCCGGTGAAGGAGTCGTTGGTGCCCTGGAAGTGCAGCCGCTCGACCGGCCGGTGCTCGAGCGTGACGTAGTCCAGCTTCGTCCTGCGGCCCAGGAATTCCGAGACGTTCCGGTAGGCCGCCTGCGGTCCGACCTGCTCTGAGACCAGGGTGCACTCCACGGTTCCGGGGTCCCAGACCTCGGCGTGCCGGAAGTCGGCCAGGTAGCTGAACGCGATCCCCGGTGGGCAGGCGGTCGTGAACGAGCGGCGCACGTCGAGCTTCATCGACCAGGGGTACCCGACGGGAACAATGTGAATCGTCAACCTGTTCTCCGCACGTGAAGATCGAGATCTGGAGCGACGTCGTCTGCCCGTGGTGCTACATCGGCAAGCGCCGTCTGGAGACCGCCATCGCGACGTCCGGGCTGCCCACCGAGGAGATCGAGGTGGTCTGGCGCTCCTTCCAGCTCGACCCGTCCGCGCCGCAGGTACCGGTCGAGACGGTGGCCGAGGCGCTGGGACGCAAGTACGGCGGCGGCCCGGAGGCGGGACAGGCGATGATCGACCGGGTCGAGGCGGTGGCGGCCGAGGAGGGCATGGTCTGGCGCCACGCGGAATCCCTGCGCGTCAGCACGGTCGACGCCCACCGGGTGCTGCACCTGGCCCTCGAGACGGGCGGACCGCAGCTGCAGGGCCGCCTGAAGGAGGCGCTGCTCTCGGCCTACTTCGAGCAGGTGGCGAACGTGGCCGACGCGGACACGTTGGTCCGGATCGCGGTCGCGGTCGGCCTGGACGCCGACCGCGTGCGCGCGGTGCTCGCGAACGACGAGTACGCCGACGCGGTCGAGGCCGACATCCGCGAGGCCGTCTCGCTCGGCGCCACCGGCGTCCCGTTCTACGTGATCGACCGCAAGTACGGCGTACCGGGCGCACAGCCGGCCGAGACGTTCGTCCAGGTCCTGCAGAAGGCCTGGGACGACGCGCACCCGAGGCTCGACCTCGTGGGCGGGGGAGACGTCTGCGGGCCGGACGGCTGCGCGGTCTGACTCTCGCCCTGAGGTTTTGCATGATCATGCAAGGTCATGCATACTTTTCTCGTGTCCAAGGTCCTCACCAGTCTCCCCGTCGGCGAGCGCGTCGGCATCGCCTTCTCCGGGGGTCTCGACACCTCCGTCGCTGTCGCCTGGATGCGCGAGAAGGGTGCGATCCCGTGCACCTACACCGCGGACATCGGCCAGTACGACGAGCCCGACATCTCCGGTGTCCCGGGGCGCGCGCAGGAGTACGGCGCCGAGATCGCCCGTGCCGTCGACATCAAGCCGCAGCTGGTCGAGGAAGGCCTGGCCGCGCTCGCCTGCGGCGCCTTCCACATCCGTTCGGGCGCCAAGGCCTACTTCAACACCACCCCGCTGGGCCGCGCCGTCACCGGCACCGTCCTGGTCCGGGCCATGCAGTCCGACGACGTCAACATCTGGGGCGACGGCTCGACGTACAAGGGCAACGACATCGAGCGGTTCTACCGCTACGGGCTGATGGCCAATCCGGAGCTGCGGATCTACAAGCCGTGGCTGGACGCCGACTTCGTGGCCGAGCTCGGTGGCCGTCACGAGATGAGCCAGTGGCTCCTCGAGCGCAACCTGCCCTACCGGGACTCGGTGGAGAAGGCGTACTCCACGGACGCGAACATCTGGGGCGCCACCCACGAGGCCAAGACGCTGGAGCACCTCGACGTCTCCCTGGAGACCGTCGAACCGATCATGGGCGTGAAGTTCTGGGACCCGTCGGTCGCGATCGAGACCGAGGACGTCGCGATCAGCTTCGAGGCGGGTCGGCCGGTGGCCATCAACGGCCGTCGGATCGAGGACCCGGTGGCACTCGTCCTCGAGGCGAACGCGATCGGGGGCCGGCACGGCCTCGGGATGTCGGACCAGATCGAGAACCGGATCATCGAGGCGAAGTCGCGGGGCATCTACGAGGCACCGGGGATGGCGCTGCTGTTCGCGGCGTACGAGCGGTTGCTGAACGCGATCCACAACGAGGACACCCTCGCCAACTACCACCTCGAGGGCCGCAAGCTCGGCCGGCTGCTCTACGAGGGCCGCTGGCTCGACCCGCAGGCGCTGATGCTGCGCGAGTCCATCCAGCGCTGGATCGCCTCGCTGGTCACCGGCACCGTCACGCTGCGACTGCGTCGGGGTGACGACTACACGATCACCAGGACCGAGGGTCCGCACTTCTCCTACCACCCCGAGAAGCTGTCGATGGAGCGTGTCGAGAACGCCGCCTTCGGGCCGGTCGACCGGATCGGCCAGCTGACCATGCGCAACCTCGACATCGCGGACAGCCGTGCCAAGCTCGAGCTGTACGCCGGTCAGCCGTTGGACCAGGGGACGGTGCTGGTCGAGCACGGCACCCTGTTCGGCGAGCTTCCGGCCGGCGGGTTCGACCAGATCGCGGTCGTCGCCGACGTCGACGCGGACGCCGAGGCGATCCTCGACGACGCGGCGATGGAGTCCGGGACCGACTGAACGATCCACAGGCAGGACCCGGTTCCTGTGGAGAACCCGCTGTTCCTGTGGACGGCGTGAGCCGTTCTGTGGAGGACACGCCGAGGACGGAGAATTCCCCAAAATAGTTGGGGAAACCCCCTTGCCAAGGTGGCGGCCGCGGACGTAGAAATCTCTCACGCAAACCCCTCGGGGAATGCGGGATCGGACCGAAGCGAAGATCTGGTTGCGGGGCAACTCGCAGCAGCCGACGAGGTGACAGTCGGTGGGTCGGAGCAGAGGATCGGTCGATCGGAAGAGTCACCGTGATCCGGTCATAGAAGGCCCCCGCAACTCATACTTGCGGGGGCCTTCGTCCATTCTGGGGCGCTTTCTCGGATCGGGGAACCCGCCCGGGCGCCCGCGCGGAGTCCGGTAGAGTTCCGGCTCGGGCACAACGTCGTGCACGGCGCCCAGCACGTGGGCAGCCCAAACTCTGTTGACTCGCCAACATCCGAGGACACCTGACGTGAGCAAGCCCGTCGTACTCATCGCCGAAGAACTCAGCCCCGCGACCGTCGAGGCCCTCGGCCCCGACTTCGAGATCCGCAGCTGCAACGGCGCCGACCGCGCCGAGCTGCTGCCCGCGATCGTCGACGTGGACGCGGTGCTGGTCCGTTCGGCCACCCAGATCGACGCCGAGGCCCTCGCGGTGGCCAAGCGCCTCAAGGTGGTCGCCCGCGCTGGTGTGGGGCTCGACAACGTCGACGTCAAGGCCGCGACCCAGAGCGGCGTGATGGTCGTGAACGCCCCGACCTCGAACATCGTCAGTGCCGCGGAGCTCGCGGTCGCGCTGATGCTGGCGGCGGCGCGTCACGTCAGCCCGGCCCACGCTGCGCTCCGCAACGGCGAGTGGAAGCGCTCCAAGTACACCGGTGTCGAGCTCTACGAGAAGACCGTCGGCATCGTCGGCCTCGGGCGGATCGGCGTCCTGGTCGCGCAGCGCCTCTCGGCCTTCGGGATGAACGTCATCGCCTACGACCCCTACGTGCAGGCGGGTCGCGCTGCCCAGATGGGCGTCCGGATGGTCTCCCTCGACGAGCTGCTCGCCGAGGCCGACTTCATGAGCGTGCACCTGCCCAAGACCCCCGAGACGGTCGGCCTGATCGGTGCCGAGCAGCTGGCCAAGGCCAAGTCCAGCCTGGTGCTGGTCAACGCGGCCCGCGGCGGCATCGTCGACGAGTCGGCGCTCTACGACGCGCTGAAGAACGGTCAGATCGGTGCTGCCGGCCTGGACGTCTTCGCCTCCGAGCCGTGCACCGACTCGCCGCTCTTCGAGCTCGAGAACGTCGTCGCAACCCCGCACCTGGGTGCCTCCACCGACGAGGCCCAGGAGAAGGCCGGCATCGCCGTGGCGAAGTCGGTGCGGCTGGCGCTGGGCGGCGAGCTCGTCCCCGACGCGGTCAACGTCCAGGGCGGTGTCATCGCCGAGGACGTCCGCCCGGGCATCCCGCTGACCGAGAAGCTCGGCCGGATCTTCACCTCCCTGGCCGGCGAGGTCGCGCAGTCGATCGACGTCGAGGTCCGCGGCGAGATCACCGAGTTCGACGTGAAGGTGCTCGAGCTGGCCGCCCTCAAGGGCGTCTTCGCCGACGTCGTCGAGGAGCAGGTCTCCTACGTGAACGCGCCGCTGCTCGCCGCCGAGCGTGGTGTCGCGGTCCGGCTGGTCACCGACGGGGAGAGCCCGGACCACCGCAACCTGATCACCATCCGCGGCACGCTCGCCGACGGGTCGCAGTTCTCCGTCTCCGGAACGCTCGTCGGCATCAACCAGCGCGAGCGGCTCGTCGAGGTGAACGGGTTCCAGGTCGACCTGGAACCGACCGAGCACCTCGCGTTCTTCCGCTACGAGGACCGCCCGGGCATGGTCGGCACGGTCGGCCAGATCCTGGGGGAGGCGAACGTCAACATCGCCGGCATGCAGGTCGCCCGGGACGAGAAGGGCGGCCAGGCGCTGGTCGCGCTCTCGGTCGACTCCGCGGTCCCGGCCGAGGTGCTGGAGCAGATCCGGGTGGCCATCGACGCGGAGACCGTGCGCGGAGTCGATCTTTCCGACTGAAACCGCGTCATGAATTCCGGGAACCGCCGTTTCTGTGAATACCTGTGAACATCTGTACACGGGTGATCGACTGCCGTATGTTTTGCACCGTTCTGGTGGATGAGTCCGGATTGCACCCCTGACTGGTCGACCCTTGTAGAGCTGTTCTTCGTGGGGAGGAACCTCAAGATGTCTTCATCTCGTCCTGCGCGCCTGCGCGTTCCTGTCGGGCTGGCGCTTGCGCTGGCGATCGGTGCGCTCCTGGTGCCCAACCAGGGGCCGGCTGCGGCCGCCACGGCTGCGCCCGACTGCGGGCCGACGTTGGCCAAGGCCGGCGCCGGCGCCTGGAGGTGCACGTTCTCCGACGACTTCGACGGCAGCACGCTGGACCCGACCAAGTGGATCGCCCAGCAGACCTCGTTGAGCGGTTTCACGGCCGGCAAGGACTGCTTCGTCGACTCGCCGAACAACGTCTCGGTGGCCGACGGCGAGCTCAGCCTGACGGTCCGGCGCGAGTCGGCCCCGTTCTACTGCAGCAAGCCGGGTGGCGGGTTCGTCACCGACGTGACCGCGGCCAGCGTGAGCACCTACAACCGGTTCTCGCAGGCCTACGGCCGCTTCGAGGTGCGCGCTGCGTTCCCCGGCGTGAAGGTCGCCGGCGTGCACGCGGCGCTCTGGCTCTGGCCGACCGTGGTCACCGAGGCCTGGCCGGGCTCCGGCGAGATCGACCTCGCCGAGTTCTACAGCCGCTACCCGGACCGGGCGATCCCGTACCTGCACTACCTGACCTGGTGGTACGACCCGAACGTCACCAACAACAACTGCCTGATCGACGACCCGAGCGCGTACCACACCTACGTCCTCGAGTGGAGCGCGAGCACCATCGAGATCAAGTACGACGGCAAGACCTGCCTGAGGAACACCTCGTGGACACCGGTCGGCCACTGGAAGCCGTACCCGTTCAACTCGCCGTTCATGGTCGCGCTCACCCAGGGCCTCGGCTCGACCGGCAACGACTACGCCGCCGGCAGCACTCCGCTGCCTGCGACGACCAAGGTCGACTACGTGCGGGTCTGGTCCTGAATCAGGACATGTCCGGCTGACCCCACCGGGGGGTCTGCAGTCAAACGCCGGACACGCCCGATCGCGCCGGGTACGTTGCGCGAGTCCTCCGGGACGGATCGCCTGCACCGCGAGCCGGACCGCGACAAGAAGTGGGGAAACAAATGACCAGCAGGCTGTTCACGCGCAAGGCGGCGGCTCTCGGCATCGCTGCCGTGCTCGCGCTCGCGATCGCGGTGTCCGAGGCTCCTGCCGGCACCGCGGCGACGACGATCTCGCCCAACTGCGGCACGACGGTCGTGCGCAAGGCCGACGGGACCGCGTGGCACTGCTCCTGGGTCGACAACTTCGACGGGACCAGCCTGAGCCCCAACCGCTGGACCGTGCTGACCAGCAGGACCGCCAACTTCGGCACCCGCGACGACTGCTTCGTGAACAGCCCGAACAACATCGCGGTCGCCAACGGCATCCTGCGCCTGACCACGCGGCGTACGGCGGCTTTCCAGTGCGCGACGGGGAACGGGTCGTACACGGCCACCGGCACCTCGGCCACGATCAGCACCATCGGTCACTTCGCCCAGACCTACGGGCGGTACCAGATCCGGGCCAAGTGGTCCTACACCACCCGGCCGGGGCTGCAGGCGTCGTTCTGGATGTGGCCCAAGGGCTCCAACGGCGCACTCTGGCCGATCACCGGCGAGCTCGACGTCGCCGAGTGGTTCAGCCAGTACCCGGACCGGGCGATCCCGTACCTGCACACCGGCACGTCGTGGCTGAACCCGTCGACGGCCACCAACAACTACTGCACCATCAGCAACCCGTGGGACTGGCACGTCTACACGCTGGAGTGGGCCGCGAAGTCGATCAGGATCAGCTATGACGGCAAGACCTGCCTGACCAACAGCGGCGGTGCGCCGTTCAACACGCCCTACCTCATCTCGCTGACCCAGGCGTTCGGCCTGACCACCAACAAGCCGACGAGCGCCACGCCGTTCCCCTCCACCCTGCAGGTCAGCTACCTGCGGGTCTGGAAGTAACGACCCGCTCAGGCCACCATCGTCGGTTCGTCGTGCCCGCGGGCGCTCGGGTCCTCGGCCAGGGTGCTGCGCCACGCCTCGCCCAAGCGGGCGATCGCGTCGACCAGCACGCTGGCCGGCTGGGTGTACGGGACCCGCAGGAAGCGGTCGAGCCCGCCCTCGGGCGCGAAGGCCGGGCCGGTGGCCAGGAGCACCGCCTGGTCGGCCGCGCGCGGCGCGAGGTCGCTGGACCCGGACGAGGGCAGCTCGCACCACAAGCAGAGCCCGCCGCTCGGCGCCCGGACCTTCCAGGTCGGGAGGTGCTCGGCAAGCGCCGCCAGCGTCGCATCGCGGTTCTCCCGGAGGTAGGTGCGACGCTGCTCGAGCAGTGCCTCGCCGTTGCGCAGCAGGTCGGCGGCCACCAGCTGCTCGAGGACGGGCACGCCGAGGTCGAGGCTCAGGCGTGAGCGGACCATGGCGTCCATCCGCTCGGCCGGTGCCCGCAGCCAGCCGACCCGCAGGCCTCCCCAGAACGACTTGCTCACCGACCCGACCGTGATCGAGTCACTGCTGAACGAGCCGAACGGCCGTGGCATCTGCTGGCCGTCCAGAGGCAGGTCCACCATCGACTCGTCGACGATGGTGACGGTCCCGTGCTTGCGCAGACGTGCGGCGACCTGCTCGCGGGCGGTGTTGCCCATCAGGTGCCCGGTCGGGTTGTGGAAGTCCGGGATCAGGTACGCCAGCGCCGGTCGGACCTGGTCGATGGTGCTGACCAGGTCTCCGACGTCGGCCTGCTCGCGGCCGATCGGACTGCAGAGCAACCGCGCACCGGTCTCGCGGAACGTCGCGATCGCGTTCGGGTAGCTGGGGCTCTCGATCAGCGTGCGGGTGCCGCGTCCGCCCAGGGCGCGGGCCGCGACGGCGACACCGGAGAGCGCCCCGGGCACGATCATCACCTGCTCGGGCGTGGTCGCCAGACCCCGCGCGGTGAGCCGCTCGGCCACGGCTTCGCGCAGCACCGGGAGGCCTGAGGGGTAGTAGCCGATCCCGGAGAGGTACGCCGGGAGCTCGCCGAGGGCCCGCTCGTAGGCGGCCGTGACGCCCGACGTCGAGGCCGGGGCGGCACAGGTGAGGTCGATCTCGCCCTCGCCCGCGTCACCCGGGAAGAGCAGGTGGTCACCGCGGAAGGCGCGCGAGGCCGGCAGGCTGGCGATGCTGCCCGAGCCCTGCCGCGAGACCAGGAAGCCGATCTCGCGCAGCTCGGCGTACGCCCGCGTCACCGTGGTGCGACTGACGCCCAGGGCGTCGGTGAGCTCGCGCTCGGAGGGGAGCCGGACGCCGACCGGGACACGCCCGTCGGTGATCAGCACCCGGATGGCCTCGGCCAGCCCCTTGTACGCCGGTTCGCGGTTGAAGTCGCCGATCAGGCCGGCAACACGGTTCGCGGCGATCGTACGAGAAGTGGCCTGCGTCATACAGACCAGTTAAACACGATTGGCTATTTAAGACCAGGCCAATCTGAGCCAATCTTGTGCCATGGCTGCTTTCGACAACACCTCCCGCATGGGCACCCCGCCGCTGGGTCGCCGGCCTCGCCGGCGGCTGCACAGGCTGATCAACCGTGTCCTTCCGCGCTGACGCACGGATCCCTACCGCGCCTGCGCGCGAGCTCGCCCGGCTCGGACCGGTCGAGCAGCTGCGTGCGGGTCGCCTGACCCGACGGCTGACCCAGCTGATCGGTGGGCTGGTCCTCTACGGGCTCACGCTGGCGATGATCATCCGAGGCACCCTCGGGAACGCGCCGTGGGACGTCCTGCACCAGGGCCTGGCCGACCACCTGCCGATCGACATCGGAACCGCGCTGATCGTGGTCAGCTTCGTGGTCCTGCTGCTGTGGATCCCGATCCGCGAGCTGCCCGGTCTGGGCACCATCGCCAACGCCGTCCTGATCGGCCTGGCCGCGGACGTGTTCCTGGCGCTGATCGCAGAGCCCGACGCGCTCGCCGCCCGGGTCGCTCTCACCGTGGCCGGGGTCGCCCTGAACGGCCTGGCCACGGCCCTGTACATCGGTTCGCAGCTCGGACCGGGACCGCGCGACGGGCTGATGACCGGCCTGCACCGGCGTACCGGGGTCTCGGTCCGGCTGGTCCGCACCGGCCTCGAGGTCACCGTCGTCGTCATCGGGTTCTTCCTCGGCGGCACGGTCGGTCCCGGCACCCTGCTCTACGCGTTGGCCATCGGCCCGATGGTGCAGCTTTTCCTGCCGTACGCGATCGTCGAGCTGGCGGTGGTTGAGGTGCCGCGGAGCGAGGCACGAGCGCAGTGGCCTCGAAACCCGGTGACGGACCCGCA